>JAAUTZ010000005.1:0-13905 GCA_012031225.1 Chloroflexaceae bacterium
GGGCGACAACGTGAAGATGGTGATCGAGCTGATTGTGCCCGTCGCAATTGAAGAGGGCTTGCGCTTCGCCATCCGCGAAGGCGGGCGCACCGTCGGCGCAGGGGTCGTGACTAAGATTATCAAGTAGCCTGACGATTACCTGTCAGAGGGACACAAAGAGGCACGCATGACGGTTGCCGAGAAGAAAGATAAAGAGCAGGTATCCGCACCAGTACAGCTGTTGCGGGATACTCGCGCAGAGATTAAAAAGGTCGTTTGGCCTACCCGCGAGGAGATTATCCGCCTCACGATCCTTGTGATTGCGGTTTCCGCAGTCATCGGCGTGGTGCTGTTTGGGGTTGACTCGTTCTTCCTCTGGCTCTACACCTTGCTGCTCGATGTGGTGTCGTAACCGCTGTACCGAATGAAGTAATGCTGGACACAGCGTAAGTGTGTCAGCATGATTAGAAATCATGACAGACAACGAACCAAAAATATCATCTGATGCTGCGGCCCCTGATGATCAGATCGAAGCGCGGTGGTATGTGATCCATACCTACTCCGGCTATGAAAATAAGGTGAAGCAGAACCTTGAGCATCGCATTGACTCGATGGAGATGCACGATAACATCTACCGTGTGATTGTGCCGACTGAAGAGGAGATCGAGATCAAGAATGGGCAACGCCGCACGGTCAGCAAGAAAATCTACCCCGGCTATGTATTGGTGCAGATGCGCCTCACCGATGACTCATGGTATGTCGTCCGCAACACGCCGGGTGTGACAAGTTTTGTTGGGCACGGTAGCCGCCCAACTCCGCTTGAGGATAGTGAGATCAAGACGATCCTCAAGCAGATGGAATCGGAAGCACCGAAGGTACGCGTCAGCTACCAAGTGGGCCAAGCAGTCAAGATTACCGACGGGCCCTTTACCGATTTCGAGGGGATTGTAGATGCAATTGATCACGAGCGCGGACGGGTGCGGGTGTTGGTGTCGTTCTTTGGGCGCGAAGCCCCGATTGACCTCGACTTCCTACAAGTGACGCGGCTTGTGGATTAAACGATAGCGCAGAACGTTCAACTGAGAACGTGAAGTAGCAAGCGGCTCTGCCGATGCGCTTTGCGTTCTCTGTTTGTGGAACCAATCTTGTTGAGGAGAGAAGCGTGGCAAAAAAACTTGTGGCCGTCGTAAAGATCCAGCTGA
The DNA here is from genome assembly GCA_012031225.1 of Chloroflexaceae bacterium. Taxonomy (GTDB): domain Bacteria; phylum Chloroflexota; class Chloroflexia; order Chloroflexales; family Chloroflexaceae; genus JAAUTZ01. The sequence continues at coordinate 1,182 of JAAUTZ010000005.1, forward strand.
TGGCTGGCAAAGCGACTCCAGCCCCCCCAGTTGGCCCGGCACTTGGTCAGCACGGGATCAACATTATGGGGTTTGTCAAAGAGTACAATGAGAAGACTGCCGCCCAAGCTGGGAGTGTGGTTCCGGCTGAAGTGACGATCTACAGTGATCGCTCTTTTGTGTTGCGGTTGCTCACGCCGCCTGCGGCTGACCTGCTGCGGAAAGCGGCGGGGGCGAGTCGTGGCTCACCCACGCCGAGTCGGGGCAATCCGGTGGGCACGATCACGAAGAAGCAGGTGCAGGAGATTGCCCAAGTCAAGCTGGCGGATATGAACACCACTGATCTGGATATGGCCGTCCGCACCATTTCGGGCACTGCCCGCAGCATGGGCATTGTTGTTGTAGACGAGTAACGGAGCGAATACGATGTGGGAGGGGCAATTGCTCTGCTTGCACCACAAGGAGGAACATTATGCCGAAGCACGGTAAGAAGTATCTCGAAGCACTGAAGAAGGTTGACCGCGATAACTTGTATTCGCCCGATGAGGCGATTGCGCTGGTCAAAGAGACGGCCTTCACCAAGTTCAACTCGACTGTTGAGGCGCACCTGAAGCTCGGTATTGATCCCCGCCACGCGGATCAGAATATCCGCACGACAGTTACGCTGCCGCACGGCACAGGCAAGACGGTGCGCGTGCTGGTGTTTGCCCAAGGCGATGCAGCCCGCGCCGCAGAAGAAGCGGGCGCGGATATTGTCGGCTCGGATGAACTGATGACGCGGATTGACAAAGAGAACTTCTTCGATTTCGATGTGGCGATTGCCACGCCGGATATGATGGGGAAAGTCGGGCGGTTGGGGCGCAAGCTCGGCCCACGCGGGCTGATGCCAAACCCCAAGAGTGGCACGGTGGTGGCGGCGAATGATATTGCCGACACGGTGCGCCAAGTCAAGGGTGGGCGCGTTGAGTTCCGCAATGACCGCACCGGTCTGCTGCATGTTGCGATTGGCAAGACGAGCTTCAGCAATGAGCAGCTACGCGAGAATTTTGCCGCATTGATGGATGCCGTCCGCACGGCAAAGCCAAGTGGCGCAAAAGGAACCTACGTGCGGAGCGTGACGCTGACAAGCACGATGGGCCCCGGTGTGCCCGTCAATCCGGCTGATGCACAGGTACTCTAGCCATAGGGCGGGGTTGCTTGCGAACATACCAAACTGATAGTGTTCTCACGGGATTGGCTTTTCCATAACAGCCAATCCCGAGCCTACCGAAGACAGTTGGCGGGGCAATGCCCCTTAATGTATGCCAACCGAGGTGGCTCCTTTCTGCCAGAATTCATCGCGTTGCGGTGGTATGCGGTGCAACGGTGCGCCGCGTGGATGCCCCACACGCTGATGCGCTACAGGTAGCTAAAGGTCGCCACATCCTCCGGTAGGGTGTGGCGATTAGTCTTTTAGTGGCATAGGAGGAGGTGAAACGATGCCGAATCAGCGCAATATTCAAACGGTAGCCGAGCTGAATGAGAAGATGGCACGGGTCCAGTTTGCGGTGGTAGCGAGCTATCGCGGCATGACGGTAGACGAACTCTCGGAGCTACGCAAGCGTATGCGCCCCAAAGGGGCAGAGGTAATCGTTGCCAAGAATACGCTGTTGCGAATTGCCGCCCGTGAAAATGGGCTAGAGGCAATTGAGCCGTTGCTGGAAGGCCCTACATCGGTACTATTTGTATATGATGATGTGGCTGAGACAGCCAAGCTGTTTAACCAGTATCTCAAAGAGCAGCAGAAGCTGGAGGTGCGCGGGGGCTTGCTGGGCAAGACGCTGCTGCAACCAGACAGCTTGGTAGATGTGGAAAAGCTCCCGTCGCGTATGCAGGTGTTAGCCCAGATTGTGGGGGGTATTCAGTCGCCGCTGGCGGGGCTGGTAGGCGTACTGAATGCGCCGGTTGCCGATCTGGTGGGTGTGTTGCAGGCGGTGCCGGGCGAGTTGGTGGGCGTGTTGCAGGCCCGCATTACGCAGCTACAGGAGGGCGAAGCAGGCGCACCGGCGTAGGCTCTGCCTGTTTGCGAAGGTGAAGATCAATCTTGTGTGGGCGTATGGCCCGCACACCATGAATATGGAATCGAATAAACGAAGTCCAATACAGATAAGGAGACACACAGATTATGGCTAGCGAAAAGGTACTCGGCATTCTAGAGACAATCGAGGGATTGAACGTCCTCGAACTGGTTGAGCTGAAGCAGGAGATGGAGACCAAGTGGGGCGTGACGGCAGCCGCACCGATGCCAATGGGCATGCCGATGATGGGTATGCCGATGCCGGGCGCGGGTGGTGGTGATGCGGCTCCGGCTGCACCGGTGGAGGAGCAGACGGAGTTTGACCTGATCCTGAAGGAGATCGGGGCGAACAAGATTCAGGTGATTAAGGTGGTGCGTGAGCTGACCAGCTTGGGGCTGAAGGAAGCCAAAGATTTGGTTGAGGCTGCGCCCAAGCCGGTGCGGGAAGCACTGAGCAAGGAAGAAGCCGAAGCCGGCAAGAAGAAGCTGGAAGAAGTCGGCGCGGTGGCCGAAGTCAAGTAACGGTGCATCAGTACGCTTGATGCTTAGGCGGGGCAGCATGGTGCTGCCCCGTTGCTATTGGGCCGGCGTTGTGGCATGGCTGGGGCCACCCGCTGCGCGGCTCGTTGTGGTTCCCGATTAGCTCATCCGCAAATAAGGACAACGGAGTACGATCACGATGACGAGTCTCTTGCAGCTTCCTGCTGATCTCCCCGCGCCGCGTGATGATGGGGCCGCCGATCATCTGCCGTGTCTGCACCTGCCCGACCTTGTGCTTCCCGCAAGTGATGCGACGCAGGTGGCTTTGGCGCGGTTCACGGGGCGTATCGTAATCTATTGCTACCCGATGACTGGCCGCCCAGATGTACCGTTGCCAGAGGGGTGGGATATGATCCCCGGCGCACGCGGCTGTACCCCTGAGGCGTGTGCTTTCCGCGATCACTATAGCGAGCTACGTGCAGCTGGTGTGCACGCTGTATATGGTCTCAGCACACAAGCGAGCATGTTCCAGCACGAGGCCGCCCAACGCTTGCATCTGCCATTTCTGCTGCTTAGCGATGCGGATTTGGCCGTGCAATCGGCGTTGCGCTTGCCCACCTTCGTGGGAGCTGGAATGACTTTGCTCAAGCGGCTGACGCTTGTTGTTGATGCAGGAAAGATCACGCATGTTTTCTACCCAGTCTTTCCACCCGATACGCACGCGGCGCAGGTTGTGGCATGGCTGGAGTCCCACCCGCTGTGCGGCTAGCGTATGCTGCTCGTAGCGGGATGTGCGCTAGGTCTGATGAGCCTGATCGGCCTGTTCGCCAAAGCACCTGCGGGCCGGCCAAAATACGCCTTTCATCTGCTTGACGTTCACCGTATCGCGTGCCATAATGAAAGGGGAGGATTCCTGACAAACTGCTGAGATCACAGGAACCATAATTGTACAATAAATCGTAACCTTCTCAATGCAGAGGTGTATGCGTAGTCCGCACGAGGCAACAGGCAGAGCATGCAGCCGACGATCCTGAACGAACGTTACAAAATCGAAGCCAAGATCGGCGAAGGCGGCATGGCTGTCGTCTATCGGGGCTGCGATTTGCGTCTCAATCGCACGGTTGCAATCAAGGTGTTGCGCTCGCACTACAGCAACGATGCCGATTTCCTCAGCCGCTTTCAGCACGAGGCGCAAGCGGCAGCGATCCTCAATCATCCCTATGTGGTCAAGGTGTATGATGTTGGGCGCGACGGCGATACGCACTACATCGTCATGGAGTTTGTGGACGGCGAAGACCTCAAGACGATCATCAATCGTGAGGCTCCGCTCAGCGTGCCCTATGCGGTAGCGATTGCTGAAGCGGTTGCCTACGGGCTAGAAGCAGCGCACCAACTCGGCTTGATCCACCGCGACATTAAGCCCCAGAATATCTTGGTGACCCCCGATGGGCATGTGCGGATTGCCGATTTCGGCATTGCGAAGAGCCACCTCAGTACTTCCCACACCCAAGCCGGGATCACCTTTGGCACTGCCGATTATATCTCGCCGGAACAGGCACGCGGCCAGCTTGCCGCGCCCCAATCGGATATTTACGCGCTTGGCGTGACGCTGTTCGAGATGCTCACGGGGCGGTTGCCGTTTGTGGGCACGGGTGCAGTGAGTGTGGTGATGCAGCATGTTGGGGCAGAGCCGCCGCGCCTGCGCCAATTCAATCCGCTGGTGCCGCCGCAACTCGAAGCCCTCGTGCTGCGCGCAATGACCAAAGACCCGCACCAACGCCCCGTCAGTGCGCGGGTGTTCGCGCAGCAGTTGCAGCGGTATCGCGGCGTTGCCGAGCAGCAGACGGTTGTTTCGCCTGCGCCCGCCGAGTACCGCGAACGCGAGTATCATACCGGCTCTGGCACGGTGACGCAGCGCACCGGCAACTCGGCGGCTCTGACTATTCCGGCGGGCACTGCGGCTCCCACGCTGCACCGCCCGGCGATGCCGCCCGCCCGCGCTGTGGCGACGCGCCCACCGCAGCAACAGGGGCACGGCTGTGGCATTGCCCTGATCGCCTCGCTGCTCGTTCTGTGGATGGTTGGCTTGGTTGTGCTATTTGCTATTCCGATGGTGATGCGCCCTAGCCAGCGCGATGGGGTGGTGATTGCTGTGCCTACACCGCTGATCCGCCCAACCCCCACCGATCCAAGCGATGTTGCCCCTAGCCCATCGCCGCAGCGGAGGGCCACCCCAGTGGAGCAGGATGAGAGCCTCGTGCCAGAGCCAAGCCGCATCCCGACGCTTACGCCAACTACGCCGCCAACCGCTACGCCCGTGCCGCCAGTACAAGTGCCAGATGTGATCGGCTTGGCCGAGAACGAAGCCCAACTACGGCTGCGGCAAGCAAACCTTGTGCCCGTGCTGCTCAGGACCATCTTCGATCCAGAGGTTCCGCAGGGTTCTGTCGTAAGCCTGAATGTCCTGCCGGGGAGTGATGTGCGTGCAGGCAGTGAAGTCGGCTATATTGTGAGTCAAGGGCCACAGTTTATTAGCGTGCCGAGTCTGGTGAACGTGTGGGTCGGTGTTGCCCAGAGCGAACTGGAAAGTCTTGGCTTGAACGTAGATGTCACCTACGAGTCGAATGCACTGGTTCCGAAAGATCGGGTGATTAGCCACGAGCCGGTTGCAGCGGAGCAGGTCAAGCCCGGTGATACGATCTTCCTCGCGGTGAGTATGGGCGATGTGATCGCCTTCCCCGCGGTGATTGGGCTGCCGCGTGAGGATGCGGTGCAAATCCTGCTCCAGCTCGATCTGAATCTCGAATATGTGGATGTGCAACGGCGCGAGACAATTGGCGCGAGTTTTGACCAGATCGCCCCGAACACGGTGGTGAGCGCACTGGCAAATAACAAGCCGATTGGGAATGGCGAGTACATTCCACGCACGAGCCGGATTGTGTTGGGGGTGCGTGCGCCGGACGATAGCCCCCCGCCGGGCGCACTGCCGCCGCAGGGCAGTGCTGGATCTGAGGGCGGCGGCGTGCTGCCGTTGCCGATCCTGCCTGATACTGAGCCAGCCGAAGCGGATCACAGCGACACGCATACCCCAACTCCATGAGTAGCCCTCCGTTCGTTGGCACACGTTTCGTCACCGTGACGACGACATACCTCGAAATCCCAGCGCAAGCGCAGTTCCGCCCGGCGTGGGCCCAGTGGCGACACCATGCGGATGTGCAGGTGCAGATCGCGCACGAGCCGCTGCCCGCTTTCTACCACTTCTTATACGGTACAGTGGGCAAAGATTACTACTGGCGGGATCGGCTCAGTTGGAGCGATGAGCAACTGTATACGTATCTGGGTCTGCCGAGTGTCACGCTGCTGGTGCTGTATCTGCGGGGCACACCCGCAGGCTATGTCGAGCTGAATACGGCTTCGGATGAGCCGGGTACCGAAGTTGCCTACTTCGGCTTGATCCCCCAATTTCATGGGCGTGGCTTAGGCAAGTATCTGCTCTCGGTGGGCATTCAGCAGGCGTATGTCGATGGAGCCGAGCGGGTGTGGGTGCATACTTGCACGCTGGATGGCCCGCATGCCCTTGCCAATTATCAGGCTCGCGGCTTTGTGCCGTACCGTAGCGAGAGCGCGGAGGTGTGGCTATGAGGCTACATCACGAAGCGGCTGGATCAGCCTACCCGATGCATGTTATTGAGTTGTGTGCAGGCGGCGGTGGGCAAGCACTTGGGATAGAACAAGCCAGTTTTATACATGTCGCAGCACTTGATATAGACAAGCACTGCTGTGATACACTGCGACTAAATCGTCCGCATTGGAATGTGATCGAATCTAACCTTGTGGATTTTAATGGTAGCTCTTATGCCGGCGTAGATCTCCTCGCAGCAGGGTTGCCGTGCCCGCCTTTCTCCGTTGCGGGGAAGCAGCTTGGTGAACGTGATGAGCGCAATCTATTCCCTGATGCCCTGCGTATTATTGATGAAGTCCGCCCCAAAGCCGTCATCTTTGAGAATGTGCGCGGACTGTTGCATCCGGTATTCGCCGCATACCGCGCTCATATTGATACCTACCTCTCCAAGCTGGGGTATACTGCGGCTTGGAGACTGCTCTATGCGGCAGATTTCGGTGTGCCGCAACTGCGCCCGCGAGTTGTGTGTGTAGCTCTACGACATGCATTCGCAGATACCTTTCGCTGGCCTCAGAAACTCCCCTATGAACCACCGACAGTTGGGACTATCCTCTATGATCTGATGAGTGTACGGGGTTGGCGCGGGGCTAGGGCATGGAGCCAGCAAGCAAATACGATTGCCCCCACAATTGTTGGCGGTTCCTTAAAACACGGAGGCCCTGATCTTGGTCCTTCCCGTGCTCGTCAAGCGTGGGCTGCGCTAGGGGTGGATGGTCTCGGCATTTGGGATGAACCTCCCGCCCCCGATTTTGTGGGTGCGCCGCGGCTCACAGTACGCATGGTTGCCCGTTTACAAGGCTTCCCTGATGATTGGCAGTTTGCGGGACGAAAGACTGCTGCATACCGTCAAGTGGGTAATGCCTTCCCTCCTCCAGTTGCCTGCGCGGTTGCCCGACAAGTTTATGCGTGTCTCACCTCGCAACGGTATGTGCAGATTCCAGCGGAGGTAGAAGCATGACTGCCGAGCCAGTCTTTGGGCAACTGCGGCGGGCGTTCCATCAGGAACTGCTTCAGTCCATGCTGCGTACCGATAGTCAACGTGTTCCTAGCAACGCCGACAAAGATAGTGTTCTGAGTGTGCAGATTGCTACCGGTATTCTGCATCGGCTTGGTGAAAACAGGAGCGGGACCGTCTAGCCGGACAGATCGCAGGCAAACAGTTTGAGGTCATTTGTGCCGATTATCTGCGAATTGCCTTGCAGTATGTGCAACATCTCTTGCCGGGTACATGGGAAGTTACCCACAAGATTGGGGGTGGGCGTTTAGCAATTGCCCAATTTGAACAATATGCCCATCTTGCAGCTTTGGACGAAGCTATAAAAGCCACGCCATTCCTTGCCGCAATTGTTGGCAGTGACTATTTGATTAGGCCAGATATTGTCGTGCTGCGTTATCCTTTTCACGACCGCGAGATCAATCACAATCCGGCAGAACCATTGGTCAATGAAACGATTGCGCGTCGCACTGCAATGCGTGCAGCCAATACCACGCAGCCGTTGTTACAGGCGAGTATCTCATGCAAATGGACGCTCCGCAGTGATCGCGCTCAGAATGCACGCGCCGAAGCTCTCAACCTGATCCGCAATCGTAAGGGACATTTGCCGCACATTGCGGTTATCACTGGTGAGCCTATGCCGAGCCGGATTGCATCGCTCGCGCTTGGGACAGGCGATATTGATTGTGTCTACCACTTTGCCCTTGATGAGTTGCGTGAGAGTATCACCGAATTGAACATAACCGATGCAGTAAGGAGCCTCCAAACGATGCTTGATGGGCAGCGGCTCCGTGATATAAGTGATCTCCCGTTTGATTTGATAGGATGATCGCTAAGAAAGCTGCTGTCACTACAGCAGCTACTTGTGCAACCATCACAAACAACGAAGCGGGAGGTCGTTCTGATCTCCCGCTTTATGCTCCCCACTTCTGGGACTACTCGCCCGTCGCGGCTGCCTCACTGCCGAGCAACCCTAACAGCACACGGTACGGTGCTGGGTTCTGCGGGTGCTCCTCGAAGCGGGCCCGCTCAAACCACTGCACCGTCATTGCGGTGCCATCCGGTAACACCTGCTGGTACGGCTCGCTGAGGGGCAAGCCAAACAGGGCGAGGCTCTCGGCGTAACTCTTGCCCGCCTGCCCGTCGAACTCTAGCCCGTGCTGTTGCCAGTAGCGCAGGAATGCCCCACACAGGCTATGCTGGGTCTCGGCGAAGTACAGGCAATCTGGGGCAACGTCGGCAGCGGCGACAGTGGCGAAGCCGCGCCAATCTATGCCTTGCGCGGCGAGGGCCTCTGCGCCCATCCGCCCTAGCAATACATCATACGGGGCGGTGTTGGCTGGGTGGGCTTCAAAGCGGGTGCGCTCAAACATCTGCGCGAGCGGTGCATTGCCAGTGGGTGTGCCAAGCGGGAAGCCAAACACGGGCAAGCCGCCGTGCTGCTGCCAATACTCCGCAAATCGCCCACTGATGCTGTAGCCCGTTTCGGCGAAGCTCAGGCTAGTCTGGGTGAGGTCGAGCGGCGTAGCCTGCGCTCCAGTCACCACTGCTGCGGTTGGTGAGAGGGCACTATGCCCATAGCTGGAGGTGACCTGCACCCGCACCTGATAGGTTCCGGCGGCGGCATAGGTGTGGCTGACGCTGGCTTCCGCCGTCTCGCTGATGGGCGTGCCATCGCCGAAGTTCCAGCGATAGCGGATGATGCGAGCGGGCGTATTGGTGCTGGCTTGGGCTACAAAATCAACTGTCTGGCCCGCTTCAGCAATCTCGGTCAGCCCATTATTGGCAAGGCTGACTTGCGGACGGTCTACGGTCCAGAACAGCACCTCTTGCAAGAAGGCGCGGCGCGGGGTGAAGCCGGGCACGTCATCGCGGATCCCCTCAAAGCCGAAGCTCAAGTTCACGGTGCGGTAGGGAATGCCCACAAGCGGCTTTTCGAGGGTCGGGCTATCACTACTCTGCATGCCTACAAAAATGCCGTCGGGGGTGCCCGGCACCCGCAGGAAGGGGACGGTGTAGCGGGGCGGGATGCGCGGGTCGGCATCGCCGAATTGCAGGGCATCTACACGCACTTGGTTGCCGGCTCCCGTTGCCCCTGAGAAGATGCCGCTCTCTGGGATGGAGAGGTTCAAGCGCAGATTGTCCGTCCACGGCAATTCGCCCGCACCGGTCACGATGCGCTGTTCCGCCGGAGCCGCGCCGAAGATGTCATCCCCCGCCCACTGTGCGCCGAGATAGCCAAACAGATCGGAACGTCCGTAGCGCGGATCAGGGCGCGAAGACGGCAGGTCGGATGCGTCGGCGAGATTCTGCCCACTGGCAATCAGCTTGCCCCCGCTTTGGAGGTAGGCGATCACGAGGTTCTGGTCAATTGGGGTGAGCGGGGTTGGTACAGGGAGCTGCCCCGTGCCGATGTCGTTATCGCCGGTAAACCAGATGATGATCTCGAACTGTTGCAGCGTGCCCAATGGCGGCAGGGTTTGTTCTGCGCCTGCTACGGCATCCAGATCGAGGTAGGTCGTTGCGATGCCTTGCGCCGCGAGTGCATCGCCGTAGAAGCCGGAGTAGTCGCGCAAGCCGAGACTGCTGCTGCCGTCGTTGTCGAGCAGCAGCACTTTGGTGATCTGCTCGGCAGGGAGGGTGCGGATCCAAACCGGAAGATGCAGATCGTTCACACCGCCGCCTAGCTCAACCACGCCACCGTAATCGGCGGGGGCTTGGTCGGCGGGAATTTCAACCGACACCACAATGCGCCCTTGCTCCTGTGCGCCTAGCGTGAGTTCCGACGGGGAGACGCTGATGCCAAAGGGGAGCGCATCCGTGACGCGGGCCCTCAGGCGGTAGCTGAGGGTCTGGTCGGTAATGTTGCGGGCGGTCACAACCGCTTCGAGGCGGGTCGGTTGGCCCAGCGTGGTAGGGGTGTTGCCAAATGAGATTGAAGGGCGATCAAAGAGGAGACCGGGATTGGCGGCCCGGGCAAGGTTGATCCGCCCTGCGCCTTGATCAATGACGCTGGCGGGCTGGGTGCGGTCTGCATCGAGCCACACCGCGCGGTCGGCGGTAGCCATCAGCGCGGATTTTACGTCGGCGGTGCTCCACGTTGGGTAGAGTTGGCGCAGGAGGGCTGCGCCGCCAGCGACGTGGGGCCCGGACATGCTCGTGCCTGAGCTTAAGCCGAAGCCGCGATGCACCTCTAGCCCTACGCCGTTGGCGAACCCGGCCGAGAGGATCGCATCGCCGGGCGCAATCACATCCGGCTTGAGCGTGGCTTGGAACGAAGGCCCCCGCGAACTGAAGCTCGTCAGCACGTCGCCGGTCTGTTCAATGATGCGGGCTGATGAGTCGATGCGGATTTGGGCGGCATCACCGTAGATGGTATACCAGTCCAGCATCCCGACTCCCATTGAACGCGGCACAAAGATCGCACTGATAAAGACCTCTGCCGCCCGATCTCCAGCAGCCATTGCGAGGACGGTTTCGCCCCCTGCTTCAGAGTTGTAGATGATTGCGGCCGATGCTCCCGCTTGCTGGGCGTGGAAGGCTTTCAGGCTGAAGGAGCACTGCCCGCGCTCGATCAGGGCAACTTGCCCGCTCAGGCTTCCGGCGGGCAAAGGATCGCAGGCAAGCCCGTTGCCATCAAGCAGGATGATCGGCACATAGGCAACCGGCCCTAGCACACCCCCAACAGGCGCACCGAAGGCGGCTTCCCCGAAAGGTCGCCCGCGTAGGGTGTCGGGGGCATCGGCGGGGGCAACCACATCTACGAAGCCCGTTGCGATGGTGCGATCTTTGGTTGCTGCCCCTACCGAGATCACGTTGTCGCTGTAGGCGGGCGATCCGGCGGTGTTGGCATCAGGGCCGGCGTTGCCCGCCGAGAAGACGACCACCACTCCGGCGGCGGCGGCGGCATCGGCGGCTTGGGCGATGGGGTTGGTTTCGGGGCGTTCGTAAGCCCGCCCACCCCAGCTATTGTTGATGACATCGGCTCCATCGAGAACCGCATCTTCGAGGGCGGCGATCAGTTCAATCGAGAAGGCACTGCCCGAAAAGGGGGATGTATTGGCATAGAATGCTTTGTAGTTGAGCAGGTAGGCACGCGGCGCAACCCCTGCGATAGGCGTGGCTAACCCGCCAATGGTGGCAATAGTATCGGCATTGCCCGCAGCTGTGCCCGCAACGTGGGTGCCGTGGCTCGAGTCGTTTGCGCCGGGTTCGGGCGTGCCGTTGCCTTCGAGCGGCAGTGCGCCGGGGCGAATGTATTGGCGGGCGACGATCACTTTGGGGGTGGTGTATGCTACTTCGCCACGCGGGTAGCCTTCAGGGTAGCTGTAACTGGTGGGATCGAAGAAGGGGTTGTCGAGCCGGATGCCAGAGTCAATCACGGCGATCTTTACGCCTGCGCCCGCATTGGCTTGCCCACCAATGGCATCACTCTGCCAGAGTGCGGTTGCACCGATCAGGTCGTTACTGGAGTACATATGCAGTTCGTGCGGCAGGTCGGGATAGATGGCAACCACGCCCGGTAGGGCTTGCAGGCGTTGCAGATCGGTGGTCGTGGCGTTGGGCAGAGCAATCCCGATAGCGTTCAGCACCACCTGATACTGGCGATGCAGTTGGGCGGCTGGGAACTGCTGCTGTACCGTTTGGAAGAGGGTTTGCTGCTGCTGGAGCAACTGCCCACGATAGGCTTGGGCGGCGGGTGTTTCGGTATTCAGGCGCGACGTACCGGGCTGTGCCGTTTGGATTGCCAATTCGGGATTGCTTAGACGCGCCTGAGCGAGGGGCGCATCGGCAAGCTGGACGATCCAGCGGTCCATCGGTGCGGCAAGCGCGGCATCTGGGGTGGACGTGGCGTGTGCAGGGGCGGGGATGTGGGTGGGGAAGCTGCTTAGTAGTAGTGCTAGCAACATAATCGGCACAAGCCGCATGCTCCAAAGTCGAGTCAGGTTCATGAACATTGCTCCATATCTAATGGGTATAGCTCCACACAATTATGCTTGGTATTCGTCGGCAAGGCGGTACAGTTCCGCCTCGCTGAGGTCGGTCAAGGTGGCGATGGTGGCGAGGGGCAAGCCCGCCGCGAGCATGCGCCGGGCTACATCAAGTTTGGCTTCTTCGCGGCCTTCTTCGCGGCCTTCTTCGCGGCCTTCTTCGCGGCCTTCTTCGCGGCCCTCTTGCAGCCCTTCTTGGCGGGCGGCTTGGCGGGCGGTTTCGAGGATGCTGGCATCATCGCGCACGCGCTTGAGGTTGGCTTGGTAGCTGCGTCGTTCTTCGGGCGAAAGGGCGGCTTCGGCGGCTAGCTCAAAGGCGCGGGCAAACGGCTCATCGGCGAGTTCGGGCGGCATCGCGTCGAGCGTGGGCAACTGCTGCAAGAGGTAGATCCACTGGTCGGCGGGGGCAAGGTTCGCCGAGAGCGGTTGGGTAAACTTGGGCAGTTCGATGATGACGAGGGTGAGCTTGTCGTAGAAGACGGAGCCGGTGGCGACATCGCAGAGTTGCACGCGGCGGAGGTGGGCGGGGTCGTCATCGAGGC
>JAAUTZ010000005.1:14005-93607 GCA_012031225.1 Chloroflexaceae bacterium
CGGCGATAGGCGCGGGCAGGGCAAGGATCGCTTCGAGGAAGCCCTTGAGGACCTCCTTGCTCTGCTCTTGCCCAAAGAGCCGCTTGAAACCGAAATCGGTGGTCGGGTCTATATAGCGAGTGGCCATGGTCGAAACCTCATGCTGCGCTACGATCCAATAGTTCGCCAACTTGCAGAACTTCCTCAACAGTATTGTAGAAGTGCGGAGCAACCCGCACGCCTTTGCCGCGTGGCGTGACAATCACGCCGGCCTCGTTCAGGGCTTGGCAGCGGTGCATGGCATCGGGCACTTCGGCAACCACAATGCCGCTACGCTGTTCAGATGCAGTGCTCGCCGCGAGGCGGTAGCCACGCTCGCCGAGATCAGTGATCAGCGCATCGTTCAGGCGCAGGATTTGCTGGGCGATGCGCTCGATGCCAACCTCTTGCAGTAACGCAATTGCCGCATTCAGGGCAACCATCCCAGCCCAGTTTGGTGTGCCCAAGTTGAAACGTTCGGCGGTAGGTTGCAGCGTGAAGTTGTAATCAAGGTAGTTCATCGGATCAACCACGCTGGATGTGCCCACATACGCACCCGGCACCAGTTCGTCCAGCCGCTCCTGCTTGGCGTACAGAAAGCCGCAGCCGCCTAGCGCCATAAGCCACTTCTGCGAGCCAGCCGCGAGGAAATCTATGTGGTTGGCTTGTACATCCATTGGGAATGCACCGAGCGACTGGATCGCATCTACCACGAAGATGATCCCGCGCTCCTTGCACAGCTGCCCCACCCGCGCAATATCGTTGCGAAAGCCGGTGGCAAACATCACCGTGCTGAGGGCGATCACCTTCGTGCGCCGATCAATGCGCTGCTCCAGCAGGTCAACATCCAAGCCGCCGTCGCGCTGGGGCACGAATTTAGTCAGCACCCCGCGATGGGCTTGATTCAGCCACGGGTAGATGTTGGATGGGTAGTCGCCATCCAGCACGAGCACATTATCGCCGGATGTGAAAGGAATGCTCGCCGCAACCGTGCTGATGCCCATAGCGGTATTCTGCACAAAGGCGATTTCGTCCTTGCTCTGGGCATTGAGCAGGGTGGCGATCCGCTGGCGGAGTTCATCCTGCATCGGCAGCATCTCGCGGTAGTAGTTCATAATATGGTCGTGCTGCACTACTTCGAGGAAGGCGTGTACGGCATGGCTCACCCGCTGCGATGGAGCAGATACTGCCGCGTGGCTGAGGAAGGCGTAGCGTTCCGTGATTGGAAACTCTGCCCGATAGGGGGCAAACTCATGGTTCATCTGACATTCCTTTGTGCGTGGCTCATCAGGCACACGTCCATATGCTGGGGTGACTCCTCTGGTATTGTACCCTGATCTGGTACTGGGGCGCAATCCAATCTCGGCTCGTTGGACTCACAAACGGGCAAAACCAGTTACAATACAGCGTATCATGATCTGGGCTATCCGTATACCATCGGGTGCTGTTTGAGCAATGATCGATGCTTATTGTAAGGAGCCAGCCAATGCTTGACTATCAGACCGCTCTGACCGGAGCCGTCGTCTATGATACGACCAATGCCGGGCGCATCTGGATGCGCGACAAAGACCGCGCTAGCCTGCTGCAGCGGCTCTCGACGAATGATATTGAGCGGTTACAAGCTGGACAGGGCATACGCACGGTACTGACCAACCACAACGGGCGCATTATTGATGTGCTGACCGTCCATTCCCTGCCGGATGCGCTCATGCTGATTACCAACGCACCGCAACGCTCAACCGTGCTGAGCTTGCTCAAGAAGAATATCTTCTTCAACGATAAGGTCAAAGTTGCCGATGCCAGCGATGAGGTGCACCAACTCACCCTGTATGGCTCCACGAGTGCCGCCCTGCTTGCCAAGCTCGGTGCGCCTGACCTCACTGCCCTGCCCCTGCACAACATTACAGCGGCAACCATCGCGGATGTAGCCGTGCAGATTGCGGCGACGTTGCCACTCGGCGGGGGCGGCTACACGCTCTACATTCCCGCTGCCGCTACCGAACATGTTCGCACCGCACTTTATGACGCGGGTGGAGTGCCGCTGAGCAATGCGGCATGGGAGATCATGCGGGTGGAGGCGGGCTACCCGCACTACCCCAACGAGCTATCCCTAGAGTATATCCCGCTCGAAACTGGGCTATGGGATGCGATCAGCTTCAACAAAGGCTGTTACGTGGGGCAAGAGATCATCGCCCGCATGGAGAGCCGCAACCGCATCGCCAAGCTGCTGCGCGGGCTACGCTTTGCACCCGATGCCGCATTGCCGCCGCCGCCGCACAAGCTCTCGGTGCAGGGCAAAGAGGCCGGTGACTTGACGAGTGTCGTGCAATCGCCGCGCTACGGGCAGATCGGGCTGGCGTATGTCCGCGCCGCGCACGCTGCGCCGGGCACGCAGGTGGGGCTAGCCGCAAGCGATGTGTCCGCGACGGTGGTGGCATTGCCGTTTACGGGAACTGCCGATGTCAGTTGAGCGCGACCCCACCCCGGCTACTTTGCCATCGCTTGCGGCGAACACTAGCACTGGGGCGGCTCCCCTCGTATTGCCCGCGTGGTTGCCTTTAACGGTGACACTGGGCTACTGTGTGCTGCTTGCCATCGCCGAACTGCTGACCACGTTCGTTGATCCGATGCTCGGCTTGGTGCTGCACCTGCTGATCTTGCTTGGCTTGCTGGGGCTGACCGCACGCTGGTGGCAGCACCCCCTGCACCGCTTCCTGCTGGCGTTGGTTGCAGGGCCCCTAATCCGCATTATGAGCCTTTCGCTGCCACTGGCCGGCTTGCCGTTCATTTCGTGGCTGCTGATTACCAGTATCCCCCTGTTTGCCGCCGCATTCGTCACCATGCAGACGTTGCAGCTCTCGCGCCACGATGTCGGCTTGATAGTGCGCCCAACCCGTAGGGCATGGCGTACCGAAGGCTGGATCGCCCTCACTGGCATTCCGCTCGGCTTCCTCGAATATGTGATCTTGCAACCGCCGCCGCTCGTTGCGGGGCTTGATCTGCAAACGACATGGTTCCCAATTGTTGTGATCTTTGTTAGCACCGGATTGATGGAGGAGTTGGTCTTTCGCGGGGTGATGCAGCATACCGCCTTGCCGGTACTCGGCAGATGGGCCATTCCGATTGTTGCGCTCGTCTTTGCAATCCTGCACATCGGCTACCAATCGTGGGTAGACTTTGGCTTTGTGCTGGGGGTGGGGTTACTCTACGGCTATCTCGTGCAGCGCACGGGAAGTATTCTCGGCGTGACTATATCGCATGGGTTGATCAACTCCATGCTCTTTGTGATCCTGCCCGTCGTGGTTCAGGTACGCTAGGGCGGAGAACTAGCCGAAGACGGCTTGTAGCTTTGCCAGCGCAATCATCACGAAGGCGATCAACAGAGGCACAATGGCGACATTCAGGGCACGGCTGGTCAGCTTAGCCCAATCCTGTTGATTGCTTGCAATGATCTCTTTTTGCACCAGCAACATGCACAATGCCATCACGGCGATGAAGCCGAACGATACCCCCAGTACGCCGACTGTTGCAGTTGCGGTGGTCACAGTTGAAACGGTTGCCGTTGTTACGGTTGAAATCATAGCGTGTTCTTTGCTCCCGTCATAGTAATATAGCATAAATCATAGTACCATTCTCAGTCTGATTCTGCAAGTGCAAGCAGCAGATCTGACGCGAATCGGATTACACTGCCGCGCAGTAATCGTGCGACCTTGCCAGCCCATTGCATGGTGCGGAACGGTGCGCGGGGGCTACGGCTCTGCCCACCACGCCGATCCAGATCGGATTGGGGTGCGGGTGACGGTGCGGCAGGTGGCGGTGTGCGACGGGCTGATGCCGGGTGCAGGGCGGGGCGCATTGGGGTATATTTTGTTTGGCAGAAATTTCTAGTGTCAAACCATAATCGCCGCATGTCCAACTTTTGCAAAAATTTCTCGCACGGTTTCTGTGCAGGCTATTGACAAATTAGCTGAAGTGGCATATAATCAAAACAGAGATATTTAACAGTTAGAAAAATTAGAGTTAAACAGTAGCGGATGAGAGAAATAGTAGCAGGGTAGATTATTCTTAGGTTCCCTGCTTATGTTGGTAGAGTAAAAATTATGAGCAGCGTGTGGCTTATCTACCCACACTAGCTCTGAGAAATGGTCGCTTTTGACACAGCAATGCCGGGCATACGTGCCTGCTTTGCTGTTGGCTAGGTTTGCTTCAGCTTGCCCATCAGTTGCCCAACCGAGAGCCACCTGCCCATGCGTGTGTGTTTCGACATAACAGCCGCACTGGCCCAGAGTGCAGGCGTAGGCCGCTACACCCGCGAGCTTGCCGCCGCCCTCACAACCCTCCCTGATGCGCCCGATCTGCTGCTGCTCCACAATCGCCCGCTCACCATGCAGCTTGATCGCCTACCTGCCGCCTTGCGTGATCTGCCGCGCCTTGAGATTCCGGCGGGCAATCGGCTTTGGCGGCTCGCGCTCCTGCACCCGCTCCATCGGCGGGCGTGGGGTCTCAATCGTGTGCGCTGCGACGTTTATCACGGCACCGATTGGATCGCACCCGCGCTGCCGATCCCAACTGTCCTGACCATTCACGATCTGTCAGCGTTGCGCTACCCGCAGCACCACACGCCGCTCAATCGGTGGTATTCGCGGCTGGCTCTGCCGCAGATGGTGCGTCGTGCTACGGCGATCATTGCCAACTCGCACGCTACCGCACAGGATGTCGCGGCCCTGCTTGGCGTTGCGCCAGAGCGGATCACAACGACCTATCTGGGCGTAGATCAGCAGCACTTCGCGCCGCGCCCACCCGCGCTTGCCCGCCAACGGGTGCAAGCGTGGCTCGGCTTCGAGGGGCCCTACATTCTTGCGCTCGGCACGTTGGAACCGCGCAAGAACCTGACCACGCTGCTGCACGCCTATGCCCAGCTCGGCGATGATGCGCCGCGCCTTGTGCTTGCGGGGGCACGCGGCTGGCAGGCTGAGCCGATCTTTGCGCTCGCTGAGCAGCAGGCGATTCGGGCGCGGGTGGCTCTGCCCGGCTTTGTGCCCGATGCACTGCTGCCCGATCTCTATGCCGCCGCCGAGCTGTTTGTCTACCCTTCGCTGTTCGAGGGTTTTGGCTTGCCTGTGGTGGAGGCGATGGCGTGTGGCGCAGCCGTGATTACCAGCACTACCAGCAGCCTACCGGAAGTGGCCGGCGATGCGGCAATGCTTGTGTCCCCCACCGACATAAACGGGCTGACGCAGGCGATGCAGCAGGTGCTAGGCAGCCCGGCACTTGCCGCCGATTTGCGCCAGCGTGCGCCGCGCCAAGCCGCCCAGTTTACGTGGCAACGCTGCGCCCGCGAGACGCTGGCGGTATATCGGCGTGTGGCGGGCTAGCCAAAGCGGGGTAGGGGCTAATGCGAAGCGGGTAGGTGGTGCTTGCTTGTCATTCCATGCTGCCCATGTTATTATCAAGATAAGGCTTGTCTAAGTATGGGATAGGTATGTAGTAACGACCAAACAATGAGTCAGCATTCGTTACCCCAGTATTCTACATCAACAGCTCTGCCCCTGATCCTCGCTTCGGCATCGCCGCGCCGCCGCGAGTTGCTCGCGCTGCTTGGGCTACCCTTCAGCATCCACACCTCCGATGTGGAAGAGCGCGGTGATCTGGCTCCTGTGCCTGCGCCAATCCTTGCCGCGTTGCCGCCCTGTCCAGTTCCGCTCGACGATCATCCGACGTTGCGGGCGTGGCGCAAAGTTGCTGATGTGCAAGCCCAACGCGATCACGCGCCTGCGGTGCTGCTCGGTGCAGATACGGTAGTGGTGCTAGCAGGGCAGGTCCTCAACAAGCCCGACGATCCCGATCATGCCCACTGGATGCTGCGCCAACTCAGCGGCAAGGTGCATACCGTCTACACGGGCGTGTGTGTCGCCGCCCCAACTGTCGCCGATAGCCCCGCCACGCCATCTGGCGTGCAGCTTGCGCTGAGTGCCAATGATGTGACGATTGCCCCGCTCGATGATGCCACGATTGAGGCATATATTGCAACGGGTGAGCCACGCGACAAAGCTGGAGCCTACGGCATTCAGGGGCTAGGTGGCCGTTTGGTGCAGCAGGTGCAGGGCAGCTATAGTGGGGTGGTGGGCTTGCCGCTTGGGATAGTGCATAGCCTGCTCACCCACGCGGGGATGCCCCCCGTGTATGAGCCGCTTGCAGTCTTGCGGCAGTGGCTGGAACAACAAGGAAAGGATCCGCACGCATGTCTATTGGCACTACCGTAGATTTATTCATCGTAGACGATCATCCCCTCTTTCGGCAGGGGGTCCAGTACGCGCTCTCTTCGGAGAAAGATCTCGTTGTGATTGGTGAGGCAGCGAGTGCCGAAGATGCGCTGCACTGGCTCGAAAATACGAGTGCCAATCAAGAGCCGACGGTGCTGCTCGCCGATCTGAATTTGCCGGGTATGAGCGGGCTGGACTTGACGCGCCAACTGCGCCTGCAATACCCCAGCATCAAGGTGGTGATGCTCAGCATGCACGAAAACGATGCACAGGCCTTTCAGGCCCTCAAGGCGGGCGCGGCGGCATATTGCTCGAAAGACATCAAGCCCAAGGATCTGGCGATGATCCTGCGCCGTGTGGCGATGGGTGAGTATGTGATCAACGATATGATTTGGGAGAACCCGAAGGTGGCGGGGCGGGTGCTTTCGATGTTTCGCAGCCTGCCCCACGAAGTAGCGACTACACCCGATGCGGAACACCTCTTTCCGCCGCCGAGCGAGCGTGAGTTGCAGGTGCTAGAGCGGATTGCCGCTGGGGGCAGCAACAAAGAAATCGCCGACGAATTGGGCATCAGCACGCAGACGGTGAAGAACCATATCTCCTCAATCCTCCGCAAGCTGGCTTTGAGTGACCGCACGCAAGCGGTGCTGTTTGCGCTGCGGCGAGGCTGGATTGACCCGCCCGATGAGATCCGTAAGACAGCGAGTGATGGTGCAGTGGAGCCAGTGGATGAAGATTGATACGGGCTGCTGCGGGCTGACGCGCCCCGGGTCGTGTGGGGCGACACGGGGCAGGCTCGCTCGCGTGGCCTGCCCTATGCCTTTGCTCCGTTACATACTTGGATCGAACTGATTCTGCCCGAAATCGTGGGCCCCAGCGGTGGATAGCTGCGCCGCCACTTGGCCGAGCGCGTGCCCAAAGACGGCTTGGGCATAGATTGTCGTGAACAGGAACCCAAAGCCAAACAAAAGCGAGCCAGACCCCGCCACAAGCCCACACAAGAAGCCTACCAACAGGAGCATCACCCACGTCATTGGCTGGGCCCGCACCATCTCGATCACTCCGCCGAACTGAAACGCATCGCCCAGCTTGTCGCTCTGCACATAGCGCACAAGGGCGGCATACGAGAACAGCGAGGCAACGATTGTGAAGATCAGGACCAACGGGATCAGGCAGAGCGTCATCAAGCCGATCAGTCCGGCTCCGGCGGCGGTATCGCTATCCCCGGCAGCGGCACCGAGCGGAAACAAAACACAGAGGAACAGAAACATGGGCAACAGGATCGGTAGAGCATACACCAAACCGATCACGAGGTAGAAGAAGCCGCGCTTAAGCAGATCCCCAAAGTTGTCCCACTCTGGCAGGGGGCTAGGGTGGCGATCTACGACGTGGCGGGCAGTGGCGGCGGTGTAGCCCGATGCCATAAACGTGCCGATGATAGGCACGAAGAGCAGCAAGCCACCCACTAGGATCTTGACGATCCACTTGTCGTCCTTGAAGGCAAAGCCAAATGCTTCGCCAATGTCAATGTTTACCGGATTATTCACGCTGCATACTCCTTATGCTTGAGGCCGAGTAGAGTTGTATTTATCATACGCTTTGGATTGCGGCGGGGTTGCAGGGCTATGCGGCGGTCACGGGGTTGTTTCGCCTAGCAGGTAGCGGCGCAACATGCCCAAGCCCAGCGTGCCGATGAAGTTGAGGTTCTCGCGTTGGCGCAGGTCGTAATACTGCTCCTGTGTCAGTGGGCCTTCGGGTGTGACCAGCACCGCTACCACCATATGGTAGCCGCGTTCGTCGGGGGTGGCGGACACCTCTACGCCTAGCCCCAGCGCACTGCGCCAGTGGTCGCGGGCATTGACTGCGCCAGTGTGGGCGCGGGCGGCGACACCTTCCGGTACGGGGCTATCGAGGGGGTGGATCGTCACGCCGCGCAGCAGGGTGGTGGGCCGGATGGCGTGGCGGAGCGCAGTGTAGACCGGCGCGGTGACGTGCCCTTCATACAGGGCCAGCGTGAGGTTGCGCTCTTGGAGCAGCCGCACCACCTGCTGATCGAGCGTTTCGCTGCCAATCAGCACCGAGCCGAGCCGCGCCTCTAGCTCGGTGGTAACGCTATCGAGCATGGCTTGGGCGGCAGCGGGGCTATCCGCTTTCGCGCCGATGCGTAGCTCGTAGCGGGCTTGCTTGGCCGAGATGCCCACCGTCGGGTTGGATTGCTCCATCAGATCAGCAATGCGCTCCCCGATGACACTTTCGCCCAGCCCGACGGCATGCAGCACCCGCACCAAGATCACCTCGCGCACGCCGCGCTCGTCGCGCAGGTAGGGCTGCACCACATGCTCAAACAGGTAGCGCATCTCGGATGGCACACCGGGCAGCACAATCACCGTGCCGTGTTCACTCTCGATCATAAAGCAAGGCGCGGTGCCCACCGGATTGGGGATCGGGCGTGCGCCCTGCGGAATGTAGGCTTGCCGCCGATTGCTCGCACTCATGGGGCGGCGGAGCGATGCGAAGCGGGCGGCAACCTGATCGTACAGTGCTTGGTGAAATTCAAGCGGGCGACCAACGGCTAATGCCACCCCGTCGCGGGTGACATCATCTACGGTGGGGCCCATGCCGCCCGTGCAGATCAGCAGATCGGCGCGGCTGAGGCTCTCACGCACGCACGCCGCAATGCGCTCGATATTGTCGCCAACCATGCCCGTGCGGTAGACATTCACGCCGATGCTGGCCAGCTGGCTACTGAGGTAGGCGGTATTTGTATCTACGGTTGTGCCGAGCAGCAGCTCACTGCCAATCGCCAGAATCTCTGCATCCATAGGAGGTAGGTATCCTTGTCTAGCCGAATGTACGTCGCGCCTGATGTCCACCGAACGCGGGGCAGAACCCCGCGCTCGCTTGGTTGCTACGGCGATAGTGCGCTAGATGGTAGATAGGTGGCTGACACGCACCTGCCGCCTAGTAGTAGGGCGGGTAGTTGGTGGAAGGAAAGCTGGACGCAGGCTTCACGGGCGGGTCGGTCAGCTTCTTGCGATACTCCGTCCACAGCTGCTGCTCCTGCTGCTCGGCGGCGGCTTTGCCTTCGGCAAGCGCCAGCTTGAGCCGCTCCTGTAGGCTCTCCCGATGCTCCTTGCCGGAACGCCGACTGAGCAGCATCACGGCGGCGGCACTTACGCCCGCTCCGATCAATACGCCGATAACTAAGCGTCCCATGCGGCCCTCCTCTGCTTACGTAACATTGTTGCGATGGGGCAGGCCCGACAGGCGGCCCCGTGTGGGCTAGCGTCGTTCGTTGATCTCGGCTAGGGCCCGCTCCAGAAATGCGTCTATCGGCATCGCGCCAAGATCTTCACCGGTGCGCGTGCGAACGGCAACGGCGGCTTGCTCCATCTCCTTATTGCCGATTATAAGCATATAGGGAACTTTTTGCAACTGTGCAGCGCGAATCTTGGCTTGCATGCGGTCACGGCTAGCATTGACTTCGACGCGCAGATCGGCGGCGGCAAGGCGGGCTTGCACCTGCTCGGCATAGGCGAGGTGGTTGTCGGTAATGGGGATCACCACCGCTTGCACGGGGGCCAGCCAGAGCGGGAAGGCTCCAGCGTAGTGTTCGATCAGCACCCCGAAGAACCGCTCCATGCTGCCGAGCAGGGCCCGATGCACCATATAGGGGCGGTGCGGTTGTCCATCCTCACCGATGTACTCCATCCCGAAGCGTTCGGGCAGGTTGAAGTCAAACTGGATCGTACTGAGCTGCCACTCGCGCCCTAGCGCATCGGTCACTTTCAGGTCAATCTTGGGCCCATAGAATGCGCCGCCGCCCGCATCTACCGCATAGGGCAGATCGTGCCCCTCAATCGCCTTGCGCAGCGCGGCAGTGGCTAGCTCCCAATTGGCCGGATCGCCGACGTACTTGTCGGGCATGGTCGAGAGGTACGCCGTGAAGTCGGTCAAGCCGAAGGAGCGCAGGATGTAGAGCGAGAAATCCAGCGCACGGTTGATCTCGACTTCGACTTGATCGGGGCGGCAGAAGATGTGCGCGTCATCCTGCGTGAAGCCGCGCACGCGGGTGAGTCCGTGCAGCGTGCCACTGCGCTCGTAGCGGTAGACGGTGCCGTATTCGGCGTAGCGTTGGGGCAGGTCGCGGTAGGAGCGGATGTGGTTTTTGTAGATCTGGATATGGAACGGGCAGTTCATCGGCTTGGCAAAGTATTCTTCGCCGTCAATATCCATCGGGGCGTACATATTCTCCTTGTAGAAGCCGAGATGCCCGGAGGTTTCCCACAGTTGGGCCCGCCCAATGTGGGGCGAATAGACCCATTCGTAGCCGTTTCTGAAGTGCGCTTGGCGGGCGAAGTCTTCGGCAATGGCGCGGATGCGTGCGCCTTTGGGATGCCACAGGATCAAGCCGGGGCCAACTTCATCGGAGATGCTGAACAGGTCGAGTTCTTTGCCGAGCTTGCGGTGATCGCGGCGGGCGGCTTCTTCGAGCCGCCAGAGGTACTGGGCTAGCTCATCGGCGGTGGGCCATGCCGTGCCGTAGATCCGCTGCAACATGGGGCGGTGCTCATCGCCGCGCCAATATGCCCCCGCGATGCTGGTCAGCTTGAACGCATCCGGGTTGATCTGTCCGGTGCGCTCAAGGTGTGGGCCACGGCACAGGTCCTCAAAGGTGGCTTGGCGATAGGTCGAGATCACCGGGCCGCTCCCGATGGCTTGTTCGCCATATTCGTCCTGCCCGGCGGCAAGCCCCTCGATCAGTTCGAGCTTGTAGGGCTGATCGGCAAACAGGGCGCGGGCTTGATCGGCACTGACCTCGCGGTAGGTGAAGGGGTGATCCTCGCTGATGATGCGGCGCATGCGTGTTTCGATCTCGCTCAGGTCATCTGGGGTGAGCGAGCGGGGCAGGTCGAAATCGTAGTAGAAGCCATTGTCAATCGGCGGGCCAATCGCAATCCGTGCATCGGGGAACAGCTCTAGCACGGCTTGGGCCATAACGTGGGCGAGTGAGTGGCGTAAGTGGTAGTTGGGGTCGCTCTCTGGTGTGACGGGCATTGGGTGATCCTTTCTGTTCAGGATAGTTTCGGTCTCTATTGGGCTGCGGTACGTTACTGCGTTCGGTTAACGGTGTAGTTCCAGCACAATCTGGCCCTGTTCAACACGGGCTACGGCGACACGCCGCCCTTGCTGCACGAGTTCATCATGCAGCAATTGTTGGATCGGGGCGAGCAATGCGTCGGGGGCGAGCAGCGTGCCAGCCATCCCAGCGAGGCGCGGGTTGTCCAACACGGGTAGCCCCTGCTCGGCGCGTAAGCCGGTGCTGCCCTGCACGTCGGTGCCGGCGACACGCACCGTAATGCGGATGGTATCCGGCACAAACTGCACGCGGAGTGACTCGACGGGCGCAAAGCGGCTCTGGTTGGCGGCGAGGTAGGCATTGGCTTGGGCTTCGGTAATCACCAGCACCCCATCCGGCACGGCTGCAATGATCGTAGGTAGGATGCGTTCGGCTTGCTGCTGCACGTCTAGCGGGGGCGCACCCCCAAACGGGATGATTGTGGCACCAAGTTGGACACTCACGCGCTCGCCGACCGCCCGGCTGAGGGGGATCCGCATGGCTAACAGGTAGCCCAGCAGACAGCCCGTGAGCATGGCCAGTGGCACCAATAGGAGCGGCAAGCAGCCCCGCCGACGGGCGCGGTGCGGGCGGCGACGGTTCGCCACTGGTGCGGGGTGGGGTGGGGGGAGCGGGCGATAGCCACTCATAGGCGCACTCCTTTCGATCCAATTCAGCCCAGAACAGCCCAGAATCGGCACACAAAAAAACTCCGTCCTCATACAGGACGAAGCAAAGGCTACGTGGTTCCACCTGTTTTGAGCCGCACCTACCTAGCCCGATCTGGGACGATCACGGGCGGCGGGCAAACTCCGCTTAGGGGCGCGGTAACGGGCGCACCCGGTTGCCTTTGGCGGGCGCGGTGGCGCATCGCTTCGGCAACGGCTCAAAGGTGGTACAGGGTCGGTCTCTACCGGATGCGCTTCCAGCCGCGACGCATCCTCTCTGGGGCAGGGCAAATCCGCCTGCATGTCCTTCTCATCGCCGCATACAGAGGCTATGCTCTGCATGCCTGAATTGTTTAGGTGCTAAACAGCATCATACCATAGCATGGCGCGGCTGGTCAACGCGCTGGGGCTGTACCGGTTGCGCTACCCTAATCATGGTACAATACGAATATATCGCTCAGGTAAACTACACCGCCGCGAGCTAGAGCTATTGGGATCCGCCGTAAGCCACAGGAGATCAGCGTATGGTAGAGGTTATGCAGCGTCATATCAATCTGGTGACGGAAGTGCCGGGGCCCCGTTCACGGGCGATTGTTGCCCGCCGCGAAGCCCACGTTGCCGCCGGATTGTACAAGGCTACGCCGATTGCGGTAGCGCATGCACAGGGCGCACTGGTGACGGATGTAGACGGCAATACCTACATTGATCTGGTGGGCGGGATTGGGACGCTCGCGGTCGGGCACTGCCATCCGGCGGTGGTAGCAGCAGTGCAGCAGCAAGCCGCGCAGCTGATCCACATGTCGGCTCTCGTGGGGAGCTACGAGGCTTACGTGGCCTTGAGTGAACGCATGAATACGGCCGTGCCAATCAGTGGGCCGTGCAAGACGCTGCTCGGCAATAGCGGGGCCGAGGCGGTGGAAGATGCGATCAAGATCGCCCGCGCCTATACCGGCAAGTCGGCGATTATTGTGTTCGACGGAGCCTATCACGGGCGCACGCTGGCAACGATCTCGCTGACTTCGCGGGTGGCCTTCAAGAAGAAGTTTGGGCCCTACCTGCCTGAAGTCTATCGCGCCCCATTCCCCTACGCCTACCGCTATGGCATGGATGAGGCGGCGTGTGTTGAGCATTGTTGGGCGGCGATGGAGCGTATGCAGGTGGCGGTGGTAGATCCGGCGAATGTGGCGGCGGTGGTGATTGAGCCGGTGCAGGGCGAGGGGGGCTTTATTCCTGTGCCCGCCGAGTTCTTGCGCCGCCTGCGTGATTTCTGCGATACGCACGGCGCGGTGCTGATTGCGGATGAGGTGCAGAGTGGCTTTGGGCGCACAGGCACACTATTTGCGATTGAGCAGGCGGGGGTGGAGCCAGACATTCTCGTGTCAGCCAAGAGTCTCTCGGCGGGCGTGCCGCTGGGGGCAACTACTGGGCGGGCGGAGATTATGGATGCTGCCCCGCTCGGCGGGATTGGCGGCACGTTCGGCGGCAATCCGCTCGCGTGTGTGGCGGCGTTGGCAGTCTTCGATATTCTGGAGCAGGAGCGGTTGCTCGAACGGGCAACCCAGATTGGCGCACACATCCGTGAGCGGGCGGCGGTATGGCAACACGATCTGCCGATGCTGGGCGATGTGCGCGGGCGGGGCGCAATGCTGGCCTTGGAACTGGTTACAGATCGGGCGAGCCGCACACCGGCTCCAATGCAGATGCAGGTGATCCTTGAGCGCATGCTCCAGCAGGGCGTGATTGGCTTGCGGGCCGGGCTGTATGGCAACTG
Organism: Chloroflexaceae bacterium; assembly: GCA_012031225.1. Classification (GTDB taxonomy): domain Bacteria; phylum Chloroflexota; class Chloroflexia; order Chloroflexales; family Chloroflexaceae; genus JAAUTZ01. The sequence goes on from JAAUTZ010000005.1 coordinate 27,845, forward strand.
CATCCGCCTGCTGGCTCCGTTGGTGATTACCGACGAGCAGCTCGATGAGGGCTTGAATGTGCTAGAGGATGCCCTGTATACGGTGGCTCGCCCATGATGACAATCTGCACGACCCAGCCGGAACACATCCCGCAATTGGTGGTTCATCAAAAGGAGTGCTTCCCGATGCTCTCCTCCGCAGAGTGGTACGACCAAGCCAAATTCGAGGCGCACCTGCGCGTATTCTCAGCGGGTCAGCATGTCGCGCTTGATGGGGAGCGGGTAGTGGGGCAGAGTAGCGCCTTTCGCGCCCGCACTGAGCAGGTGATGGTGCAGCACCGCTTCAACGATATTATGGGGTACGGCTACTTCACCAATCACGATCCGCAGGGTGAATGGCTGTATGGTGCAGACATGAGCGTGCATGCCCAGTATCGGCGGCGCGGGATTGCCACTGCGCTGTACAATACGCGCAAAGTCCTGATCCGTGCGCTGGGCATGCGCGGCATGGTGGCAGGCGGGATGATTCCGGGCTACGCTCATTACCACACGCAGCTGCGCGTAGAAGACTATGTGGCGCAGGTGGTGGCGGGCACACTCAGCGATCCAACCCTCACACCGCAGTTGCGGCAGGGCTTCACCGTGCGCGATATTCTCTACCACCACTTCGACGGCGAGGGTCCGTTGGTGCATGCCACGCTGCTGGTGTGGGAGGCGTAGGGGCTACGGATGAGTATGTCGCAAAAGGAACTCGACGCTCTGATTGTCGGCGGGGAGTCGGATCGGGTGGAGTTCAAAGCAATTGCTAAAAACAATGCGGATACGATCAAACAGACGATCTGTGCGTTTGCGAATGATCTGCCCAAGCATCAACAGGTAGGCGTGATTGTGATCGGGCTGCACGATGATAGTCGCTGTGCCGATACTGACATTACGGATGAGATGCTAACAACACTGGCTCATTGGCAACGTGATATTCTGCCGTTTCCTGATCTGGATGTCCAGAAGCGCACGATGCATGGATGTTCAGTGGCAATCGTTACGGTGCATCCACACCCGAATCCGCCCCTGCGCTACAATGGGCGGGTGTATATTCGGGTTGGGCCAACGACACGGGTGGCGGATAGCCAACAAGAACAACGCTTGATTGAGAAGCGGCGGGCTGGCAACAAACCGTTCGATCTGCATCCTGTCTATGGCGCGACACGCGACGACCTGCATCAACGTGCATTTCATGAATATCTTGCACTCGCCATTAAGCCCGATGTCCTTGCCCAGAATAGCCGATCTTATGAGCAGAAGCTGGCATCGCTGCGCTTCATTATGAGCATTGACGACCCCACCCCCACCGTGCTTGGGATCATCACCATTGGCACCAACCCTAGCCTCTATATCCCCGGTAGCTATATCCAGTTTATTCGCTATGATGGCATCACTATCCTTGATCCCATTCAAGATCAGCAGGAGTTGCGGGGCACGCTGCTGGAGATTTTGCGGCAACTCGATGAAAAACTGAGCATTAATGTGAGGACCGCATTACGGGTTGGCTCCCAACCTACGGCACAGGCAGCCCCTGATTATCCCATCGTTGCACTTCAGCAAATTGCCCGCAATGCAATTTTGCATCGCAATTATGAAAGCTCGAACGCGCCAGTCTATATGCGCTGGTTTGCTGATCGGGTTGAAATCACTAGCCCCGGCGGACTCTTCGGTAATGTCACCCGCGCCAACTTTGGCACCGGGGTGACTGATTACCGCAACCCCAACATTGCTGAGGTGATGAAAAATCTCGGCTACGTGGAACGCTTTGGCTTCGGGCTTGCCAAAGCTCAGATGGAACTCCAAGCGAACGGGAACCCGCCCCTCGCATTCGACATCCAAGATACGACCATTACGGTTGTTCTGCGGAGAACATCATGAGTATTCCGGTCTACACCTTCTTCAACAACAAGGGTGGAGTCGGCAAAACCACCCTGCTCTACAATCTGGCGTGGATGTACCGCGAGCTTGGGTTGCAGGTGCTTATGGCCGACCTCGACCCACAGGCAAACCTGACGGCGGCGTTCCTGAGTGATGAGCGGCTCAACGAGATTTTCACCGCTCCGAGCAACCACCCACCCCAAACCATCTACGAGGCGGTACAGCCACTGGTGGACGGAACCGGTGATATTGTCATCCCACATGTCCAGAGCCACCCGACAGTCGAAGCCCTTGCGCTGGTGGCAGGCGATTTGCGCCTCGCGCAGTTTGAGGATAGCCTGTCGGAGACATGGCCCAAATGCTTGAGTGGCGATGCGCGAGCATTACGGATTACTTCCGCCTTCTGGCGGGTCATTCAAGGAGCAGCCCTAGAACATGCCGCCGATCTGATTCTGGTGGACGTTGGCCCAAATCTCGGCGCGATCAACCGTGCCGCCCTGATCGCCACGAATTACGTGATCACGCCGCTTGCCCCCGACCTCTTCTCCGTGATGGGTCTCCGCAATCTTGGACCACGGCTCGCTAGCTGGCGCAAAGAGTGGCAGAAACGGCTCGATGAAAACGTACCATCCCCTTTCACATTGCCATCCGGCGAGATGCAGCCGATAGGATATGTGGTGTTGCAATATATCAAACGGCTGGATCGTCCGGTCAAAGCCTATGAACACTGGATCAAGCAGATCCCGCATGTCTATCGTGACGCAGTATTGAACCAGACGACTGACCAACCAATCACCGTTGAAAATGATGAGTACGCCCTGTCGTTGTTGAAGCACTATGCTTCGCTGATGCCGATGGCACAGGAAGCCCGCAAGCCGGTGTTTCTGCTGAAGCCCGCAGATGGTGCGATTGGCTCACACCTGTACGCGGTGCAACAAAGCTATCGCGAGTTTGAAAGCCTTGCCCGTGCAATTGCCAGCAAGTCCCGGCTTGCCCTACCCACACCACTAAGCGTTGAAGAGGCCCTATGACCCAGCACCCCGCCATCCTTGCCCTCGGCTGTGCGCTCCCCGCCTACCGCGTCCATCAAGCCGATGTGGGGCAGTGGATGAACCAATCGCTAGGCCACCCGCCCACCCTCAGCCGCTGGATTACGCGCCTGTATGAACGCTCCGGCATTGATACGCGCTACACCTGCCTGCCCGATAGCCTGCACGATCCCGCCCAGTCGCGCTTTGCGCCCGGCACGCCGCTCGCGCAAGTCGCCACCACTGCCGAACGGATGGCGATCTACGAGCGCGAAGCCGTGCCGATTGGCGTCGCTGCCGCGCGCAATGCGCTTGCTGCGCTTGCTCCGCCTGCCGCCACGCCGGCTGATCTCGCGGCGGCAGCAGCCACGATTACGCACCTGATCGCGGTGAGTTGTACCGGCTTCTTTGCACCTAGCCTCGATCAGGCGATAGCGCGTGCGCTGGGCCTGCCGCCCACCGCCGAGCGCACCCTGATCGGCTTTATGGGCTGTGCCGCCGCCTTTAATGCGCTGCGCCTCGCCAACCAGATTGTGCAAGCCCAGCCCAACGCACGAGTACTGATTGTGAGTGTTGAGCTGTGCTCGCTGCATATTCAGCCCGGCACGCGCAAGATTGACGTGATTGTCGCCTCGCTGTTTTGCGATGGCGCGGGAGCCTGTATTGTGGGGCTGCCGGATGCCGCCAGCAACGGCGATTACTTTGCGCTACGTGGTTTTCACACCGCCCTGACCCCCGATACGAATGATTTTATGGTGTGGCAGATTGGCAATCACGGCTTTGTGCTGAACCTTGCCCCGCAGATCCCAGCCCAGCTAGCCCTCGCCGCACCCGCCGCACTGCATACGCTGATGGGTGCTACGCGCCCGCAGTTCTGGGCGATCCATCCCGGTGGGCGTAGCATCATCGAGAGCCTGAGCACGGCATTTGATTTGCAGCCCAGCGATACGGACGTGAGCCGCACGATCCTGCGCGAGATTGGCAACATCTCTTCGGCCACAATCCTGCATGTGCTGCACACCTTCCAGCAACGGATGCGAGCCACCGTCACCACGCCGCAGTCTGGTGTGGCGATGGCATTTGGGCCCGGCTTGGTGACGGAGATGGCCCATCTTGAGTATCAGCCTCCAGCTAGCCCTACCTAGCCCATAAGGGAGCCGTATGCTGCCCGATCTGCGCCAGCGGAGCACCGCCGCCGAATTGATGGATGACCGCCAGATTGCAGGCGTGGAGCTGTTCATTGCCCTGCGCGAATTGCGCTTCATCAACACCGCCCTGTTCGGCGCACTGCCTACGCTCGAAGGCGTAGCGCGGCTGTGGCATGCCGCCGGACAGCCGCCCACGCTGCATCTGCTGGATGTGGGCGCAGGCTCCGGCGAAACTAGCCGCTTGCTGCTGCGCTGGGCCGCGTGGCGTGGGATCGGCTTGCGGATTACGTTGCTGGATATTCACCCGCTGACGTGTGCTGTCGCTGCCGCCGATTTTGCTGGCGAGCCGCGTATCACCGTGCAGCAGGGCGATCTCTATGCGTTGCCTGCCCACGCCGCCGATATTGTCACGGCATCGCTGGTGCTGCACCACTTCAGCCCGCCCGATGTGCCCACCGTGCTACGGGCAATGCGACGGGCGGCCCGGCTGGGCGTAGTGGTCAATGATCTCCACCGCCACCCATTAGCGTGGCTCGGTATTGTGGCTTTGACGCGCCTATTCTCGCGCAACCGTATGATCCGCCACGATGCGCCGCTCTCGGTGGCACGCGGCTTTCGGGCGGCTGATCTGGAGCCGATGCGCCGCGATCCGGCCTTGGCCCACCTCCGCTATCACTGGCGACCATTGTTCCGTTACCTCATGATCCTCTAGCAAGGAGTAGCGCATGGGCAGTTACGACATTGCGATTATCGGGGCGGGCTTGGCCGGCAGCAGTGCTGCCGCTGCGCTGGCCCAGCGCGGGTGGCGGGTAGCCCTCATCGAGCGGCGCACGCTGCCGCAACACCGTGTTTGTGGCGAGTTTCTCTCGCCCGAAGCCCAACACAGCCTGCGTGCATTGGGGCTATACGCAACGGTTGCCGCGCTGCACCCGGCCCCGATGCGCCACGCCACGCTGGTTTCGGCACGCGGCACGCGCCTGCATGTAGATCTGCCGGATGCGGCGTGGGGCATCAGCCGCTACGATCTCGATCTGGCACTGGCACAGGGCGCGGTGCAAGCGGGGGCAACCCTCCTACAGGGCGCAACCGTGACGGATATGGCAATAGCACCGACCCACGCCACGATCACCTACCGCATGCCACAGGGCACACACACGCTGCATGCCCGCACGGCGATCATTGCCGCCGGACGCAATCCGCACGCCGTGCTGCGTCCACGCCTGCCTGATCCGCAGGCAGGGCACCGCCCGCAGTATGTGGGGGTGAAGGCGCACTATACGGGGGTGCGGATGCCGGCCCACGTCGAACTGTACCTCTTTGAGGGTGGCTACACGGGCGTAGGGCGCGTGGCTAGCAGCGCGGGCGAGGTGGTCAATGTTTCACTGCTAGCAACCCGCGCTGCGTTTCAGCGGGCTGGCGCAGATCCGTTGGCGATGCTACAGGCAACTGCCGCGTGGAATCCGGCACTGGCAGAGCGGCTGGCGGGCGGCACCCTACTGGCTGATACGCTGGTTGCGGTGGCGCAGGTGGATACAGGGCGACCGGGTGTGGCGTGGGATCAGGTGGCGCGGCTGGGCGATGCGGCCACAATGATTCCGCCCCTGTGCGGCGATGGCATGGCGATGGCATTGCGCTCGGCTGAACTATGTGTGCCCTTGGCCGATGGGTTTCTGCGCGGCACGCTCACCCGTGAGCAGTGGCAGGCGGGCTACACGCAGGCATGGCGGCGCAGCTTTGCGCGGGCATTGTGGGTGGGGCGCCGCTTGCAGAGCCTGCTGGCTACGCCCTACCTGAGCGATGTGCTGCTGCACACCGGCGCACAGCTACCGCCGTTGGCGCGGCTGTTTGTGCATGCCACGCGCAGCCGCGAGGTGGCAGTCGCGGGGGGCAGCTGATGATCATTGATCATATCACAATGATCCTGATTGACCCTGCATATCTGACCCCTAACCCCTAGACCCTGACCCCTGACCCCTGACCCTATCCTTCCCACACACGCAACATACCCTGCGGATGTTGCCCGTCGGGGTAGGTCACTTCGACATAGGCATTCTGGCGATCAATCCGGCGCGGCGGCTCAATCTGGGCCAGCGTCGCTTTCCACGTCCCCGTGTTCAGGTAGCGTTTGCCGTGCCCTAGCGCAACCTCTGTGGCGGTGTGGGTGTGCCCCGCCACAAAGAGGCGCACATCGTGCAGGTCCGGCAGGCGAGCGAGGCGTTCGATCTCGTGCTGCAACCGCACATCAAACGAGGTGTGCCACGCCGCATCGGTGAGTGGGGCCGGCAGCGTGAGTGGATCGGGGGCGACAGGCGCAGCCGCGAGGGTGTAGCGGGGCACAGCTTGCAGGCGCATATACCACATCAGCACTGCCGCACGCAGCAGGAAGCGGCGCACAGCCGCACGGCGGAGTTGGGTGGGCTGGAGCAGATGCCACAGCAGCAGGCTGTAGGGACAGGTGTGGTCGAACAGCTTGGCTTCGGGCAGATCGGCGGCTTGAATGGGCGTGAATAGGTGGCGCACGAGGCGTGTGCCATACACCTCTTCAAAGGGGGTGGTGATGCCGCCAAAATGCAGGAACTGGTTGTACGGCTCGGATTGGTTGCCGTGCAAAATCACTAGCCCTAGCCCGCGATAGCTTGTGCCAAACTGCACCTGATCGGGCGCGCCCCGCACAGCTCACGCAGCCGCGCCTGCACCCCGCGATAGTGCAGCTCGAAATCGTGGTTGCCAATCAGGAAGGTGAGGCGGTGCTGGGGGTGGTGGAGGAACTGCTGTAGCACCTCGACAAAATCGGGATGTGCGTGTACAATCGCTGCAAGCCGAGTAAGGCTATTCGGCTCCGACCAATGCTGGTGCTCTGTGGCATTGGGGCGTACTTGTAAAAACTCAAACGTATCACCCGCGAATACCAATTCAAGTGGTTCCTCGTTCTGAACACATTGGCGAAGGTAGCGTGCTACCGCCGCACTTGTTGCCGTATCCGCGTAGGTATTGCCTGCACATAGGTGCAAGTCGCTGAGGATGATATGGCGCACGGGCTGCGCCCTGTGGAGCGCGGGCGTGGTGTGGTGCGTTGGGCAGATAGGCACACGGACAGGCAGTGCCGGAGCAAGCCTGTTGGTTGTTCGGTTGGGGAGCAAGTCGCGCATTAACACCTCCTGTTGATGGGCACACCGAGCAACGCTAGCGCGTCGCCTACGTATAAGTATACCGCTATAATACGCAAGCCATACAACATCAAAATAATAATCAGAAGCGATAATCTTTATACGAATAAAGTGTGAAAATCTTCACTCTGTACACGAAATGACACGGTATAATCAAGAGTAGAGGGTAGTCGTTGTGATGCTTACGTCGTGCATGCTGATGCTAGGCTTGCTTGACTGTTTGACAATCATAGACTATAATTACAAAGAATTTACCTCGTGTGTAAACTGATTGCGGTAGGAACAGTTTCACCTCAAAAATATCTCTGACTAGGAAGGGAAGCGAGGTCGGATGAAACAGTTTTTTCGTCCTTACGCTAATCTGATCGCCTTGATTAGCGTGTTCGTTGTATTGTATGCGGTAGCGGGTTTTCTATGGGGCGGGCTAGTCCTTGATCGCGCCAACTGGACAAGACGGGTGAACTTGCCCGTGGAGCAGCCGATTGCCTTTAGCCACCAACTGCATGCAAATTCACTGGGCATGGATTGCCAATACTGCCATGCCTCCGCCGGTATCGTTGCATATTCCAACATCCCCCCCTCGGACACCTGTGTGACGTGCCACCACGAAGTCAAGCGCAACAGTGCGTTGCTTGAGCCGCTCTGGGAAAGTGTCAACAATGATACGCCAATTCCGTGGATAAAAGTTCACGATCTGGCAGACTTTGTTTACTTTAACCACGCGGTTCACGTCAATGGGGGCTTCGGCTGTACGACGTGTCACGGGCAGGTGAATGAGATGCCTGTGGTGTGGAAAGTTCACGATATGACGATGGCGTGGTGTTTGGATTGTCACCGCAACCCGGAACAGTACATCCGCCCGGCCGATCAAGTCTGGAACATGGAATACGAATACCCATCGAATGCCGAACAAGCCGCGCTTGGCGCACAGCTCATCCGTGAGCAAGGGATTGACAAGGAAGTTCTGACAAATTGTGCGATTTGCCATAGATAGGTGCAACTAGAATGCTACACAAAACCATTCTCCCAGCCGGCTCCGATGCCACTCACAACCAATCCGGCATCATTGAGCTGACCGAAGGTTCACCTGCACCGCGCCTATCTCCGCAGGAACAACTCCGCGACTTTCAAGAGCGGATGGAACTGCTGCGCGGTAAGCAGGGTAAAGCGTATTGGCGCGGGCTAGAGGAGCTAGCCGATACGCCCCAATTTGATGAGGTGCTGCAACGCGAGTTTCCGCGTGGCGCAGCGGAGTGGCTGGACCCGATCAGCCGCCGCAATTTCCTCAAGCTGATGGGCGCATCGTTGGCACTGGCGGGGGTCACAGCCTGTACGCGCCAAGCCGATGAGTACATCCTCCCCTACACCAATGCACCGGTCGGCTTGCTGCCCGGCGTGCCCGCCTATTATGCGACGGCGATGCCGCTCGGTGGCTTGACCACAGGCTTGCTGGCCAAGAGTGTGATGAGCCGCCCGATCAAGCTCGAAGGCAACCCCAAGCACCCCGCTAGTTTGGGGGCAACGGATCTGCTGGCGCAGGCTTCGATCTTGACCTTCTACGATCCCGAACGCTCGCAGGTTGTGTTCAATGGGAGCAACCAAAGCACATGGGCCAACTTCGTGACGAATATCGGCCCACAGATGGAGCAGATCAAAGCGGTCAGTGGTACGGGGCTAGCCTTCCTCACCGAAGCCACCTCATCGCCGACGTTTGCCGCGCTGATGGAACGCTTGCTGGTGGATGTGCCCAACGCGACGTGGTATCAGTATGAGCCACTGGCCCGTGACAATGCCTTCCGCGCATCGGAGCTGGCCTTTGGGCAGCAGGTGCTGCCGAAGTATGACTTTACCAAAGCCGATGTGGTGCTCTCCCTCGATGCCGACTTCCTCAATGGCGGCGTGGCGTGGGTGCGCTATGCCCACGATTATGCCACACGGCGGCGCATTTGGGAGGGCGACCTGAGCCGCCTGTATGTGATCGAGGCGACCCCTTCTGCAACCGGCACAATGGCGGACCACCGCATCACTGCGCGGCCTTCTGAAGTGGAAGCAATGGCGCGGGCGATTGCCCAGCAACTTGGTGTGAACGTGCCCCAAGCAAGCGGCTTGACCTTGACTGAGAAGCAAGAGAAAGCTGTCGCGGGGCTGGTGAGCGACCTGCAAGCCAAGCGCGGCAGTAGCATCGTGATTGCGGGCGATGAGCAACCGCCTGCGGTGCATATGCTCGCTTTTGCAATCAACGAGGCACTCGGCAACGTAGGCTCAACGGTGGAGTATATCGAAACGCCGTTGGTGCAGCCGAGCCACAACTTCGAGGGGATTAAAGCCCTAAGCGATGCGATGGGCAGTGGTGCGGTGCAGATGCTGGTTATCATCGGCCCGAATCCGGTCTTTACCGCCCCAGCTGACCTCGACTTCGGGGCGAAGCTGGCGCAGGTTCCGTTCTCGGTGCATATGGGCTTGTACCGCGACGAGACGGGGCAGGCGGTGACGTGGCATATTCCTGAAACGCACTTCCTTGAGACGTGGAGTGATGGGCGGGCGTATGATGGTACGACAACGATTATGCAGCCCTTGATTGCGCCGCTCTTTAATGCGCGTAGTCCGATTGAGCTACTCTCGGTGCTGCGTGGCGTGGAGCTGCCGAGCATTGACCTGATCCGGACCCAGTGGGGTGTGCCAGCGAATGATCGCTTCAACACCTTCTGGCAGACGACGCTCAATGAGGGCCTTGTGGCTGACTCGGAAGCCGAGCCGGTCAACGTGACGCTTGATTTGGGCAGCTTGCCGCCGGCCCCCACGCTCGATGCAGGGAGCTTTGAGGTGGTCTTCCGCCCCGATCCTGCGTTGTACGATGGACGCTTTGCCAACAATGGGTGGCTCCAAGAAGTGCCCAAGCCGCTGACCAAGATTACGTGGGACAATCCGGCGTTGGTCAGCCCGCGCACGGCTGTCGCCCTGCTCAACATTCCGGTTGGCGATGTTGCTAATCTCAAGCCGGAAGACTATGAGAAGCTGAGCGGTGCGAATGGGCGGATGCTCGACATCACCTATGGCGGGCGCGTGCTACGGGTGCCGCTCTGGGTTACGCCCGGCCACCCCGACAATACGATCACGCTGTATGTGGGCAGTGGCCACACGGCAATGGGCGTGATTGCGAATGGTACGGGCTTCAATACCTACAGCATCCGCACCAGCGATGCGCCGTGGTTTGGGCCGGCTACCGTCACGGCAACGGCGGAACAGTACAGGCTGGTCAGCACGCAGATGCACCACAGTATGGAAGGGCGGGCGATTGTCCGCATTGGCACGCTGGATCGCTACCGCGAGAACCCGGAATTTGTGAAAGACCTCGCCGAGTTCAACGAGAACCTCAAGAAGTCGTTGTTCACCGGTGAATGGGAATACAACGGGCATGCGTGGGGCATGACGATAGACTTGAACACCTGCACGGGCTGTAATGCCTGTTTGGTGGCCTGCCAAGCTGAGAATAACATTCCCATCGTAGGCAAGAGCGAAGTGGCGGTGGGGCGGGAGATGCACTGGATTCGCATTGACCGCTACTATGGCGGCACGCTCGAAGACCCGATGATGTACTTCCAGCCGATGGCGTGTGTTCACTGCGAGAAAGCCCCGTGTGAGCTAGTCTGTCCAGTTGCGGCAACGGTTCACAGCCACGAGGGGATCAACTCGATGATCTACAACCGGTGTGTGGGCACCAAGTATTGCTCGAACAACTGCCCTTACAAGGTGCGTCGCTTCAACTTCTTGCAGTATGTGGATGAGACTACGCCGAGCTTCAAGCTGATGCGGAACCCAGAAGTGACCGTTCGGTCGCGGGGGGTGATGGAGAAGTGTACCTACTGCCAGCAGCGCATCAGTACGGTGGGGCAGGCCGCGAAGGTGGAGAACCGCCCGATTGCGGCGAACGAGATCAAGACGGCTTGCCAGCAAGTCTGCCCGACAGGGGCAATTGTCTTTGGCGACATCAACAATCCCGAAGATACGGTGACGGCGATTAAGGAGCTACCGCTCAACTACGCCGTACTGGGCGAGCTGAATGTGGTGCCACGCACGACCTACCTTGGCCGCTTGATGAACTTCAATCCAGAGATCGGTGGTGACATTGGCATTACCTACTTCATTGAGCAGCATCACGGGCAGGGCGATGAGCATAGCAACGATCACGGTGAAAACAGTGAATAAGCAATCCCGCTCAGAGATACTGGAGGACAACTATGGCAATGTCTGAACCGCTGGGACGAGCGGGCAATATTGAACGCAAGGAGCCGTACATCGGCCCCGGCGAAACCTATGAGTCAATTACCAACAATATCTCCGATATTGTGCTGGTCCACCCGAAGGATACGCCACGCGGCTGGATCTTCGGCTTTGCGATTGCGGTACTGGTGCTGTTCATCTTTCTCTATGCCATCACCGACCTGCTCATTCGGGGCGTGGGCGTGTGGGGGATTAACATCCCGGTGGCGTGGGGCTTCGACATCATCAACTTCGTGTGGTGGATTGGGATTGGGCACGCGGGTACGTTGATCTCGGCGATCCTGTTGCTGTTTGCACAGGATTGGCGCAACTCGATCAACCGCTTTGCGGAAGCGATGACGCTGTTTGCGGTAGCCTGCGCGGGGCTATTCCCGATCCTGCACTTGGGGCGGCCATGGTTCTTCTACTGGCTTGCGCCCTACCCCAATACCTTTGGCATGTGGCCCCAGTTCCGCAGTGCCTTGACGTGGGACGTATTCGCCATCAGCACCTACGCCTTCATCTCGCTGCTGTTCTGGCTGATTGGCTTGATCCCCGACTTTGCCAAGATGCGCGACCGCAGCACCCATCCCGTGCCGAAGTTCTTCTATGGGGCGGCATCGCTGGGCTGGCGTGGCTCGGCGCGGCACTGGAACCGCTACGAGATCGCCTACATCCTGCTGGCGGGCTTGTCTACGCCGCTGGTGGTTTCGGTTCACTCGATCATTAGCCTCGACTTTGCGATTTCGGTGGTGCCGGGCTGGAACCCGACGGTCTTCCCGCCCTACTTCGTGGCTGGTGCGGTGTTCGCAGGCTTTGCGATGGTGTTGCTGCTGATGATCCCGGTGCGCTCGCTCTACGGCTTGCAGCAGTATGTGACGATGAAGCACATTGACAATATGGCCAAGATTATGCTGGCTACCGGGATGATCGTGGTGTATGGGTATCTGGTCGAGCTGTATATCGCCTTCTACAGTGGTGCCGAGCTAGAGCTAGCACTGGTGCAGAATCGCTTGTTCGGGATGTATGGCTGGGCCTTCTGGGCGTTGATCTTCTTCAATGGAGTGTGCATCCAGCCGCTGTGGTTCCCGCAGGTGCGCCGCAACTTGCCGGCTCTGATCGTGATCAGCATCTGTGTCAGCATCGGCATGTGGCTCGAGCGGTTTGTGATTATCGTGGGCAGCTTGAGTACCGACTTCCTGCCTTCCTCGTGGGCCCCGTTCACGCCCACCTTCTGGGATTTCCTACTCTACTTTGGGACGTTCGGGCTGTTCTTCTCAGGGATGCTGCTGTTCATTCGGGTGATGCCGATGATCAATATCTTTGAGATGCAAGTCTTGCAATATAAAGAAGACATGAAGCGCGAAGCCGAGCAACAGGCGTAAAGGGGGACAGACGATGAGCATACCAATTTACGGCTTGATGGCTGAATTTGAAAAGCCAGACCAGCTGATCCACGCGACGGAGGCGGCCCATGCCGCAGGCTATCGGCGCATGGATGCGTACACACCCTTCCCGATTGAGGAGGTATCGGAAGCCATGCACTTTCACGATGATCTGGTGCGCCGGATTGTCTTGGTGGCGGCCATCTCTGGGATGATTACCGCGCTGACGTTGCAGGTGCTTGGCTCGGCGGTGGATTACCCGCTCAACATTGGGGGTCGTCCGTTGCTGAGCTGGCCGGCCTTTCTGCCGATTACGTTTGAGTTGACGATCCTGTTTGCGGGGATTGCGGCGGTGCTCTCGGTGATCGTCCTGAATGGGTTGCCACAGCCTTATCATCCCGCCTTCAATGCGCCCAACTTTGAGCGGGCGAGCATTGATCGGTTTTTCCTGTGCATTGAATCGAACGACCCGCAATTTGACCTATCTGCAACGCGGAAGTTTCTCGAAGAACTTCATCCGGTGCAGGTCTCAGAAGTGGAGCAGTGATGAACGGACAACAAGGTACGCTCTCCGGTGCGCTGCGGCTGGTGGGGGTTGTGCTGGGGGTGCTGATCCTGAGCGGATGTGGTGAGATCTTCGCCTTCCGCCAATGGATGTACAACCAGCCCGTGGCCCGCACCTACCGCGAATCGGAGTTCTTTGCGGATCGGCGCAGTGCCCGCAATCCGGTGGAGGGCACGGTGGCGCAGGGCACCGCCCAGACGGACGAGTTCTTCTACACGGGTCTCGTCAATGGGCAAGAGGTAGATGCGTTGCCCTTCCCGCTGACAGCGGCGGTGCTGAGCCGCGGCGAGCAGCAATACAACGTCTACTGTGCGCCATGTCACGGGCTGACGGGCTATGGCAATGGCGTGGTAGCGCGGCGCGGGGTCACCCCGCCGTCCAACTACCATTCGGATTATCTGCGCGAAAAGACCCTTAGCCACTACTACAACGTGATGACCAACGGCTACCGCAACATGTGGTCGTATGAGCAGAAGATTACGCCGGAAGATCGGTGGGCGATTGCGGCCTACATTCGTGCGCTGCAACTGAGCCAGAACGCATCGCCGGAGGATGTGCCGCCGGATCAGTTGAACCAGCTACAGGGGATGCAACCATGAGTGCAACATCATCATCATTGATTGAAACGCCGCCGCGCCCAGAGTCAGAACTGCCTGCGCTGTTTGCGAAGGTGCAGACATATGGCATGATTGCGGCGGGGCTAGGGTTGGTTTTGCTGCTGGTGGCGGGCTTCCTGACAAGCTGGACAGAAGTGTGGCGGGGCTACTTGATCGCCTACTTCTTCTGGTTTGGGCTGAGTATGGGTTCGTTGGGGATCGTTTTCCTGTATCACTTGGCGGGCGGACGCTGGGGCTTTATTGTGCGCCGCCCGATGGAAGCAGGGGCCGTGGCACTGGTGGCAATGCTGGTGATGTTCCTGCCGATAGTGGGGCTAGTGCTGACAAGCAACCCGGCGGTGTATGTTTGGCTCGATCCGGCGAAAATCGCCAGTGATCCAATCATCGCCGCTAAGGGGTGGTATCTCAATCCGGGTGCGTGGTCCTCGCGGGCGTTGTTCTCGCTCGGTGTGTTCATCGGCTTCGCCTTCATCCTGCGCCAGTCCTCGCTCCGGCAGGATTCGGCTCCCGATGGCGACTTCTCGCTGGCCAGCCGCATGCGCCAACTGAGTGGCTTGGGCGTGCTGTTCTACGTGGTGCTGATGACGATGATTGCGGTAGATTGGGCGATGTCCATCGAGCCGCACTGGTTCTCGGCGATCTACGGCGTGCTATTCATCGTGGGGCAGGGGCTGTCGGTCTTTGCCTTCATCATTGTGATGGTCTCGGTGTTGGTGCGCTTCCAGCCGTTCGCCGCGATCATCAACAAGGATCGCCTCGATGAGTACGGCAAGCTGATGTTGGCGTTTGTCGTGCTGTGGGCGTATGTCAACTATGGGCAGTATATTATCATCTGGTCGGGCAACATCCACGAATTTACACCGTGGTATTTGAACCGCTTGGGCGAAGGCTGGATCGTGCTGTCCGTGTTCCTGATGCTGTTCCACTTTGCGGTGCCGTTTGCGCTGTTGCTCTCGCGCCTGCTCAAGCGCAACCTGCGCCTGCTCACGCTGGTTGCGGGGTGGGTCTTGGTTGTACGGCTGCTAGAAATCTTCTGGCTGATTGCCCCCGATTTCGTCAACTCTTTCGGTAGCCCGTTGATCGCGTTGATTATGACCTACATCGCCGCGCACATCCTGCTCGGCGGGGTCTGGTTTATGGCTTTCGGGTGGGTGCTGCAACGCCAGCCGGTGCTCGCCGCCAACGATCTGCGGAACGACCCGCGTGCAATGAAAGGACAGGTAGCCCATGCTTAATCCTACTCCAGATGTCAATGATGCCTCGCGTGTGACGTGGCGCAGCTTCTTGCCCGTGTGGTCAGTTGTAACAGCCATCTTCACGCTGTATCTGCTGATCGCCTTGCTTGCCGGGCGGCTGCCACCAACGCCCAATCTAGCGACTCCGTATACGACGGATCAGTGGCATCAGATTCGTGCTGAGCAAACTGAACAGCTCCAGAGCTTTGGTTGGGTGGATGAGGAAGCGGGCATCGTTCACATCCCGATTGAACGGGCCAAAGAGCAGCTGTTGGAGCAGGGCTTGCCGGTTCAAGCCGGCGGCAACTAAGCCAAATCCACCCGAGTTGCGGGTGTGCGGACGCGAGACCACATCGCAACAGGTGATGTGGTCTTTTGCTATAATCATGGTGTATAGTATAGTATCAGGGCAGGCCGGGCAAAATCAGAGCGCGAAATCCTTTATTAGATGGTAATATGGGGGTATAATAAACGTTATGAAAAATCTGGCTCTGAAACACGGCTCCCATATCTACTGTGGCTAACACAACGCAACATCCGGTAATCCTACGTACCGCAGGGCGGCATAAGATGCTTTTCAGCCGAGCTTGCTGATGGCACAGGAACTCCCGCACATGCAGGTTAACGCGCTGCTCCAAAACCGATACCGTGTTCTGCGTCCGGTGGGTCGCGGTGGGATGGGGACGGTCTATGAGGCGATTGATATGCGCCTCAATTCTACGGTTGCGCTAAAAGAAACGCTGCTCACGGATCCGATCTCGCGCCGCGCCTTCGAGCGTGAGGCCCAATTGCTTGCCCGTTTGCGTCACCCCGCGCTGCCGAAAGTGATTGACCACTTCTCCGAGAATGACCGCCAGTTCCTCGTGATGGAGTTTATTGCTGGCGATGATTTGGCGACGCTGATGGAGAAGCGCGGCGGACGCTTCCCACCGGAGGAGATTCTGCGCTGGATGTTGCGCTGGGGCGATCAACTACTGGATGCGCTGGACTATCTGCATAAGCAGAATCCGCCCGTCTTTCACCGCGATGTTAAGCCCCAGAACTTGAAACTCTCGCCGCGTGGGGATATTATTCTGCTCGATTTCGGTCTGGCGAAAGGCGGAATCACGGGCATGGCAACCCTGCCCGGTCAGCCGGGTGCGCTTGGCTTTACCCCGAACTACTCGCCGCTTGAGCAGATTCGTGGCGCAGAGCCAGACCCGCGCAGCGATCTCTACTCATTGGCCGCGACGCTCTACCATATGGCGACGGGCACCCGTCCGGTGGATGCACTGACGCGGGCTGCTGCGCTCCTGAATGAGCAGCCTGATCCGCTCTTGCCCGCCAATCACTACAATGCCCATATCTCGCAGGAGATAGCTGCGCTGCTGCATCAAACGCTCTCGCCGAATGTGGATGATCGCCCGCCCTCCGCAGTGGCGATGCGCCGTGCGCTGTATGATGCTCGCCGCGCTCAAGGGATCTCGACGGGCCCGCTCAATGTAAGCGACTTGCCGCCCACGCAGCCGACGCAGGTGGTTGCGTCCGTAGCGGTGGCAAACACGGCATCCCGCCGCGCTCCGACGGATACGCTAACGACTCGCCACGTTGCTTCGCCGCCCACGGGCTATCTGTCCGATAGCGCACCGCCCGTGCCGCCTGCCCCAGTTGCACCAATCGAGCTGCCGGGTACGCTGGTGCGGACGATCTCAACAGGTAGCCCAGTGTTAAGCATGGCCCTCACGCCAGATGGACGTATTCTGGTGACGGGCAACGATCAGGGCGAGTTGAAGTTCTGGTTGCTTGCCGATGGCTCCTTGATCCACACGCTCAAAGCGCACCAAGATGGGATTCTGCGCTTGGCGTATCTGCCCTTTGGCGGTTTGCTGATGAGTGGCAGCGAGGACAAAACAGCCCGCCTGTGGCTGGCAGAGCCGCAGCACGCGGAAGTGACGGAGCTGTATCAGGTGTTGCCCGGCTACCCGGTTGAGGCTCTGGCGATCAGTGCCAACGGGCAACGCCTTGCGGTGGGGGGCTGGAGCGATATGGTTGCGCTGCACCGCTTCCGCGATGAACGCCTCGATCTGGAGAATGAAATCTACACGGGCATTATGCATTGCCTCGCCTTCAGTGCCGATGGTCGCCTGCTGGCGGGTGGCGGCTACGAGACGACCGTGGGGCTGTGGAATGTGGAACAGTCGAACCAGATCAATACCTTGCGGGGGCACTCGAATGTGGTGCAGGCGGTTGCCTTCAGCCCACAGGGCGATGTGCTTGCATCGGGGGGCGGAGATCGGGATGTGCTGATCTGGCAGGTGAGCGATGGGCGCGTGTTGGATCGTTTGCAGGGGCATCGCAATGTTATTCGTGCGCTGACGTTCAGTGCCGATGGCGAGCTACTTGCATCGGCGAGCGAGGATCGCACGGTGTGTGTGTGGCGCATACGCGATACAAGCCTGCTGCATACACTGGATGGGCACACCGGCGGTGTGACCAGTGTGGTCTTTACCCCCGATCAGCAGTATGTGATCACGGGCAGCCGCGATACCAAATTCCGGATCTGGAAGGTGTGACGCGGGGCGGTGTCAGCCCTGAGCGGGAGGGGGGCTGCACGCGCAGTTTGGTGTAATGCGCGGCACCCCCCCTTGTATCTGCCTCCTCGCACCTAAGCCCCTACCTAGCGGAAGCTCGGCAGTGGTCCGGGTGTGACATCCTGATACGAATTGAGGACGCGGATGTAGTTTGCTCGTTCCAGCCCAGAGCTATCCCCAATCGCACGCTGGCTCATGCTGCCCTGCATCTGGCGGATTGACTCATACTCATACGTCTCCATCCACGTCTTGACATCGTGTAGCACCATTGCCAGATGCTCAGTCCCATTGCGAAGTAGGGCGGATGTCATCATTGCCACCGATGCGCCCGCCATCATCGCTTTCAGCACATCCTGCGCGGTGTGAACCCCACTGGTCAGGGCGAAGTCGGCTGGCACATGCCCGTACAGCAACGCAATCCAGCGTAGCGGCAGGCGCAATTCGTCCGAGGTGCTGAGGCGCAAATTGGGCACAACCTCCAGACTTTCCAGATTGAAGTCGGGCTGGTAGAAGCGGTTGAACAGCACCAAGCCCGCCGCGCCTGCATCTGCCAGCCGCTGCGTGAAGTGCGGCAGGGCGGTGAAGAACGGGCTGATCTTGACGGCAACTGGGATCGTCAGGCTGTTGCTCACGTCATTCACTAGATTGACATAGTTGTCCTCTAGCTCGCTGCTGGTGATGCTCGGATCGGTGGGCATGTAGTAGATGTTTAGTTCCAGTGCATCTGCGCCCGCATCCTGTATCTGCTTGGCGTAGCCAATCCAGCCGCCCGACGACACCCCGTTCAGGCTGCCGATGATGGGGATGCTGACCGCCTGCTTGAGCTGGTAGATGTGTTCGAGGTAGGCTTCGGGGCCAATGCTATAGCGGCCCATATCGGGCAGGTAGGAGAGCGACTCGGCGAAGCTCTCCGTGCCTTTGCTCAAGTAGTGATCGAGTTCGAGGTGATCGTGAATGATCTGCTCCTCGAACAGCGAGTACACGACAACCGCCGCCGCCCCCGCCGCCTCAAGGCGTTGTACGCCCGTGACGCGCTCCGAGAGCGGTGAGGCGGATGCTACCAACGGGTTCTTCAGTTCTAAGCCGAGATAGGTCGTATTCAGGTTCATGCCGATTGCTCCTGCTGCGCCGCAACCCCATTGGTGGGCTTGGCATATTCGGATTCATACATGGTGAGCAGCTGCTGATAGTGGTTCCACTGGCGTTGCACGTCCTGCTTGGCATACGTCATCAACAGCTCTGCGCGCTCCTCGTCGCTCTGGGCCAGCATGCGGTAGCGGGTCTCGTTGTAGGCATACTTTTCGAGCGGCAGGTCGGGCTTCTTCGAGTCAATCGCAAGCGGGTTCTTGCCTACGTCAATCAAGTCGGGATTGAAGCGATAGAGCACCCACGCGCCGGCTTGCACGGCGAGCTTCTGTTGCTCTAGCCCTTTCCGCATATTGATGCCGTGCGCGATGCAGTGGCTATAGGCAATCACCAGCGAAGGGCCATCGTAGGCTTCGGCTTCGCGCAGCGCAGTGAGCGTCTGTACGTCGTTGTAGCCCATCGCCACCCGCGCCACATAAATGTTGCCGTAGGATACGGCGAGTAGCCCCAAATCCTTGCGGGGGCGGCTCTTGCCATTCGCGGCGAATTTGGCAACGGCGGCACGCGGCGTGGCTTTCGAGGCTTGCCCGCCGGTGTTTGAGTAGACTTCGGTATCCAGCACAAGGATGTTCACATTGCGCCCCGACGCGAGGACGTGATCCACGCCGCCGTAGCCAATGTCGTAAGCCCAGCCATCGCCGCCAATGATCCATACACTCTTCTTGACAAGGGCATCTGCGAGGCTGAGCAGATCCCGCGCACGCGGCTCATTCACATCGGCGAGGCGTTGCTTCAGTACCGCGACGCGCTCCCGCTGCGCGGCGATGCCCGCTTCGTCGTGCTGGTCGGCGGTGAGGATGGCGGTGGTCAGGTCATCACCGAGTGGCGCGGCGTAGTGCTGCACTAGCTCGCGGGCGTACTCCTGTTGTTTGTCGAGCGTGAGGCGCATGCCCAAGCCGAACTCGGCATTATCCTCAAAGAGCGAATTCGACCACGCAGGTCCGCGCCCATCAAGATTGGTGGTGTAGGGGGTGGTGGGCAAGTTGCCACTGTAGATCGAGGAGCAGCCGGTTGCATTGGCAATGACGGAACGATCCCCAAACAATTGGGAGACGAGCTTGACATAGGGTGTTTCGCCACAGCCGGCACACGCCCCCGAAAACTCAAAGAGCGGCTGGAGCAGTTGCGAGTTCTTGATGCTGTTGAACTGGAACGCGGTGCGGTCAGCTTCGGGCAGGCGCAGGAAGAATTCCCAATTGTGGGTCTCACGTTCGCGGATCGGGGGCTGCTCAACCATGTTGATCGCCTTGCGCCCGGATTGGCTCTTGTCCTTCGCGGGGCAGATTTCGACACACAGGGCGCAGCCGGTGCAGTCTTCGGGCGAGACTTGGATCGTGTAGACGGCATCCGGAAATTCTTTGAAGCGGGCTTTGCTATGCAGGAACGACTCCGGCGCATCGGCAAGCAAGGCGGGATCATAGACTTTGGTGCGGATCACGGCATGCGGGCAGACGTAGGCGCACTTGCCACACTGGATGCACAGGTCTGGTTCCCACGCCGGAATCTCTAGGGCAATGTTGCGCTTCTCCCATTGGGTTGTGCCGGTGGGGAAGGTACCATCAATCGGCAGCGCACTGACGGGGATCATGTCGCCGTCGCCACTAATCATCATCCCCAACACATCGCGCACAAAGGCGGGGGCGGCGGCGGGTACGGCCGCCCGGCGGTTGATGCTGCTATCCACACTGGCCGGAACCGTGACCGGCTGCAAATTGGCGAGGGTCTGGTCTACTGCATCGAAGTTGCGCTGCACGACAACTTCACCACGATTGCCATACGTTTTGTGGATGGCTTTCTTGATCTGCTCAATCGCTTGATCTTGGGGAAGCACCCCACTGATCGCAAAGAAGCAGGTCTGCATAATGGTGTTGATGCGCCCGCCCATGCCCGTGTTCTTGGCAACTTCGTAGGCATCAATCACGTAGAACCGCAACTGCTTGGCGATAATCACCTCCTGCACCTCACGCGGCAATTCGGGCCACACCTGATCGGCGGGGTAGATGCTGTTGAGCAGGAAGACTGATCCCTGATCGGCATACTTGAGCACGTCGTAGCGTTCGAGGAAGGAGAACTGGTGGCAGGCGACAAAGTTGGCTCCACTGATGAGGTAGTGGGCGGAGAAGGGGGTGGTTCCGAAGCGTAGGTGTGAAATCGTGACGGAGCCAGATTTCTTCGAGTCGTAGACGAAGTAGCCCTGTGCGTAGTTGTCGGTTTCTTCGCCGATGATCTTGATCGAGTTCTTGTTTGCGCCGACGGTTCCATCTGCGCCTAGCCCCCAGAAGATGCAGCGGACGGTATCGGCATGCTCAATCGAGAAGGTCGGATCGTAGGCGAGGCTGGTATGGGTGACATCATCGTTGATCCCGATGGTGAAGTGGTTTTTGGGCTGGGGCTGGGCGAGTTCATCGTAGATGGCCTTGACCATCGCGGGGGTGAAGTCCTTCGAGGATAGCCCGTAGCGTCCGCCGATGATGCGCGGCATCTGGGTGAAGGGAGCCGTGCCCTGTGCCAGCCCTTCGGCAACGGCTAAGGTGACATCAAGGTAGAGCGGCTCGCCGGCGCTGCCCGGCTCCTTCGTGCGATCCAGCACAGCAATGCGCTTGACGCTGGCGGGCAATGCCGCCACACACGCCACCAGATCGAAGGGGCGGTAGAGCCGCACCGTCAGCACCCCGACTTTGGCGGCGGCATCGTGCTGGTTCAGGTAGGCGGCGGTTTCGCGCACGGTATCCGCCCCCGATCCCATCACCACAATCACGCGCTCGGCATCCGCTGCGCCGGCATACTCAAACAGGCGGTAGCTACGCCCGGTCAGTTCGGCGAACTTGTCCATCGTTGCCTGCACGATTTGGGGGCAATTATTGTAGAGCGTATTGACCGTCTCGCGCCCCTGAAAGTAGGTGTCTGGGTTTTGGGCGGTACCGCGTAGCATCGGCTTGTCGGGCGTGAGCGCACGGGACCGGTGCTGTTGCACCCACGCATCATCAATCATGGCGCGTAGGTCGTCATCATCAAGCTGCTCGATTTTGGCGATTTCGTGCGAGACCCGAAAGCCATCGAAGAAATGGACAAACGGCACGCGGCTCTGCAAGGTGGCGGCGTGGGCAATCAGGGCGATGTCCTGTGCCTCTTGCACATTGTTGGAAGCGAGGAGCGCAAAGCCGGTGGCCCGTACCGACATCACATCCGAGTGATCGCCAAAGATGGATAGCCCCTGCGCCGCGAGCGAACGGGCCGCGACGTGCAGCACGGTGGGGGTCAACTCACCGGCGATCTTGTACATATTCGGGATCATCAACAGCAAGCCCTGCGAGGCGGTGAAGGTGGTGGTTAGTGCGCCGGTTTGCATTGCGCCGTGGACGGCTCCAGCGGCTCCGCCTTCCGATTGCATCTCAATCACGAGCGGGGTCGTTCCCCAGAGATTGGGGCGTTCCTGTGCCGACCACGCATCAGCCATTTCGCCCATGCTTGTGGAAGGAGTGATTGGGTAAATCGCAATCACTTCACTTATGGCGTGGGCGATCCGTGCGGCGGCTTCATTGCCGTCAATCGTTACGTTCTTTCGTGTCATATCATCCTCCGTTGCTCTTACACAGTCTGCTCTCAGTATAGGGCAAGAGTGCCAAAGATAAGCAGCAGGAATCGCTACCCATAGTTGTATCCTCGCAACTGAGTTGAGGCACATCAAGGTGTGGCGGGTGCAGATTGGAGGTATGGGTAATGGCACGAGCATTTGACGAAATAGTGATTCTTTCGTAAAATGAAAACTGAAAGATTTGGATATGCAAATGCGTTATCTGCACGATTATCCGAACATGGCTTGATTGACTTTAACCAACACGCATTTGTGCCGCCTGCTCTAGCTATACTAAGGGTAAGACTAGTTGGGCGTGTGTGAGGTATCCGTTTCGTTCTGCCTTAGCCTCACCGCTCCGTCGCTAGTTGTGAATAATACCCTGAATGATTGTATAGGAGCGTAGTCATGCACATTGTATCCGCCCAAACCACGTCAACGCTGCGGCAGCTTGAAAATTGGCTTCCGTTTGCCCAGAGTGAAAACAACGCGCAGCGGTGGGGGTATGAACCACATGCACTCGAACAACTCGTCGTGCAGGCATTACCAAATCTGCACCATGCACACACACTCCAGCAAGCACGCTTTGTGCTATGGTGGCATCATTGGCATACGAGTGTAAGTTTGAAGAAGGAAGAGTAAAGGTATGACAGAACAACGTAAAGGTGGCTTGAAGCGCAGTTCATGGCTGACCTTCCGGCGGCGGCTGATCTTGGTTCGCCGCTTGCTGGTAGGCCCTGCGACGAGCTCGGAGCTGATTGAGGCGGTGACGATTGAGCTACGCGATCAGGGCTATCCGGGCGATGCGATTAGTGCGCTGAAGCACGATCTCGACTCGCTCAAGAGTGAGTACAATTGCCAGATTCGGTTCCAACGCCGGGCCAATAAATATTACCTCTCCGATCTCGGTGAGTTGGCTCTGTTGGATATGCCCGATGAATGTATGGAAGCACTGGCATTTCTCGATGCGAGCTTCCCACCCGGTACATTGGTTCCTGAACACGCGAATGTGCGGTCTCTGTTGGATCGAATTCTGATGCTGCTGCCGCCCTACCGCCAGCGTGAACACCGGGCCCATCGTGGGACGATTACGCTTCAGATGTCGCCCGGCGTGCCCGGTGCGGTCAATCCAAAGGTGTTCGGGGTAGTCAAGCGGTCCATCGAACGCCGCCAAGAGTTGGCGTTTGATTATCGGAGCAATTCACCGGATATGGCACTGGTGCAGCACCGGGTTGCGCCGTATGCGATCTTCTTCAGCCCAGAAGGGCACGCCTATCTGGATGCGACCCCGATGGAAGTTACCCCGCCGGATACCACGCCGATCAAGCATGCGGTGTACTATCGGCTGGATCGGATGGTCGAGGGTAGCCCGCGCATCCTCTCGACCATGCTGCCGCCAGAGCGGGTGCGCCCGCATGTCTACAAGCTGCGCTACACGCTTGCGCCGGAGGTGGCGCGGCGGCGGGATGTGGCGACCTTCTTCCCCGAAACCACGATCAACTATCAGGATGATGGCAGTGCCATCGTGACGGCAAACGTGACCAACCTATGGCAAGCCCGTCAAATCTTGTTGCGCTATGGCGATGCGTGTGTGGTGGAAGAGCCAGATGAGCTGGTAGACATGTTCCACAACACGGCAGAGGGTTTGGCAGAGGCGTATCTCGGCTATCAGAAGCCGGCTCCGAGCCGCCGCTAGGTGGGCGATGGGTGTTGCCCGGTGAACAGAGAGCCGCGATAGATCAATGGATCTGTAGGTCAGTAGGTTAACGGAACACAGGGCGTGGTTATCCGGCGGGGTCGGAGCCACGCCCTGTTGGCTGTGTTGGCGGCAGGGGCGCACCGCCGGCGTTGTCTCCGTGCCCATTGGCGTAGGTGGGGGCAGGGCGCGTGGGGGCTTCCTGCGCCTGTGAGTACCAGCGATAGGTGGGGTAGGCAAAGCTGATGTCGGGGTGGTGGGCGAATTCGTGGAGGATTGACTCCCAGATCAGGTGCTCGGTGGAGCGGCGACGGCGCGTGGGCACAAGATAGCGCAGCGTCAGCACGATGCCGTAGCCCGCATCTACCCGGGTGTACACCGTCGGGGTGAGCTTGGCATAGTGAATGAAGTAGCCACTGCTACAATGCTCGATCTGATCGCGGGCTTCCGCACAAAACTCCTGCGTGTGCTGCTCAATGATCAGCTGCAAAAGCTGCTTGGCGTGTTCCCAGTTGCTTTCGTAGGTCAAGATCACCGGCGTTTCATTCCAGATAAAGTCAAAGCTCTCGCTGTAGTTGGCTTGGGGCATGCTAAAGACCCGCCCGTTTGGGATGTGGATCACCCGTCCGGTACTTTGGTCGGCTTCCACCCAGTTGCCAATCTCTAGCACCGTGAATTGGAACAGGCGCAGATCTACCACATCGCCGCGCACCTCGCCCAATTCGATGCGCTGCCCGACTTTAAACGGCTTGCGCCACACGATGTAGAGCCACGCCGCCGCATCCATCAGAATGTCGCGCAGGGCTATCGCCAAGCCCGCCGATACCAGCGCAAGGAAGGTGAGCAGTTCGCTAGGGTGGCTAAACCAGACCCGGGCAATCATCAGCACGCCAACCACGCCTACAATCATCCCGGCCCGGCGGCGCACAATGTAGCGGCGTTCGCCATCGTGCATAAGATGCTCGGTGAGCCAGAGCGTGATTGCGCGTGCCAGCCACAGCAGCAGCAGCGCGATCAGGGTGATGATCATACGCATCTCAAAGGTCTCGACATCGTAGCTGAATTGTTCTAGCATTCGGTGATCCTTACCTACCGCTTGCCCCAAGTGTCTCGCATCCAAGCCTGCGGCTCCATGATACCGCAGGTTGGCGGATTTGGCACAGCTGCGAGGATCGGCTCGTGAGGGTGCGTGGGGGGCAGCGTGACCCGCCGACACCGAGCTGCCCCATACAAGGGGGGAAAGGGTGAGGTTGGAGGTCGTCGCCCGCTAGCGGGGCTGGATCAATCCTTGCGCTTCGAGGAACTCGCGGGCAACGGCGGCGGGGCTGCGTTTGTTGCCGCTCACTTCGTTGTTCAGGCGTTGCATGGTGGCATCATCCAGCAGCGGCGCAAGCCGATTCAGGGCGGGGGCGATCTGGGGATGAGTAGCCAGCACATTGGCGCGGATCACCGGTGCGACTTGGTAGGGGGGGAAGAGTTGCTGGTCGTCCTCCAGCAGCACCAGATCAAACACGGCAATCTCGCCATCCGTGCCAAATGCCACCGTAATGTCGCCAGCACCTTCCGCAAGGGCTTGGTAGCGGTTATCAGGGGCAATCGGCTTGAACTCGCGCAGGGCGAAATTGCCATAGACTGCCTGTAGCCCCGGCAGCCCGTCTTCGCGCTCCTGAAACTCAGGCGGGCCAATCATCACCAGCTGGT
The DNA here is from genome assembly GCA_012031225.1 of Chloroflexaceae bacterium. Taxonomy (GTDB): domain Bacteria; phylum Chloroflexota; class Chloroflexia; order Chloroflexales; family Chloroflexaceae; genus JAAUTZ01. The sequence goes on from JAAUTZ010000005.1 coordinate 53,836, forward strand.
CGGCTTGGGCTACCATATCCGAGATGGTGACAATGCCGAGTTCCTCGGCCCGCTTGCGCGTCATTGCAAGAGCTTGGGTATTGTTCATCGGTGCGGGATCAAGCCAGATCAGGTTGAACTGCTCGGCGTAGCCCGCGCGAACCAACTCGTAGACTTGTGAGGGGTCATCGCTGATCGGCAGGCGCAGCACATTGAGCAAGCCGGTGCCCGTGTATTCGGGATACAGATCAACGTCGTTGCTGAGGAGCGCAAGCTGGACAATATCGGTGCTGCCCATATTGAGCATCCGCTCAACCGGCAAGCCTGCATCTTCTAGGATAAACGCGTACATCTCACCCAGAATAAACTGTTCGGTGAAATCTTTGGAGCCGATGCGGATTGGGGTATCTGCGCTAGGCGGGATGCCCGTTGCCGCCGGGAGTTGGCGGTCTGAGCCACACGCCGTTACAACCAGCATCACCGCTACCATCACCCCGCCAATCACCCATCGCATAGTTGTGTTCCCTGTGTGTTTGAGAGCATACGCAATGGATGCGTTGCTCGTGCTGCTACGAACGACCCTGTTCTAGTATACACCGAAAAAGGGTTCACGCTAAAGCGTAAACGGTGTGATGGGGTTAATCTCACGTTCATTTGAATCTGGTATGGTAACTCGCAATGGAACCATGTCCTGAAGCAATCTTTGGAGCTTGAAAAGGAGCCAATACCTCATGCACCGACTGCACCGACTGATGACGAACCTACCGGCACTGCTGGTACTATTGCTAAGTATGCTGCCTTTGCTCGGCTGTAGCCGTCCGGCGCAGTGGGCCGATGCGGCTGATCCGGCGGCTCCGGCTCCAATTGCTGCAAATGGCATGCAGCTGGGCTTGGCAGAACAGTTCACGGGCTTGGATCGGCCCGTGTTTCTGACCCACGCGGGCGATGGGAGCGGGCGGCTCTTTATTGTTGAGCAACGGGGGCAGATTCGGGTGGTGCAGGATGGGCAACTGCTGCCTGCGCCACTGCTCGATATTGCGGCTACGCGGGTGAGCTGTTGCGTCGAGCGCGGCTTGTTGAGTGTGGCCTTTCCGCCGGACTTTGCCCGCAAGCAGTATTTCTACGTCAACTTTACCGATCAGCAGGGCGCAACTGTTGTGGCCCGCTATGCCCTTGCCAGCGATACGCCGAATGTGGCCGATCCGGCGAGCGAGCAGATCATCCTGCGGATTGAGCAGCCTTTTCCTAACCACAACGGCGGGCAGATCCACTTTGGGCCAGATGGCTACCTGTACATTGGCACGGGCGATGGTGGCGCGGCGGGCGATCCACTGAACATTGCTCAAGATCCCAACAACCTGCTAGGCAAGCTGCTGCGGATAGATGTGGAGCATGGCGATCCGAGCCAGCCCTACCGCATCCCGCCGGATAACCCATTCGTGAATACGGCGGGCTATCGCCCCGAAATTTGGGCGGTAGGGCTACGCAATCCGTGGCGGTTTTCGTTTGATCGGGCCACAGGCGATCTGTACATCGCCGATGTGGGGCAGGGCCAGCACGAAGAGATCAACCGGCAGCTTGCCACCAGCGCGGGCGGTGAGAACTACGGCTGGCGGTGCAAAGAGGGCCCCGCTGATTTTAATATGGGCGATGCCTGCCCGCAACTGGTGCTGACCGATCCGGTGTATGCGTATACGCACAGCGTCGGCGGCTGCTCGGTGACGGGCGGCTACGTCTATCGGGGCACAGAGTTCAGCCGCATGCAGGGCGTGTACTTCTATGGCGATTATTGCTCTGGCAAGCTGTGGGGCTTGCACCTCGATAGTGGCGTGTGGCGCAATGAGCTACTCCTCGAAACGGGCTACTTTGGTGGCTTGGCTTCGTTTGGCGAAGATGAGGCGGGCAATCTGTATGTGGCCAACCTGAGCGAAGGGGTGGTTGCCAAGCTGGTAGATCAGGCTCCGGCGGGGGTGAGTATGCGCCTGTGGTTGCCGTTCGTGCGGGTGGCAGGCGCGGGTGGGGTGTAGTGGTCGGCTTGATCCATGCCCCGCTCCATTCTAAATCTTGAGCAAAAGACGGATCTATCTTGAGGATTTAGATCTTCACAAATCTGCTTCGGTGATTTATGATGAAGATACAACAAACGCAAGATAAATTTCATAGGTGAGGCGGGCAGTAATTCTAGAGCCACCCAAAGGCCCATACTGCTTGTACCAACAAGCGGTTTTGGTGCAGCCCTGCGCCGCACTCAGGCGCAGGTTGCGATAGGCCCTATTTCCCTAACTGCCAGTTGCATCAAGCGGGCGGATGTGGTATGATGATAGGCGTTGCCTGCACAGGGCAACGCTTTTGTTGTTTACGATTGTTGTGCAAAGCAGTGTAAGGAAAGGAATCGGCAATGCCAAAGTGTGAACTTACGGGCAAGAAGCCATCGTTTGGACATAATGTGAGCCACTCCAAACGCCACACCAAGCGTATGTGGCAGCCCAATATTCAGACGGTAACGATCATTGATAAGAATGGCAACCCGCGCAAAGTTCGGATTGCCGCAAGCACGTTGCGTACCCTCTACAAAACCCGCAAGAAGTAGCCAGCGCAGGGGTTAGGTTTCAGGTGTAGTCTAGCACCAGAGCACCAGCGACTTAAGCCCTGTTTTGGATTTGCTCCCTGCTCCTCCCCCTCTGAGTTCCCCTTGTCGCTAGAACAATGGCGATTGCTGCAAGAGCTGATCGCTACTCCATGTGTGTAGCTTGTGCGGGTAAGGTGATGCGATGCGCGGAAATGCCCGTACCCGGAGCCAACTGACCCCAGCCTCAGCTAGCACACCGCGCACTGTTTTCACGGCGTAGGCGGCAGTGTTCGCCTGATCCGACAGATGCGCGAGGCGCACATCGCGGGGTCGCCCATCGGCGGCGATAGCGGCGAGCAGTGCGCCAGCTTCGTGGTTATCAAGATGCCCATACGGCCCAATGATCCGCTGACAGACTGCCCATGGGTAGGCTGAGGCAAGGAGCTGCTCGCGGCTGTGGTTGGCTTCGATCACGAGCAGGTCAGCCGGGCGGAGGTGCCCAACCAGTGCGTCATCCCAGCTGCCCAGATCGGTAGCCAGCCCGACGGTTACGCCTGCGCTGTGCAGGACAAAGCCGAGCGGCTCGGCGGCATCGTGCGCGACGGCAAAGCTGGTCACGTCCAGATCGGCAAGCTGCACCGTATCGCCCGCGCAGATCGTCTGGGGCGTGAGGTCGCGCAGGTGCTTCTCGCGCAGGGCGTGGGCCGTACCCGCCGTGCAGATCACGGGGATACGGTGCTTGCGGGCTAGGGCCCCCACGCCCTGCACATGGTCGCCGTGTTCATGCGTCAGAAAGATCGCCTGCACCTGTTCGGGGCGCACCCCCGCCGCACCTAGCAACGGCTCAATGGTGCGGCAGGCAAGCCCGCAGTCCACTAGCACGGCGGCCCGCGCTGAGCGGATCAGGGTGGCGTTGCCTTTGCTGCTAGAGGCAAGCGATGTAACCAGCATTGGCATTGCCTTAGAGCCAGCCTTGCGCCTGCCACTGCTGCAACACCGGATAGGCGGCGCAGGCGGCGGCGGCGCGGTGACTGATTGCATTCTTGCGTTCGGGGGGCAGCTCGGCGAGCGTGCAATCTTCATCTACGACATAGAAGAGCGGATCGTAGCCGAAGCCGCCTGTGCCGCGGGGCTGTTCTTCGATGACCCCGTGCAGCAGGCCTTCGGCTAGCTCTAGCGTACCGTTGGGGTGGGCAAGGGCGATCACGCAGACGAAGCGGGCGAGGCGTTGATGAAAGGGGATGCCCTGCATCTGCTGGAGCAGATAGGCAAGCTGGGCTGGGCCCGTCACGCCGCCATAGCGAGCCGAGTACACCCCCGGCGCACCATCGAGGGCCGCAACTTCCAAGCCGCTATCATCGGCGAGGGTGGGCAGGTTACTTAGCTGCATGTAGGCGGTGGCTTTCAGGCGGGCATTCTCGGCAAAGGTGGTGCCGGTCTCTTCCACATCAGCCGTAATGCCCAGATCAGCGAGCGTGTGCAGCGTCAAGCCGAGCGGCCCAAACAGTGCGGCGAATTCGCGGAGCTTGCCTGCATTGTGGGTGGCAATCAACAATTCGGACATAGCAGCGTCTTTCTAGCGCAACGTAGCAATGATCTCCGGCAGCATGCGCCCTAGCCATGCAAGGGCGGTGAAGCGCAACGTTTTGCCCATGATACACGCAATCAAGTAGGTGCGGAAGGGCATCCGCATCGCTCCGGCGGCAATGCCAGCCACATCAATGATCGGCGAGGGTATCGCCGCTAGCACAAAGATGGTCAGTGGCCCCCAGCGATGCACCCAGCCCGCCACCCGTTGGTAGAGGCGCGTGTGCGTTGCGAGATCGCTGCCACTGTAGCCGACCACGTAGCCTGCGATTTCGCCGATGCCTGCGGCGATGCCACTGAGTAGCCCGACGGCCCACGGATTGAGGCCCGCTTTGCCGGCGAGCAATGCCGCGCCCAGTGCGGGCGAAGGGATGAACAGCGAGGCACTGGCGACCAGCGTCAGCACGAACACGCCGACATAGCCCCACGCTCCCATCCGTACCACTGCATCGGTGGGGATTAGGAACAGCGTGGCACTCAGCAGCAGCGTGCCCAGCAACACTAGTCCGGGCTTCCACGCCCCACTGAGAACGGCACGCACGCGCTGGCGTAGGCTCGTGGTGGTGGCTGGCTCGGCGGTGAGCGGGGCAGGCAGGGCAGGATTGTCCGGGAGCTGTTGTGTCATAGGTCAGAGTGTAGGGCAGATGGGGCAACCCGTCAAGCCGTTTGACGCACGCAAGGTGGCGGGGTAAGATATGCTAGGAGGTATTCGAGACGAAAGCCGATAGAATGACACATAAACCCTCGTTTGAGACAACATCGCACGAGCTTGCCCCACCCGCGCCGGGCCTACTAGCCACGCTGCGCTACCTGCTACGGACAATGCGCCCCAAGCAGTGGATCAAGAATATCTTTGTCTTTACTGCCCTCGCCTTTTCGGAGGAGCGGCTATGGCTGCAAGCCGAGCCGGTGCTGCATACGCTGGCGGGCTTTGCGCTGTTTTGCATGGCCGCCAGTGCGATCTACTTGATCAATGATCTGGTGGACATTGAGAAGGATCGGGCCCACCCGCGCAAACGCCACCGCCCGCTCGCATCCGGCGTGCTCAGCCCGAAGGTGGCGTGGGCTGCGGCAGCCGTGCTGATCCTTGCGGCGTTGCCACTCGCCTACCTGCTGGATCCCGATGGCGGCTTCTTGATAGTGCTGCTGACCTATGTGGTGGTGCAAGGGGTGCTCTACTCCTACTACCTCAAGCATGTTGTGATCCTTGATATTCTGGTGATTGCGGCGGGCTTCATCCTGCGGGCTATCGGCGGTGCGGTGATCCTCGACATCCCGATTACCTCGTGGCTGCTGGTGTGTATGGGGCTGTTGGCGGTCTTTCTCGGCGTAGCCAAACGTCGCCACGAATTGGTGCTGCTTGATGCGGGGGCGGGCGAACATCGCCGCATCCTCGCCGAATACTCGATCCCGATGCTCGATCAGATGATGGCAATTGTCACCGCGAGCATCATTATGGCCTACAGCATGGCGACCTTCTCTGCGCCTGCGGTGCCGCACGAGCCATTCCCGGTGCTAATGACGACGATCCCCTTTATCATTTACGGGATCTTCCGCTACCTGTACCTGATCTACCAGCAAGATGGCGGCGGCACGCCAGAGGAGATGCTGCTGAAGGATCGCCCATTGGCGATCAACTTTGTGCTGTGGGGCGTGTTGGTGCTGTTGGTGCTGTACTTCTTCCGCCCGGCGTAGGTGTGCCCAGATGTCATAGGTGATAGGTGTCAGGTAAGAGGTGTCAGGTGACACAGGCAGCCGCACCGCGTTACACATTATCGTAGCCCTGCGACGGTGGCTGAAAATGGGTATAATACCACTATGCCGAACCTGACCCTGATCAAATTCGGTGGCTCGACGATCACCGATAAGCACCAACCCGAAACGCCCAACCTGCCGATCATCGCGCAGCTTGCCGCCGAGCTACAGGCGGTGCGGGAACAACAGCCCCCGCGGCCCCTGCTAATCGGGCACGGCAGCGGCTCCTTCGGGCATACCTACGCCGCGCAGTATGGTGTGCATACCGGCTTGCGCGATACAGCCGATTGGCGCGGCTACGCCCTGACCGGGGCGGCGGCGGGGCGGCTCAATCGCATTGTGGTGGATACCTTGCTGGCCGCGGGGTTGCCCGCGCTTGCGGTGCAGCCCTCCGCAAGCCTACGCTGCGAGCGCGGTGTGGTGGTGCAGTGGCACACGGCCACGCTCGATCTTGCGCTGGCGCGGGGCTTGCTGCCGGTGGTGCATGGCGATGTGGCGTTTGATCTGGTGCAAGGCAGTGCGATTGCCTCGACCGAGGCCCTGTTCACCTATCTGGTGCGCCATACCGAACTCGTGCCGACCCGGATTATCTTGGTTGGGGAGACGGCGGTGTACACGTCTGATCCGTACCTGAACCCGCACGCCGAGCGGGTGCCCTTGATTACCGCCGCCAATATTGACACCGTGCTAGCAGGCGCAGCCGGATCGCGGGCAGTGGATGTAACGGGGGGCATGCGCTCCAAGCTCCACCTCATGTGGCAGTTGATCGAAGCCGTACCAAGCCTACAGGTGCATCTGATTACGGCCGAGTGCGGCGCGTTGCAACGGGCGTTGCTCGATGCCGATGCCGATCTGGGCACGCGCATGCGGAGGCATCCCTAACACCTAACACCTAACACCCGACACCCGACACCCGACACCTAACACCCGACACCCGATACCTAACACCTGAAACTATATGCTGGCAGAAGAGTTTATCAATTTGAAACGGCCCGCGTGGGAACGGCTGACGCATCTGATCGGGCATGCGCGGCTAGGGCTAACCGGCCTCTCGGCGGAGGAGCTGCAAGAGCTAGGGCGGCTCTATCGCCAAGCCACATCGGATCTGGCGGTGGCTCGCCGCGACTATCCGACGCATCTGGTGAGTGCCTACCTGAATGGCTTGGTGGCTGAGGCCCATGGCTACATCTACCGCGAGAAAAGCACGCGCTGGCAGGATGTGGGGCGGTTCTTCACGCACACCTTCCCGCAGGCTTTTCGGGCAACATGGGGCTATACGCTGGCGGCGTTCCTGATGTTCATCATTCCCGCCCTGATCGGCTTTGGGCTGGGCTGGCGCGACCCGGATGCAGTGACGCTTGTAATGCCGGAATTGCAAGGCGTGATTGCCGATATTCAGAGCGAAACCGAATGGTGGTTGCGGATCAATGAGGATGGGCGTTCGTCCTCTGCTGCTTTTATTATGACCAACAATATCCGCGTGGCGTTTCTGGCATTTGCGGGCGGGGTGACGCTCGGCATACTCACGCTGTACGTGCTGATGCTGAATGGCTTTATGCTGGGGGGCATTGCCGGCGTGGCCCAACGCTTCGATTTTGCCGACAACCTATGGGGCTTCGTAATGGCGCACGGGGTCGTTGAATTGAGTGTGATCTTCATTGCGGGCGGGGCCGGCTTGCAGCTTGGCTGGGCCATCGTGCGGCCCGGCTGGCACACGCGCCGCGCCGCGCTGGTGCTGGCCGCCCGCCGCGCTGTTGTGTTGCTGGTGGGCTGTGTGCCGTTGCTGATCGGCGCAGGCATCATCGAGGGCTTCATCTCGCCCGCGCAGGGCTTGCCACTCGCTGTGAAGGGCTTGGTGGCGTTTACGTCGGGCGTGGCGATGTATGCCTATCTGCTGCGCTCCGGGCGCGACTAGGGGCAGGCGGTGGGCATCACGGAGCACCTGCCCGCTACTCACCATACGGGATCAGCTTGACCCACGCCACCTGCACATACTCGCCCGGCTTCGCGCCGCGCCCGTTGGTCGGATCGAGGCGAATGCCGGTGATCGTGCCTGTCCAGCCCGGATGCTCGGCGAGATCCACGAAGTACGTCTTTAGGCGCGAGTGGTTGGTCAGTTCCCAGCGCACCGAACGGGACTCCTCGATGATGCCTGCCTGATCCATGAAGAAGATTTGGGCCTCGCGGTTGGCAATTGCACGGGCAAGGCGTACCTCGATTCCGCGATAGAGGCGCGTGTCAATCTGCATGCGCGGGCTGACGAGGTTAGGATCATCGAGCGGGAAGAAGCCCCAGCCATCCTCATTGAAGAACGCATCCTGTGCATTGTGCAATTGCCAGCCCCACTGGGCTTTGCCCAGCGTGAAGTTCCAGCCGTCGCCAGCCAATTGCTCCTGTGCGCTTGGAATACGGTAGTACGCGGGCATGTCGGCATCCAGTGGGACATCCTGCATCGTCGCTTGGTAGGGCGCAAAACACGCCTGCACGGTGGCCGGATCAAGCGCGAAGCGTTGGATCAGCGGATCGCTATAGGGCGTGGTGCGCTCGGTGGGGGTCAGCACCTCGCTACTAATCAGCACCGCCGCGCCACCGTGCAGGGTCGCCTCGATGTGGGCGTGAAACTCCTGACAGGCAGCGTCCCAATCGCCGCCGCTGTAGTGTAGCGTTTGGTTCAGCGAGAGCGTGTTGAGGCGTTCGGCGTAGTAGTTTAGGTACAGCTTTTGCAAGCCATCGGGCACAATCAGCAGGTCGCCTGCCTGCGAATTGCGAGCCAGTGCGCCCGTGATCTGATATTGCGGGATCAGCACGCCACTGCCGCGAAAGCGTACCTCGTGGAAGTTGAGGGCAGCCATCGTCCCTGCGAGCGTCAGGGCCAGCCATACGCCTGCGTGCCACGCCCCACCGCCAGCGGCAAGGGCCAGCGCAAGCAGGGCGTAGGCGGGGGGCAGGATCGCAATCCAGAACTCGATATTCTCTGGCTCCCACCAATAGAAAAACAGCCCGTAGCTAAAGAGCCACAGCAGCAATACCAATGCTTCGGGGCGGTAGGTGTGGAGCAGGGCGCGGGTGTAGCGCAGCAGTAGCCCACTCAGGATGATCAGGGCCACCGCACCGTGCGGATGCACCAGCATTACATTCAACGCCCGCCCCAGATCAGCCCACTTCTGCGGATCGGCGAGGCTACCGCCCCACCAGCCAGTCTGGGCGTAGCTCATGGTCCATGCCCGCACCTCCGCAAGTGAGTGCAGATCGCTGAGGATGATTGCCAGCAGGTAGCTTGCGCCCACGACAAGCCCCAGTGGGATGGCATAGCTTGCACCGCAGCGCACCAACATCAGCAGATAGCGGCGCGGTGTGCGCGGGGCAACGTGCGCCCCAGTTGCGAGGATCAGCGTTGCGCCAATCGGCACGGCAAGCAGCACGTTGGTCTGGTGGAATAGCACGGCAAGCCCCTGCACCACCCCCAGCCACACCCAGCCATGCCACGTTGGTTGGCGCAGGGCTTGCCCCATCAGCCCCAGACAGCCCACCAGAAATACGGCGGCGATGGTGTAGACCTCGACTTCGACAGCGTAGTACCAGTAGGCGAAGCTACTACCGAGCAGCATCGCGCCTGCTATGGCTACATCGGTGCGGTGCGTGTGCTGGCGCAATACGGTGTAGAACAGCATCACGCCGACAGCCCCGGCTAGCGCATTGGCTAGCTGCAAGGGCAGCACCACACTGCCCTGCCAGCCAAGTGCGGTGGCAAGTTCACGCACCAGTACGCCCGTAGTCCCGTAGGCGAGGTGGTGCGGGTGGAATAGCTCTTGGAGCGGCTTGCGCTCCACATCCAGTGCATACGAAAGCGCATCGAAGGTGTGGGCTTGGACGAGGGTGAGCAGGTAGAGCGTGAAGCTGCCGATCCCGAGCAGGAGGGGGACGAGCAGGGCGTGCAACCATGCCAGTGCAGGCTGCGCTGTCGCGGTAGTGGATACGTGCTGCACGATAGGCGGCGTGCGGTGGCCGTGTTCCATGCCGGGTCAGGGTTCGCGTGGGATCAGGCGCAGGTGATCGCCGGTTTCGGTGGCCGTGGCGGCGATCACACCTGCCGGAAGCTCTAACACGGCCGCTGCGCCCCACGCGCCCGCATAGGGGCGATTGGGCGGCAGCGCGGGATAGAGCTTAAGCACGCGCTGCTCATGATCGAGGAACGCTACGTCTATCGCAAACCGCATAAAGAAGGTGTGGATACTCCACTCAGGGACGATCAGCAAGCCCTCGCCGGACGCAAGCTGGGCCTGTCCCATCAGCCCCCGCCAGCGTGTCCAGAAGCTATCTGCAACGCCACAGCGGGTTGCTAGGGTGGTGTTGCGGGTATCATTGGCAATCTGGACATAGCGGGAAGTGCGGTTGAGATAGGAGGTTGACTCACTCATTGCCACACACTGCGCCCTTAGCCGCCAAAGGCTTCGATAAAGCGTGGGATGGACGGGCCTAGCAACACCACGAAGATTGCCGGAAAGATCAGAAAGACCATCGGGATCAGCATCTTAACGGGGGCTTTCTGGGCTTCTTCTTCCGCCCGTTGCCGGCGCTTCATCCGCATCTGATCCGATTGGAGGCGCAGGATCTTCGACATCGAGACACCGAGTTGATCGGCTTGGATGATTGCCGCCGTGAAGGTCTTCAGGTCTTCCACGCCGTTGCGCTCACCGAGATCGCGGAGAGCTTCGCGGCGCGAACGCCCGAGCCGCACATCGGCGAGGACGCGCTTGAACTCCCGCGAGAGTTCGTTGTCGGATTTATCGGTGACCCGTTGCAGGGCAACATCGAAGCCTAGCCCAGCCTCAACACTGATCGTGAGCAGGTCGAGCGCATCAGGAAGCGCACGGGTGAGAGCTTTCTGGCGTTTCTTGATCTGGTTGCCGAGCCACATACCCGGCATCAGGTAGCCCAGAATCGTGCCGATCATGGTATACATCAGGGCATTCGTGGTGAAGCCCATCGTGCTGACGGTGATCAAGCCGAACAGGAAAAACAGCCCGATACTCAAGCCTAACCGCATCCCGCCGAACATCACTGGAGTGATCCCATAGGGGTTGCCCGCGAGTTGCAAGTTGAGGCGGATTTGCTCGGCGTTGCGCTGTGGGCTGAGCTTGCCGAATATATCCAGCACGTACTTCATGATCGGCATGAGGACGCGCTCGGCAAAGGGCTTCTCTAGCTCAATCTCATCCAGTGACTTGACCGCTTCGGTGTAGGTATTCAGCCGCTGATCAATCGTTGCCGACTTCTGCGAGTTGAGTGCGTAGATGATGAGACCAACTGCTGCCCCTAGCAGGAGCAGCACGGCAATGATCAGGAAAAAGGTGGTTTCCATAGTATGTCCCTTGCTTGCGCTAGACTTCGATAGTCACGATCTTCATAATGGCCCAATAGCCAATCATCATCATCACAATCGCCGCCACAGGCATACAGCACCATGCTTCGGGCGGCAAGCCAAATGTGAATATCGGTGCCATATACTCTGGGTTGACGGCTTGGATGTAGCCGCCCAATCCAATTGGCAGCCCAACAATAATGTAGGCCGAGATGCGCCCCTGTGCAGTGAGGGTCTTAATTTCGCCCTGAATACGAACCCGCTCGCGGATCGTATGCCCAATCGAGTCAAGGATCTGGGCAAGGTTGCCACCGACCTCGTGCTGAATGTTGACGGCAGTGATCAGCAAATCAAGGTCTTCGGAGGGCACACGCCGCAGCAGGTTGGCAAGGGCTTCTTCGGTGCTGCGCCCAATCCCGACTTCCTGCACCAAGCGGCGGAACTCCTCAGCAGTGGGGGTGGGGGCTTCTTTCGACACAAGGTCAATCGTCTGCATAAAGCTGTAGCCACCACGCAGGGCATTGGCCATCATCGTGATCGTATCACCGAGCTGGTTGTTGAAGGCTTTGATGCGTGCCGATGCACGATTGCCCAAGTAGAAATCGGGCAGAAAGGAGAACACGAATGCGCCCACCCCACCAGCGAGCAGGGCCGCTGCCGGACTTGCTGAACGAGCCAGAAACATGAGCACGAAAAAGCCCAAGATGCCCGCAACGACCTTGATCGCAAAGAACTCGTACACCTTCATCTTCACATCAGCACGAGCGAGGTCGCGGGCATACTTCTCACCCGACTTGCTTTTTGAGACCCGCTTCTCAACATCCTCCAGCATCTGCTGCGAACGCTTGCTGCGTTCATCAGATGCGGTGCTACCGATCACTTGGGACAGGCGTTCGTTGGATACGCCGCCACTCATTGAGCGGTAAACGAGCATGCCAACCACCCCGATCACAGCAACGAAGAAGATGCTGCCTATCAGGGGGAGCATTGGTGCAATTGTTTCCATAGGTGGTTCCCTTTCCTGATATTGATACGCGGGTGCATACCAGCCAAAGCTGCCTGCTGCCCCTTGCCATACCTAGCCATACATTGAATCGCCACCGTAGCCAAAGATGCCGGGTGGGAGGAAGATGTTCATACTCTCGAACTTCTCGATGAAGCGCGGGCGGGCCCCGGTTGCTTTCAGGTTGCCGATGATCTTGCCTTTTTCATCCAAGCCCATCTGCTCAAAGACGAAAATATCTTGCAGCAGGGGGACATCGCCCTCCATGCCCTGTACTTCGGTAATCGCCGTGACTTTGCGGCTCCCGTCTTTGAGGCGGGCTTGCTGCACAAACACACTGACAGCAGAGACAATCTGCTCGCGGATGGCCCGTTGCGGCAGATCCATGCCGGCCATCATACACATCGTCTCGATCCGCCCTACCGCATCTTTTGGCGTGTTGGCGTGAACCGTCGTCATGGAGCCATCGTGACCGGTGTTCATGGCTTGGAGCATATCGAGTGTTTCGCCGCCACGACACTCACCAACGATGATGCGCTCAGGACGCATACGCAAGCAGTTCATCACGAGATCGCGGATGGTGACTTCGCCGCGCCCTTCAACGTTGGGTGGGCGCGATTCAAGCCGGACAACGTGCGCCTGCGCCAGCTGCAACTCGGCGGCATTCTCGACCGTGATAATGCGCTCGTCTTCGGGAATAAAGTTCGATAGCACGTTGAGCAGCGTTGTTTTGCCAGAACCAGTCCCCCCAGCGACAACGATATTCAGGCGGGCTTCGACACACGCCTTCAGGAATTCGCCCATGTTCTCGTTCATACTGCCAAAGCGTACAAGGTCTCTGATCGTCAACGTTTCTTTCTTAAATTTACGAATGGTGACGACTGGGCCTACCAGCGAGAGGGGCCGGATAACGGCATTCACCCGGCTACCGTCCGGCAAGCGGGCATCCACCATCGGCGAGGATTCGTCAATGCGCCGCCCTAGTGGAGCCACAATGCGCTCGATCACCCGCATCACCTGCTCATCATTCATAAAGGTAATGTCGCTCAAGGTCAGTTTGCCTTTGCGCTCGATGTAGATCTGCTTGGGCCCATTGACCATGATCTCGCTGATGTCGGGATCGGTGAGGAGCAGTTCGAGGGGGCCTAGCCCAAGCATGTCGTTCAGGATCGCATTGAAGATGTAGGTCCGTTCGGCGCGGCTGAGGACAATGTTCTCACTATCCAGCACGGTGGTGAAAATCTCTTCGAGTTGCCGCCGGATCCGGTTGACGACGGTTGGGTCGCGCAGATTAGCATTCGGATCCATATCATTCAGTAAGCGCATCTGCACCCGCTCCCGAATCTCCTTCAGGGCTTGGTCATCCGTTTTGCGTTGCTGGGCAGGCGCGGGAGCTGTGGCAGGGCGGGCGGATGCTTTCGCCTCATCCGCCATTTTGTCCAGCGTATTGGCAACCCGTTGGGCCGGTGGTGCAGCCCCTTCAGTCGTTGCATTGATGCGTTTCAAGAGCGACATAGGTATAGTTCTCCTTCCGTGATGAACACGTCCTCAGGTTCGGGCTACGCTACTTACGTTTTGCGGAACAACCGCCCAAGCAAGCCCGCACTCTGAGCTGACTCGGCAGGGCTTGCTGGCTCGCCGCCCTTCGCACTTTGCGCAGCGTGCGCGTCGGCTTGAGCGAGTTCGCGGGCCAGCCGATAAATATCGGCGGCGGCGCGGTGGTCACGCTTGCCGATGATGATCGGTACGCCTTGATTGATCGAGAGCGCAATCTCATAGGGCGCGTTGGCAATTTGCAAGGCGACTTTGTGCTGAATGTTGTTCTCGATACTCTCAACCTTGATGCCCATGCGGTTGTCGGCTTTGTTCAGCACGAGCATCAGCTTTTCCGGTGGATACTGGAGCAACCCGGCGACTTCGAGAAAGAGCTTGATGTTCTTGATGCAGGTCATCTCCAGCGTCATCAGCAGGACAATCCGCTCGGCTTTGTCCAAGATGGTCAGGGCCCGATCCTGAAACGACGAGGGCGTATCCACCACCACATAGTCGTACTCAAGCAGCAGGGCATCAAGGATTGTGCCAATGTGTTCGGCTGTCACCTGTTCGCCATCTTGCGGATTGGGCGGCGCAAGCAGCACCCGAATCTGCGAAGGGTGCGTGGCCAGCACATCGTTGAGCAGGTCGCGGTCTATGTCATTGACCCGCTCTGCTAGCTGGACAATGGTACGCTCGGACATCAGGTTGAGCATCACGCTCAGGTCGCCGAGCGTCAAGTTGCCGTCTACCAGAGCGACCTTCTTCTGGGTCATTGCGCGGAGGGCAATCGCCAGATTCGCCGCAATCACCGATGTGCCTACACCCCCTTTCGGGCTATAGACAGCAAAGAGTTTGCCGCGGGTCTGGGGGCTTGCATCAGCGTTGGCGGCACTGCTGCCAGATGCTACCATGCGCGGGCGGCTCTGCCCGCGCGTATAGACGTGGCGGATAGACTTGTACAGATCATCGGCAGACACGGGCTTGACAAGGAACTCGCGTGCGCCAGCCATCATTGCGCGGCGGAGGTAATCGGTCTCACCCTGCACGCTCATAATAATCACTTGGATCGCGGAATCGTGCTGCAAAATAGTTTCCGTTGCCGTGATGCCATCCATTTCGGGCATGTTAATGTCCATGAGGATCACGTCCGGCTGCTTGTCTTTCGCCTGTGCAACCGCTTCTAAGCCATTGTAGGCTTTGCCAATGACTTCGATGTCTTTCTCGAAGTACAGCAACTTCTCAAGGTTGTCGCAGGTATCTGCTATATCATCTACAATTAAGACGCGAATGGCACCACCCTCACTCATACCTACCCCTTTAATTAAACGATTTCTGTGCTTGCGCTGCGCCGCGAGGCTATTGCTGCCCCGGCGACACAATAATCAAGCGGTTGATACCCGGAAACGGCACACCATACTGATCGAATAGAATGTCTTCCGAGATACCCGTCGTATCCTCAATGTCAGTATCGCCTGCGCCACGCAGAACCAATGCGATGCGTGCGATGTCACGATCTACTTCACTGATGCCGCGTGCATATTCGAGGATCTCTGCCTCTTGGTTGGTGACGGCAATGATCAGTACCCAGCGACCTTCGCGGAGGGTGCCTTCGGCACCTGTGGCTGAACTGTCCGCAATCGGTCGCCCCTGTGCATCCAGCGCGGGGGCTGTTTCAGGAGCCGCATCGCCGGGCGGGGGGGCTGTCGCTCCACCCTCTGCATCCACGCTTGTCGGAGCGGGGCGCAGTACCCGCAGCACTTGGGCATTTTGCACCAGTGTCTTGCTGGTGGGGTAGCGGAACTCGCGCCCATCTACGCTGTAGAAAAAGACCCGCGAAACAACGACATCGACAAAATCACCCGCATTCACTTGGTCGGCAACCCCAGTTAAGCTATCCACCTGTACAGGATAGGCTTTGCGGCGCACGTCACCGTCTTCGGCAGGCGGGATCTGCTGCGACAAGCCCGGCTCGGTCAGTTGTGAACGCAGGATCGGCTGCCCACCGATCAGGGGCACCAGTGTGAGCTTGCCGCGCACGTCGCTGATTTGCTCGCTCGTAAAGAACTCATTCGGCTGCGCGTTGAACTCATTCTGCGAAATCTGTTGTGGCTCCAGCAGGGTTGCTGTATCGGTGATGACCGTGCCCACCGGAATATCTACCCGCGCCCCAATGACAGTGACTGGAACCGGCGTAGGCACGGCATCCGCGACAGTCTCGGTTTGCCCACCGCCGCCGCCGCCGATTGAACCACTCAAGAAAAAGAATGCCCCGACTCCTGCCGCTGCGAGCAGCAGCACTACGATAAGTAGGGGAAGTACGACATTCCGCCGCATGGATCAATTTCCTTCCTTATCTGTGAGGACTCTAAGCCATGTGGCATGCCCTCTCAGATATTATAGCACATCCACCTTGTCTGTAGCCGGCTTCTGTTAAGCCTTTTGTAGCAGCTATTGTGCCACAAGTATACGGTTTCGGCAATAGGCAATTTTCGATCAGCCCTGCCGCGTGGCGGTTATTTGCGAGAATCACTTACACTTTCAGGTGTTACGTTGGTTTGAGGGGGTGCGCCACGTTGGTCACGCCGACCCGTAGGATGGTGCAGTGGGGGTATATCTGCACCAGTGCGGTGCGTTGATATAGCATTATGCACATATCAACGCACCGCAACCAAAACAACTCTGTGTGTATGGCGTAGCTTATTCCAGAGCCACCCGCACGATCAACGGGAGATAGACGGTGGGGTTTGGTTCGGGTTCGTCATTATCCACGATGGTCAGGGTGATCGTGCGGTTGTTGCCATCCACTGTGTAAGGGGGCGGTGTGCCGCTGGGCGTGGTTAGGGCTACGGTGAGCGTGCGGTCACCATCTACCGCTTCGTTGTCCAGTGCATCCACCGTAATCTCGATCTCGCTTGCGCCCGCCGGAATGATGACGCGGTTGGTAACGGGGTTGATATTGCCTTGTGCGTCGAGCGTGAAGAGGTCGTAATCGGTGCCAGCCTGCGCCGTGCCCGTGAGGGTTAGGCTCACGGTGAGCGGGGTGACGACGCTGAGGGCTTCGCGGCTGATGCGGAGCGCGCTGGTGCTCGTGCCTTCGGTAATCACGCGGCTGCTGCCAAGCTCGATGGTGGGGCCTAGGGCAACTTCGGGCGGCTGGCGCGTGATCGTGAACGGATCGCTACAGGTGACGTTATTCGCCTCTGCTCCTTCGAGCGTCTCGGTCACATTTCCAAATTGGCGACGACTGGGCTGCACCGGATCGTTGTAGACTTCGGGCGTGATGAATGAGTCTACCGCGACGCAGATGCGGTATTCGCCCTCATCGAAAAGGGCATCGAAGTTGCCGATAGGCTCGTTGTCGCTGTGCCGCACCCACGCACTAGTAGGCACAGCGCGGGTTTGGCGTGCATTCAAGCCGGGATCGTTCAGGGGCAGCACGGCGTAGGCGTGGCTGGTGAGGATGCCCGTGCTGTGGGTGTAGGTGGTGGTGCTGAGCGGCAAGGTAGGCGTGACCCATGTGCTATTGTAGCCCGTGCCAATGATGAACAGATCGAGGTAGACGGGGCGTTCACCGATTTCGGGTGAGGTGATCGCATCGGCTGCGGCATTCTCGGTGAGGTCTTCATCGGGGATGTAGAGGTTGAGGATGCGAGTAGTCAGCTGCCCGGTCTGGGTATTGTAGCTGAGTTGGTCAAGCTGGAGATCGGCACTACTATCACTGTCAATCGTGATGCCTAGCTCGCGTAGCTGCGGCGAGAGTTCATCGCTCTCAGTGGTAAGTTCGGCGCGATACTGGAAGCAGCGGGCGGTTGCTTGTTGCGCTTCGGGGACGGTGTAGTTGTTCAAGCCGTTGCGGGAGAAGAGCGAATTGTCTTCAAACCCATCGGCAATAATCCAACTATCCTCAGTCCAATCGGCATCGGCACAGCTGCGGCTACTGGTGCGGTATTCAACGCGCACATCAGTCACTGCGCCACCGCGCTCCGCAAAGACATTCCAGCTAATGCCGACAATTTTGGGTGCGCCGAGTTCAATGTCTACCGGGCGCGAGACATACCAGCCACGGTTGACAAACGTGGGGTTGAGCAGGGTTTCACTGACTACGCGCTGCGAATAGACGGTACTCGATGCTAGCCTATCGTTCGGGGGAGATTGGGGCCCACCGAACCCGCCCATGACATAAATGATGGTGGAGCCGAATGATTGGAGGGTGAGCGATTGATGGAAGCTACGCGGTGCGTTGAACGAGCGTTCCTCTTCGTCCGGCACAAGAAAGGTCGTGCCCGGATCGCTCGGCCCACTACGGAAGCGGTGGATCGTCAGGTCATCTTCGAGGTAGGATGCAAGGATGTTGGTGGTTGGCGCATTGGCTACTTGCTCGCCGCCCGATAGAAAGAGGCTCCCGTTGTATTCAACGGCGGCGTGCCCGCGCAACGAGAAGGGCAAGTTGCCACCCAAGCCGGCATCGCCCCGCCACGCGATTGTGCCATTGGGCTGGACATCGGCTTGGAAGATTTCAGCCGAAGGCTCTGGGTCTCCTTGAGTAGGGAATTGGCGCACGCCGCCGAACAGCAGGATCGTCTGATCGGTGGGGGTTAGCACCGAGCTACTCTTTACAAGTGCAGCTTCGTACAAGCCACGATTCGCATCCGGATCGCTGCCCGGAATGTCTGTTAATTTTGTCCAACCCAAATCGCTATCGCTGATGCTTGTAGTTCTGGGCCGATACAGCCGCCCATCGCTGCCGATGCGAGCGTAATAAACTTCGCCTCGCGCACGAGTGCCGGATGGGTTGCGCTGTGCGAATCCTAGCCCGCCAAAGACATACAGGTAGGTAGTATCGTCAACTTTGAGCGTAGTAACGACGGGTTTGATTGTCCCAATTCGACCAGTTCCGGGGATCCGCATGTTGTTGTTTGTGCCATCGGATGTAATCCAGCGCAGGATGCGCCCGCCCGTGCCCGCCACGCCATCGGCGGCTCCTTCGACAACGGCAATGCGGACAGCATCGGATGAGTTTCTCGTTTCAAGTCCTATGCGCTCTTCGCCGCCGATCAGGTAGATGAAGTCGTTCCCAGTTGGGTTATCTACGGCGGCAATACCGAAGGAGTGCGTGCGCGAGATGACTGACCCTAACTCAACAGATGATGCGTTGGGTAGGTTCGGCTCAATGCGCCAGCCGGTGGTTTCTGTCGTTTCGATGGTGCGGATCAGTTCGGTGCCGCTAGGGATGCGCCCATCTGGGCCCGGCTGGAGGTTGACCGCCGCCGACCAGACGTTGGCAATTGGCTCAACGGTATTGCCATCCTCAGTGGGGCGTTCGCCGCCGAAGACGTAGATGCGGTTGCCAATCGAGACGGCCCCAAAGTTGCGGAGTTGTTCGGGGAGAATGAAGGCACTGCCTAACTCGCGCAGCTTGCCCACCTGTGCCAACTGGACTGTGCCATCAATCGTATCGAGGTTGGCATTGGGGGCTACGGTGCCGGGATCAACAAGGGCGGTGCGTTGGAATGTGCCCCGCGAGAAATCGCCGAGCGTGGTATCTATCGTGCGAATCACGGTGATGGCACTGGCGGGGGCCGGGCTGAGCAGGGCGGGCAATAGGCTGACGAGCAGCAGCATTCCTACAAGCAGAGCGGCGGGCAACAGCAGACGGTGCTTGGGCATGGCAGGTCTCCACAATTACAAACGCAAGCAGCTCCAAAGCTGGCTTGACATGCGTAGTGCAGCAGGGACACCCTGCTGCTGCGTTCCATCTCGTAGGGCGGCAGACCCCGCACACATCACCAATGGTGCGGGGTCTGCCCAAACGTCGTGCAATGCTTAATCACACTCGGCATCAATGCCGCGTACCGTCTCCTCTGGCAGCACCATCGTAACGACAGGCAACGGCACAGTATCACCGAGCGGGCCTCCGGCGCGGGTCTCGCTGATCGAGAAGGTCGTAGTAGATTTGCGTTCGCCGTCTTCCCAGAATTGGTTGTAGATGCGGGTGACACCATCCCGCCCGCGATAGCCCACCTCAACCCGCAGGGTGTAGCGGCCGGGCGTGAGTGCGTCGTCGCTATCGGGATCAATGCGGAAGTGCAACTGGTTCTGGCTATCTTGGATCACAGGTGCAAAAACCTGCACGCTGTCGTCAGTCTTACGAATGATCGCATAGCCGTAGATTGTGCCGAAGGTGGCCGCATCAGCATTGTAGCGACTGGACCCGACTAGCCCGCGGAAGTAGTCGGCTGCTCCGCCATCGGGCACATTGCTGCCGCCCGCACTGCGAACTTCTTCGCCCGGCTTGGCTTCGAGCACGAGACACGAGTCGTACTTGATCTCATTGCTGATGCGCTTGAGGAAGGCTGCAATCGCCCCGACATCACGGGCATCGTACAGATCGGAGGGGCTAGTGGCAACATCGCTCAGCCCGGTGGTATCGAAGCGGCCCATCGCTAGCACGAAGAAGCGGAAGTCGTCGTAGCCACGATTGTACATGTCACGGTGCATCTCCTGCGAAATCCGCATCATAGATTGGATCGGCAGTTCACGCCCATCTGCCGCATAGCCAATGTTGCAGAAGGCGATATTGTTTGCGTTGGTTACACCGCTGCATTCAGGGCGGAAGGGGTTGGTGGCACTTGAGTTGAACATGGAATTGGACACCCCATCGGTCATATAGATAATCACGCGGCGATTCTCTTGCTTAACAGTGGCGCCGGCGGGGATGTACTCGGCTGGGAAATCAGAGGCACGGATGAGTTCAAATGCCTTCCACATACCATCTGCGCCTGCTGTACCGCCACTCGTGAGGTAGCTCGGCGATTTGCCGGCTTCGCTGGTGCAGCACTGCCCGATGGTGCGGACGTGATTGGCTAGGGTCGGATCAGCCGGATCATACCATTTGCCACTAACGGGGCCTAGGTTATCATTGAAGGTAACGATACGGATCCGATCTTCGGGGATCATCCCATCCACAATATCGAGGATCGCTTCACGCGCTTCAAAGATGCGCCGCCCGTTTTCGTTGCGCCATGGTGCGCGTGAGCCACCTTCACACGAGCCGCCATTGACGAATGCGAAGTAGGGCAGAGGTACCGCCGGGTTGTACGTCTCGCATTGATAGTCGCGTCCATCGCCACTCTTGTAGATCCATGTGCCCCAGCCCTCGATGCTCCAGCTCATTGAGCCGCTGATGTCGAGGATGATGGTGTAGCCGGCGGGCTTGATCTCCTCATCGGGGATGATGTTGCGCTCCGTCCACGCGGGGCGGATGGCGACAGGGCCCAACACGCCGTAGCGTTGATCGGGCGGGACGACGACGTTCTCGGCAAGACACGGTGTACCACGCGGGGTGACGGCCCGCCCCAGCGAGACCAGATCAACATACGAGCCAGTGCCATCTGCGCCGTAGCCACGAATGTAGAAGCTGCCGAACTCACTCAGGCGAAAGGCGGGATCGTTGCCATCACTAGGGTTGCCTGTTGTTGCATTGTAGATTGGCAGGATCATGCGCGTGCGGGTGTCAATTAAGGTATCCAGTTGATCGCGCAGATTGTTGGTCAGCAAGCTCTGGAACGTATTACCCGGGTAGCCATACAGCCAGTCATCGGTGCTAAGCACACGCGGCTCATTCGGATAGGTGCCGCTGGTATCGTCTTCGCCCTGCATTTGGATGTAGGGGGCTTCGTCGAAGCCCAGCTTCAGGTTGCCCGGAATGGTCAACATCTGCGCGACTTGATCATTCCCATAGCTCTGCCGCCAGCGGGTTAGACCAATCTGCGGGGTGACGGGAGACCCGTCTACTGGGAGATACATCCGTTTCCACTTGAAGCGTTGCCCGAATTGCCCCGCCACATCGGGCAGGATGATCGTGCCGTCATAGTCGCGGAACTCGCCATTGTTATCCAGCGCACCCGCACTCACCACGAAGGGGTACACGCCGTCTACCGGTGGGCAGCTGCCCGCGTAGGCAGATGACGAGACGGGGAGATCGTTGACTCCCATAATCCGGGCGAAGTAGGTTTCTACCTTCCCGCGAGTTTGGACTTGGATGTAGCGGGCGTTGCCGGGCCGCGTGCCGCACTGGCCTACGTCGCAGCCGAGCGGGTTACCACCTTGATCAAGGTAGATCGCCCGCACGCCGCGTTCACGGGGCCCGAAGCTGCCGGTATCATAGGGCTTGGGCGTGATGCCATTCTCCTCAAACGCCCGCGTCACGGCACTGAACACATCGGTGTCGCCAGTGGCGGGGGTGAGGTACATCTGCATCCCCGAAATTGCTGCTGCGTTGGTGGCCCGCACTAGCGCACGCTGTTCTTGGTAGGTGTTGCCCACATCAGCGGAGAAGGCAACAAAGCCAAACAGCACGAAGATCATGAACGCCAGCAGCGGGATGCTCTGGCCCCGCACCTTGCGGGTGCGGAACCGGGTCCGTGTGGTTGGAGTGTAAGGTTTCTTTTTCATGCCGACAAACTCTCTTTCTCGTTCCGGTTGGTATGTTTCAGGAGCAGCCTGCTCCGCCGTCCTTAGCGCAAACTGATATTATCAAAGGTGGCTTCGACGTGGCGCGAGTCGTCGCGGGCAGTGGCAAAGATGCCCGCCGTGAAGCCACTGTTAAATTCGTTCATTGTGACCGTGCCAGTGCGCGTCCAGTCCGCCCCATTGAGGGAGAAGAATATCTCGTAGCGGCTGGCATCAAGGCGGCGAACCCGTAACCACATCGGCGCATTCAACTTGGTAGTTGTTTGCAATTGGCTAATCTGGTTGCTGGTTGCACCATTACGGATCGTGGTTTGGATCTCAAACCGATTGCTACTGTTGGTATTGCGCGTGATATTCACAGCAATGTGGGCAGCGTCCGGTGCGGTGGATGAGCGCAGCATCACGCCAGCCTTCGCATAGTCTTGGTTGAAGTTAACTCCGCCCGCAGCCCGCCACGTTGCAAGGCGCACGGTGATTTCTTGGAAGCTGCCGCCGACGTTCTGGTAAACGTAGTGCAAGCCTTCCGGTGGGCTAGTCTGCAAGCCGCGCCCAGAAGCACAGATCGAGGCCCCAGAGCCGGACAGGTTGCTATAGCCGAGACTGGTTGTCCCAATATCCACGGCTCGCCACGGTGCGCTTACATTGGGCACAGTGCCGGGCGCAGGCGGGCAGGTGAGCGGCGGCGGGGTCGGGGTTGGCGCAAACTCAAGGATCGAGATGTTGTCTATCGTCGCCTGCGTGTACTGATCTGTGCGCCCGGATGTAACGGCGATACCGATTAAGAATGGCTGGCTCAGATCGCTCATGCTGCGCGTGCCGCTCATCTGCACCCAGTTGATGCCATTGAACGAATACCATGCGCGGAAGACGTTGCTATCGGCGGTGTCGCGGCTGAGGCGATACCAGATACCGGAGTCATAGACTTGATCGCCGCCGGTATTGCCCACCGTATTGCCAGCGGAGGTGCGTCCTTCAAAGCGGGTTTTAGCATTGCTGCGTCCCAACATCATGGTGAAGGAAGCATTCGCATTAGTGTTGTTGCGGATCATCACCCCGACCCGTGCATTATCGCCGATGTTTGTGAGATCCCAGTTAGCGATACGCATGGTGACCTGTTGGAAGCTGGGCGACACTTCGCGGTAGACATAGCGGAACTGATCGGATGTGGAGCCGATGCCGCTGCTGGAGCTACACACCGTCATCTGGTTGGCGGTGGCCCATGTGGAGCCGGGCTTGCCGCCGTTGATGTCGAGGGCTGTCCAGCCGCCGCTGATCTCGTTGATGGGATCGGTTTCGCTACACTGCGCGACAAAGGCAGTGGGCGTAGTAGTGGGTGAGCTAGTCGGGGTCAGGGTCGCCCCACCTGCTGTCGCCGTAAGTTCGGCAGGGTTGAGCGTCGGCGTTTGCGTCGGGGTCGGTGTGGGTGTGCCGGTTTCGGTGGGGGTGGGGGTTGCCAGCGGCACGCCATAGAAGGTGCGCGTAGCGAAGCGCGAGAAGCGGCTTGAATTGGTGGGGCGAGCGCGGGCAAAGATGGTATAGGGCCGCTCTGCGCTACCGGGCAGCGAGAGGAAACGAGTGTACAGGGTGCTGTTCATGGTGGCAGTGCTACACGGTGATGCCGATGATGAGAAGACGCAGTACGGACGGGCCGTATCGTTTGTGACATTGGAAAGGAACTGGAAGTCGCCGGGGGCGATGATGTTCATTTCCACAAGGCTGATGCCCACGCCGTTGTTCTGCGCGTTGGTTCTGTTCGGGTCATAGTCAGGGTGGTTGCGGTCAAAGGCAATCACCTCAAAGCCCGTCTCAAGTTGGTTGGAGATCTGGGTTGAGTTGGCGATGGGATTGATGATCTCGACAAAGAGATCCACTGGCGGCACGGTGAAGGTCAGCGATTGCCACTCCGTCCACGCAAAGCCGCTCGCAGATTGGGCGCGGGTGCGGATCGTGTAGGTGCCTTCGTTTAGCCCCGCAAAAACATTGGCGTAGATCGGGTTGCCGTTATCGGTGCGCCCCGTATCGGCATTCTCCATCGTTTGGCAAACATCATTTATCTCGCCAAACATGCAGTAGCTGCTGGGTGTGCTGTCGTTGAAGAAGTGGATCCGTGAGCCGTTGCTGTTGAGGATCTCGAACTGGGCGGCGGCTACGCCAGCGCCATCAGCTGTGCCAATAGTGGTATCCACAGCCCGTGCGCGGAATGCGGTGGTGTCGCCTGCGCCCAGCTCAAAGCCATCTTGCAAGGGCTGATTGCTGGCATCCAGTACGGTGATCTGGATGTTGGCGGGCGGGATGATAAAGGTGCGCTCTTCCCAATTGGTGCGTTGGGCATTGGAGCGGGCCCGCGCCCGCAGGGTGTATTCACCCGGACGCGGGAACAGGCTCGCTGGAACGAAGTTGTTCTGATCAGCGCGGTAGCATGTGCTGCCGGTGCGCCCGAAGGTGCAGTAGGGCTTGCCACTATCGGTGCGCTGCAACACCAGTACGCGCCGCCCGCCTTCGGTATCGGGGGGGGCATACAGCTCAAACTCCACATCGCTGATGCCCACCCCGTCGTTCTGGAGATTGGTGCGGTCAGTACGATAGCCAGAGTTGGCGCGGTTGAAGGCAATCGCCCGGAACTGGGTCTGTGTGAGGTCAGTGATAGTACTGCCTTCAACTTCCGGCACAAAGATTTCGATGTATAGAGCCGAGGTTGGGGTGGGGGTAGGCGTGTTGGTATTCGTCGGCGTATTGGTTGGGGTATTGGTTGGCTGGGGCGAATTGGTGGGAGTCAGGGTGGTTCCACCGGCTGTCGCAGTCAGCTCGGCTGGGCTGAGCGTCGGCGTGCGCGTCGGGGTGCGGGTTTGGGTCGGGGTGCGGGTTTCGGTCGGCGTGCGCGTGGGGGTCTCGGTCGGCCCTTCCGTCGGCGTAGCCTCAGTGGTTGCGGTTGGCTCTTCGGTGGGGGTCAGCGTTTGGCCTCCAGCGGTGGCCGTCTGTTCGGCAGCGGTTAAGGTTGATGTCCCCTCCGGTGTGGGCGAGTTGGTGGGCGTTTCGGTGGGGCGATCCGTCGGTGTGGGCGGATCGGTGGGAGCGGGCGTAGGGGTGTTGGTGGTGACGATAGCCGCTTCCTTCTCAAAGCCATCGCCGATAGACGTATCAATCACCTGCTCGACGTGCGAACGGGTAATGAAGACTTCGCGCCCTAGCGCGGGAGCAAAGGGGAATAGGACATCGTAGCGATAGCGCACGGTGACACGCACGTAGCAGTTGCGCGGCGTGCGGATCACACTGCTCCCGAGTACCTGCTGGTTGAGGCAGTCGGTGCCGGCAGCTCCCAAGAAAGCACTTCCGGATTCGGGCACGAGGCGCGTTTGCCCGCTGCTGTCCGGCTCGCCTTCAATCAGCATCTCGATGCGGATAAACGCATCAACGACACGCTCGCCGTCCTCCATATCGAAGCTCTGCCCTTCGAGACCTGCGCCGAGTACGCCGCCGAAGCCCTCGACATCGGGCACATCGTTGTTATTCAGGTCGAACAGATTCACGATGCGTGCGCCAGCTGTACCCGCTTCAAAGCGGACGCGATTGCGAACCTCGTTCGCATCTACGAAACGTTCGCCCGTGCCAGATGTCACCAGCAAATTCTGTGCGCCGTAGACTGCGCCTTCTTGCGCGGCGTTGTTCAGCGATTGGAGTGAGAAAAAGATCATCCCCAGATCGAACGCCGCCGAAAGCAGCAAGAAGATCAGCGTGGAAGCCAGTGCAAACTCAACCAGAGCTTGCCCAGCAGCGCGGGTGCGTGTACGAAGTTTGTGCCATTGTGCGTGGATCATGATCATCCTCATCGTTTCTGCTGCAAAGCCTGATTACTCTTCACAGGCGATTAGTTGCGGGGCACTTGGATCGCGCCCAAGACTAGCGATTGTGCGCCGGGCAGTGGTGCTGATCCGAAAGACCACTTCATCAGTATCAGTCATGCTCGTTGTGGTTCGGATCATGGGCAGTAAATCCCACAGCGGCGTGAGCGGACGAATCTCATAATTATCAATCATCACTTCAATCGGATACCCAAGATTGCGCCGATCTTCGAGACGGACTGGATCGCCGACATTGTAGCCGACGGGGCGCGGATCATTCGGGCGATAGACGCGGTAGTCTGGGTAGTTGATCCGAATCGAGTCTTCAATGTTCGGCAGCAGCGTTTGGTAGCGGCTGGTAGACTCAACAATCGCCGCGACACACGGATCGGAGAGTTCCTGCGAATCGGTTGCGGGGCGCACCTTCGAGGGGTACGGCGGCGCAACGGAGGCTACTTCGGCTGCCTCGCGGGTGGCCTGATAGAGCGTTGCATAGCTGTATACAATGTAGCCCATATCAATGATGCCAAAAATCAATACCAGAAATAAGGGCAACAAGAGCGCCATTTCTACCAGCGATTGTCCGTGTCGTTTGTGCTGCATGATGTTCCTGCCTCTTTCCAGAACCGGTTCACCACCTACTACAGGTGTTGCTCTCATTATAGTAGCGGCGATAGGGCTGTGACAATAGCCTGATGGTACTGTGAAATAAACTTGATTGCAGTGCCCTACAATGATTGCCGATGGGGGTATGTAGTACGGGTTATTGTCGTTGTATGGTGCCCGCGCAGGGGTGGGAGAACATGGTATACTAATGCAGGTTGGCATAAGGAAGGAGATACACCTGTGACAGATGCGCCAATGGAATTGGATTTGGTTGTCGGCTCGTTAATCTCGACGCGCCCCGAAGAAGACCTGCTCTCGTTTGAGGAGCAGCGGGAAGTCGCCGCGCAGATTCAGGATTTGTTGCGTGAGCGCGGGGTGGGGGTAGATCTGCTGGCCCAGCCGGGCGTGGAAGTGTGGGAAGGTGGCATCGAGACGCTGGGTGCGCTCTATCAACTCAGCCGCTTGGCAGCCCGCCTTGAGCGCGAAGCCGAGATTGAGCTGGTGCTGGAAGATGGCCCCAATATTTATGAGGATGACCTAGATCGGTTTGTGACGGATATTTGGGATGAGTTGATGCCGTCGCGGTTTGCCCACTTGATCAACTTGCAGGGCACAGGCAGCCACTATCTCCCAGTTGACTTTGAGCGTCCGATCTGGTTGCCGGCGGAGGTGGAAGGCGAAGAAGAAGAAGCGTACTTTGGCTCGGCAGTGGCCCTGCAACGCGAACTCGCCGAGTTGGAACCGATGCTGCTGGCGGCAGGGGTATCGGTGAATTCGCAGGCGTTCAAGTGTCTGGAAGCGATGCGGGCCGGAGCCGACCAGAGCTTGCACTATGGGCTACCATTGATTGTATGGTAATCGCTGGTTCAGTCGGTGGGGCGATGTGGCCTGTGTTTGACATAAGACAATAAGATGATAAGGTGTATGTGATACGCGATGACTGAGATTGCTTTCTTCAACAAACCTGAGCTGCTGCTTACCCCGCGCCTGCCAGATCGAGACAGCACCCCGCGCAGCCGGCGGTACTACCTCTGGACGGTGGGCTGCCAAATGAATGTGTCTGACTCGGAGCGGCTTGAGGCGGCGTTGCAGGGGGTGGGCTATAGCCCGGCTGCGCGTCCTGAAGATGCCAGCTTTATTGTGCTGAATTCGTGTAGTGTGCGGGCAAGCGCAGAGGAGCGCATACTCGGCAAGCTGGGCGAGGTGCAGGCGATCAAACGCCAGCACCCCGATACGAAGATTGTGCTGTGGGGCTGCATGGTGGGGCCAGATAACCAATCCATCTTTGCGCCGCGCCTGCCCTTCGTGGATCACTTCGTTGCGCCTTCGGCCGTGGATGAAGTGCTTGCGCTTGCGCCCAACCCGATCTATCAGCTTGATGAACCGGCCCTGCCCGTGCGCGATTGGCAGCACGCGCCGGTATCGGTGTATGTGCCGATCCAGTATGGCTGCAACATGACGTGCTCCTACTGTGTGATCCCGTTGCGGCGCGGGCGCGAACGGAGCCGCCCACTGGCCGAGCTAGTCGAAGAGGTGCGCCGGATTGTGGCCCGCGGCGCAAAGGAGATCACCCTGCTGGGCCAGATTGTGGATTCGTGGGGGCACGATCTGCCCGGTCGCCCAACGCTCGCCGAGCTGCTTGAAGCGGTGCATGCCACGCCTGATCTGGTGCGCTTGCGCTTCCTCACGTCGCATCCGGCGTGGATGACAGATCGCCTGATTGAGACGGTGGCCCGCCTGCCGCGCTGCCAGCCTGAGCTGAATATTCCTGTGCAGGCGGGCGATAATCACGTCCTCAAGCTGATGCGGCGGGGCTATACCGTCGAGCGCTATGTTGCCTTAGTCGAGAAGATCCGCACCGTGATGCCCGATATTGCGCTCACTACCGACATCATTGTGGGGCATCCGGGCGAGACTGAAGCGGCTTTTGCGAATACGGTGCAGTTGCTCGAAACGGTGCGCTTCGACAAGGTGCATATCGCTGCGTTCTCGGCGCGGCCCGGCACCCGGGCCGCCGAACAAGAGGCGCAGCCCGCGCTGGCGGTGGCCGAAGATGAGAAGGTGCGCCGCCGCCGCACACTGGAGCAGGTGCAGGAACGGATTGCCACCGCGATCAATGCCGCCTTTTTGGGGCGCACCGTGACGGTGCTGGTGGAAGGCGAGAGCAAAGGTAAGTGGCGCGGGCGCACGGGTGGCAACAAGCTGGTCTTTTTTGAGCATCCCGATGACTGGACGGGGCGGCTGGCACAGGTGCAGATCACCCGCACGGGACCATGGGCACTGGTTGGCTCTGTGCTATAATAGAAGGCTATGATGCAAGTTGACCTATGGTGAGCGCGATAAGGAGTGTGAGGTTTGGCGAAACAAGATGAAAAGCAACGCTTGCGGCGGCGACTGCAAGATTATGCGGTGCAATTGGCGGATGAGTGCAATTGGGAAGAAGCCATCGAAATCAATCAGAAGGTGCTGGAGATCGAAGAAGATCCAGCAACCTATAATCGGATGGCCAAAGCCCTGTTGGAGCTGGGGCGGTACAAAGAAGCGCACGATACCTACCAGCAGACCCTCCGCCTGAATCCGACGAATACGATTGCCCGCCGCAACTTGAGCCGGATTGATACGTTGCTTCAGCGCGAGGATTGGCAAGCCGTTGCGCCGCGCAAGGATTTCGAGCGAGCCGACCAACTGATCTTCATCACCGAAGCTGGTAAGACGGTGCTGACAGCCCTCTATGATTTGGTTGACAGTTCCGCGATTGATGTGCTGTCATCGGGTGAGAAGCTCACGCTGGAAGTCGAGCATCGTGCGGTGCTGCTGGTGGATCAGCAGGGGCAGAAGATCGGGCGGCTGGAGCCGAAGCTCGGTCAGCGTGTGTCCGAGTTGATCAATGGGGGCAACCGCTACGAGGCTGCGGTGGTGCAGGTCAATGCCCATCAGGTGCGTGTGCTGGTGCGCGAAGTCTACCAAGATTTTGCGATGCGGGATCGTACCTCCTTCCCCGGCAGCCTGAACGACGAAATGGCCTACCTCTCGCTGCGCTACGAGTATGAGACGGATGATATGCTCGATGAAGAAGAAGTGCTAGAGGATGTAGAAGTTGTTGAGGAAGAGTTCAGTGCCAACGAAGAAGAAGAGATTGGCCTTGACCAGATCGAGAAAGACCTCGGCGACGACGACGATACCCCTGATGAGTAGGGGGAATTGCGGGTAAGGTTGAACCTCTCGCGGGAGCAACGGGTGCAGGTTAGTAAAACCTAGCCTGCACCCGTTGCTGCACGGAAGTCGCCCGTGCTTGGCTCCCACCCTTCCAGTGCGGTGCGGCGGGCCATTTTTCGCACAGGGCTTTCGTATAAGCCCCTAGCACCCGCAGCGTAGCCACTCAGCGGTAAGCTATGCGCTGTGGGTATGCACCCGCCCCAAGTATGCGCTGCGCGGATTGTCTTGATTGCTCTGAGCTACTGTCCCACCACCGCAAATGATTACGATTGCGCTCCACGCGCTCCACTGCCCTGATTCGGCACGCGCCCATTTTCTGGGTATAATACAGATGAATTTAGTAATGATATTTACTGCTCAAGATTAGGTAACCCTGACAACTGCAATGAAAAAAGTGATGGTAGCTATGAGTGGCGGCGTGGATAGCTCACTTGTGGCGGTACTCCTCAAAGAACAAGGCTACGCTGTAACTGGTGTAACGATGCACCTGTGGGAAGGGGATGATGATGGCATCCACGAAAGCCAGTGCTGCTCGCTTGAAATGGTGGCGGGGGCGCGGCGCGTGTGTGCCCAATACGACATTCCCTACTACGTCTTTAACTATCAGCGTGAGTTTCGCAAGAATGTGATCCAATATTTTATCAATGAGTATGCCAACGGTGCAACGCCCAATCCGTGCATGGCGTGCAACCGCGATCTCAAATTTCGGGTGCTGCTCGAACGGGCCCAGATGCTCGGCTTCGACTATCTGGCGACGGGCCACTATGCCCGTATCCAGCACGACCCGCAGGGCAAGGCGCATACCCTCTGGCGCGGCGAGGACTATGCCAAAGATCAATCGTATGTGCTATATATGTTGCAGCAGCACGAACTAGAGCGCACCCTGTTCCCGCTTGGTGCGCTGGATAAGCCCACCGTGCGCCAGATGGCACGCGAACGCTTGCTGGCAACCGCAGATCGCCCCGAAAGTCAGGACATCTGCTTCATCCCCGATAATGACTACCGCCGCTTTCTGCACGATGAAGCCCCTGAGATTTTTGAGCCGGGGCCGATTGTGGATCAGACCGGCGTGGTGCTCGGCGAACATCGGGGCTTGCCGCACTACACCATCGGGCAGCGCAAAGGCTTGGGGATCACCACCACCGAGCCGATGTATGTAACTGCGCTGGATACTGCCCGCAACGTGCTGATCGTGGGCCGGCCCGCACCACCAACCGGAGCACCTGCACTGTTGAGGATGTGCGCTTTGTGGATGGACAACCGCTCACTGCGCCGCGTGAGTGTCTGGTGCAGATCCGCGCGCACGCCCTCGCCCGCCCCGCCACAATCACACCTACCGCCGATAGGCAGGTGCGGGTGCGCTTCCACGAGCCGCAACGGGCGATCACGCCGGGCCAAGCGGCTGTGTTCTACACGGGCGATCAGCTGCTTGGGGGGGGGCGGATCACGCGCTTCACCGCCGCCGACAACGACGGCTTGCACCCAGAGGACGACCTGCGATGAGCCTGCTTGCCCCTGCCGCTGTGCTGCTGCTGCTGCTGACAACCGCCAGTGCCGGCTTAGCGCACACGCTCTGGGGGCGGCACTGGCTCCAGTTGCCCGTCTTTTGGCTCACCGCCTGTGTGGGCTGCTTGCTGGCATATGGCTTCAGCCTGCACCTGCCGCTCCCGCTCGAGCTACCTACCCCCGCGGGTGTGCCGATCCTCGAAGCGGTGCTTCTCGCGTGGCTGTTGCTCGGCGTTGTAGCACGCATAAGGGTGTGATATAATCGCAGGCGTGTTCGCGCTGGTCTGGGCTGCAAGCAGAGATCAGCATGGGTGATTGGCAGAGACCGCTCAAGCCGAAAAGGAGAGCCGCGTGTTAGATCGAATCTTTCAGATTACGCTCGTTGTTGTCGTTCTTTTCCTGTTGCTCATCGTGAGCTTTGCCGTCTACATCTTGGGCTTCAATCCGGGCCTGAGTGCCCCCGCCCGCGATGTGGCTGTTTCGATCACAAGTGCCTTGATCGTGCTAGCAACCGCTGTTGCGCTCGTCTTGCTGCTGGCAATTCTGTATGCCATCGCGCTTCTCACCCGCGTCATTCAGCGCGATTTGCTGCCCAAAGTGCAAGAGCTGACGACCAAAGTGGATGGGGTTTTGGGCAATGCCCAAACTGCCTCAGATCGGGCACTGGAGACGGTCACATCAGTCTCGGCAACAACGAGCTTCACCGCCGAGAAAGTGGCGGCTCCGTTGATCCGTGTGACCAGCATGCTCACAGGGGTGCGGGCAGCCGTGGGCGCACTCGCCCGCCGCGATGCGCCTAGCCCGCCCGCCGATTTTCGGGATCTGACCAACCCCGACGGCACGTTCAAGATCACGCCGCCTGCCGATGGACAGCAAACCCCACAAGCCCAATAACCGCGCCTGCCCTAGCGTTGCGCGGGGAGATGATACGCTTGTGGTAAAATTATGATAGAATAAGAAGCATGATACAGGGTAGTAGGGCGTATTAGGCAAACCGCCCAACAGCCAAGCCTAATACCACCACGTAGGGTTCGGCTTCTCGGAAGTTGAGCCTACGCCGGAGAGCAATCCATGCCATTGGTTGGGAACATTCAGGATTTTGGACTGTCAGACTTTTTGTATCTTGTAGATCGGGGCTACAAGACGGGCTGCCTGTACCTGAATCGTGAGGATGAGCAGGCGGTACTCTTTTTCGACAAAGGTCGGCTGATCTATGCCTCGCCGCACGAACACGAAACGTTAAGCGACGTGCTGATGCGGATCGGCAGTGTGTCCAGCCCCGAAGTAACCCAGAGCATGCCCCCTGTCCAGCTTCAGAGCGCGTTGCAGCCGCATGTTGAGGAGTATGTCTACACGCTCTTTGGGTGGGGCGAGGGCGAGTTCCTGTTTGAGCATGGGCAGAAGCCGAATGCTGATGCGCCTATTCTGCCTACGCCGATCCCCGTTGAGAACCTGATCATGGAGGGCGTGCGGCGCATTGATGAATGGGGGCGGATTAAGGATCGTATTCCGAGTACGGATCTGATCCCCCGCTTCCTTGAACGCCCGAGCGAGAAAGCCAAAGGGGTCAAGCTGTCACCTGAGGAGTGGCGGGTGTTCGCCCGCATCAATGGCAAGGACTCGCTGGCAACGGTAGCCCAAAGTACCGGGCTAAGCGAATTTGATGTCTGTCGAGTTGTCTATGGGTTTCTGACGGCAGGTCTGGTAGAAGTTGTGAAGCGGCAACGGATTCAGGCGGAAACTCGCTCGGCAGCAGGAAGTGGTTCGGGCCTGCGCCGAAGCCTTGTGTCGCGGATTATTGCGCGGATTGAGAAGATGTGAGATACGTGTGCGCTCCTGCCAGAGCACAACACTGTAGCGGAGGGTTCGGTGTGCAGACGGTAAAAATGGTGATCAGTGGTGCCGTAAACTCCGGCAAGACCGAGTTTATCAAAACCATCAGCGAAATCGAAGTCGTTTCGACGGAACGGCGTGCCACCGACGATACATCCAAAGTCAAGGATAAAACGACGGTAGCAATGGACTTTGGGCGGATTGCGATTGGCAATGATCTGGTGCTGCACCTGTTTGGCACGCCCGGTCAAAAACGGTTTGACTTCATGTGGGAAATCCTGTCGGAGGGGATGTTGGGGCTAATCATTCTGGTGGATAGCACCCGCCCTGAAACCTTCCGCGAGACGAATCGGATCATTGATTTCTTCGTCTCCTATCGGGATACGCCCTACGTGATCGCCGCCAATAAGCAGGATCGCCCGAATGCGTGGTCGCCGGATGAGTTGCGCCTTGCGCTACGCCAGCCACCGCATGTCAAGGTGGTGCCCTGCGTAGCGGTGGATCGGGAGAGTGTCAAGAGCGTTTTGCTCGATCTGCTCTACACGATCCTAGAGCGCAGCAACGAAGAGGGTTAAGCACGTATCGTCCATCGCAAGTGCGCTTGCTTTTGTTGATTTGTTCATTGTATGGGCGTGGCAGATCGTCAGATATTGCCGCGCCTATCGTCTGTCCTCTGCCGGTATCATCCGCGAGGTTTGCGCCTGTCGCATCAGGTGACATAGCTTGGGCAGCAGCAAGACGGGACATCGGCCCGTCTTGCTGCTGCATGGACGCTACAGCTCCACCGCTCCACCGCACTAATGCTGCACTGATGCTATTGCACTGGCGGCTCCGTTATTCGTTAGCGTCCTCGCGCACGGGAACCCAGCGGATGTTGTCGAACCAGACCGCCCGCCCCGCATCGCCCGCCACGTCAGTCAGGTAGACAAAGCCGCTCGCATCAGCCGCGAAGGGATAGCGGCCCAGATGCACCCAGCCGCGCTCGGTTGCCTGATTGATGGCAACTTCGGTTGCGCCATTGCCGTGCTGGATCAGGTAGCGGGCGGCTTCTGTCGCGGGCGTTTCTAGCGCACAATCGGGGATCGCGGCATACAGATCATACTCGCCCGCGACTGGGAGCGCAGGTTGCCAAAAGGCGGTATTCTCGCGTTTCAGGGTATCCGTGACGCTATACGTCCAGAGGGCGTGCCCGTCTGCGCCACACGGCGCAGTAAACCACGCCGCGGCGTTGCGGGTGAAAGCCGGCCCACGCTCATCCACCATATACTCCGGCGCATTCGGGTCGCTGGATGGTGGCGCAACGGGGGCTTGTTCCGGCGCACGCTGGGCTTGTGGGTCGGAGCCGAGCCACAGGAAGGTGACATCTAGCCACGCAATGCCATCATCAATGCCAAGCCCATCCCACCATACCCCATCACCGACATCAATCGCTGTCGGCAGCACCACATAGCCCTTCTCGGCGTAGCCACCATTGTAGCCATCGAAGTAGGCCGCGTGATCTTGAGGCCAGCCGCGTTGCAGATCACTGTATTGCTGGCGTTCGGCATCCCAGTAGTTGTCGCGGGTGTTCCACGGGCCAACATCCCACACGGGCGCAACGACACTGCGCCCATTGTAGGTGATCCGCACTTGGTATTCGTAGCCGCCCAAGCTGGACAGCGAACGCCACGACGGAAGCGCGACAAACCAGTCACGCGGCTGGATGATGTGCCCATTCGCTGTGCGATAGCCGACTAGCCCTAGCCGCGTAGCGCGGATGCGATAAGTCGGAGCAGCACTCTGCGCCGTAGCCTGCTGTGGCGCGACGGCAAGCGGGGCGGTGTCCGTGCTTGCTAGGGGAGGGCTACGTGGCGTGAGGTGTACTGCGTGTACGCTGGGGCTAGCAGTGGCACTGCCCCACAAGCGCAGGCGATATTGGACATACTGCATGGGTTGCCCAAGCCCAACCACCGTGCCATTGCCGAGATCGGTGTGCCACGCCGACCACTGCTCCCCATCCACGCTGCCCCGCAGATCTACGGCGAGTTGGGTTCCGGCGGGAACCTGCGCCTGCCACGCTGCCTGTAGGTGGGGCGTAGCGTGGGGTAGTTGCGTGGCCCTGCCGATCCAGCTGCCGAAGCGGGCAAAGCCTTCTTGCACCGGCGCACGGCTGCTGAAGCTCGTAGCGGCAAGGGTGATCTGTCCATCGGGGTGTTGTTGGGTTCCAGCGGCTACCGCCGCCCCGGCGAGCGGCGGGTTCGGCCCAGTCTGGGCGGCGGCAGGTGTTGTCAGCGGCGTAAGCAGCAGCCCCCCAAACACCACCACCGCAATGAACATCCGATGGAATGAACGTACTTGGTTCATCGAAGTTCTCCTTGTTTGACACAGGCTCGTAGGGCAACGAGGCCCACTACGCCTGTACGTTGGTGAGTGATTCATAACGCGAGGATTATACCACACAATCTGATATAGCTGATACAAAACTGATAGGAAGCTGAAAATAGGGGATACGGCAGGCGATTGTGCGGAAGCAGGTGGGGCAGCTAGCGTTATGCCTCCCACACAAACGGGAACAGCATCAGCGAGGCAACCAGCGTCGCTACGGCATAGGAGCTGAGGATTTGCAGCAGGGGCAAGCCTTGACTCCACGCCCCGCCGCCGAGTGCGAGGGTTGTGCCTTGGATCGCAATCACCAGCAGCGGCACAATCAAGGGGAAAGCTAGCACCGCAAATAAGCCGCTCTTGAAATTTGCCCGCGCAATGATCGCCGCCACCAGTGTGGTTGCGGTTGTCAGGCTCAGGCTGCCCATTGCGAGCATCGCCACAAACAGCGACAGATTGGCAATCTCAACCCGTAGGAAGATCACAAACAGCACGGTTGTCACGACATCCAGCACCAGCAGCAGCACCAGATTGAAGCAGAACTTGCCCAGAAACACCGCTGTTGGGCGGGCGGCGAGGCGCAACGCAAGCGCAGTACGCCGCTCTTCCTCCTGCACAAAGCTGCGCGATAAACCATTTAGGGCGGCAAACAACAGCGCAATCCAGAGCAGTGAGGACTGGATGACGAGTGACTGCGGATCGCGGCGCAAGCCCAGAAAGCCTACGCCCAAGCTGACCGCCACCGCCGTGCATGCCGCAAACAGGAGCAGCGCATTCAGCGCATAGCGCGTGCGGAGTTCGCTCTGAATATCTTTGCAGAAGATTGCCCACGCCCCTGATAGCAAGGCTTTCATCGTTGCCACTCGCGTTCCTTGTTTAGGCCCACCCGACTACACCGGATTCAGCGTCAACACATAGTTGCCGTAGCGTAGCTCACGCGGATCGTTGGTGGCAATCACGCTGATGCCGTGCGTGCGCTGGCGGGCAATCACCTGATCTACTACTGCCGCGCCGCGTGTGTCCAATGTCACCGTTGGCTCATCCAGCAGCAGCACAGGCGGCTGGTGCAGCAGCGCATAGGCATAGCGTAGGCGGTGGGTCATCCCCGATGAATATGCAGCGACGAGATCATCGCCGCGCCCGCCTAGCCCAACCTGTTCGAGCAGGGCATATAGCTCAGCATCGCTGGGGGTACGGTTCCGCACCGCCGCAAAGAAGCGCAGGTTTTCAAGCCCGCTCAGTTCGCGGTAGAGAGCCAGATCGGGGGCAACCCAGCCGATCAATGGGCGGGCGGCTATCGGATAATACACCTGCCCCTGCCAGTGGTACGCGATAGTGCCTGCCGTTGGCTGCTGCAAGCCACACAGCAGGCGCAGCAGGGTGCTTTTGCCGCTGCCGTTTGCGCCGCTCACCACGAGTACCTCACCCGCTTGGAGTGTCAGCGATACGCCGCGAAAGACGATCCGTGCGCCGTAACTTGCGGCCAGCTCATGCAGTTCGAGGGTAATCGCAGCGGGCTGGGCTGGGCTAGGGGGAGGCGTGGCTGCATCAACGGCGGGGGGTGGTGGTTGCTCTGTATTCATCGCCGTTAGTGTACTCGCAGATGCTGAATCCGGCAACCGCCAACGACGGCTTCTCATAAAATATTCACCTCGCCGTGTTTGCCAAAGTGCATCTGAGATGCTATACTACTATTCGAATGTAAGGCCGTATCAGCACTAGCTTGCCTAGCAATTCAGCATCCGAATGCACGATACAGGCTTGCCAATCAGGATTGTTCTGTAGTTTGTAGAGCGTTGGGCTAGTGGCACTCATTGCACTCATGAGCTGTTCATTTGGATCATAGTTGTACGTGATTGGTGAGAGTTGAGCAGCTAGGTATCATAGCTTCCCGGAAAAGTGGGTTTTGCCCACTTTTCTTATTGTAGGGCAGGTGAGGTAGTTATGAAAAGCGATTTTTATTCTGCAATTTCGCAGATTGCCGCCGAGCGGGGGATCCCGCGTGAAGCGATTGTGGATGTGATGGAGAAGGCTCTTGTCACGGCTTACAAGCGCACGCTCGGTAGCAACCCGCCACCGATGGAAGTTGCGGTGCGCCTCGATCCACAGACGGGCATAGCACGGGTGTATGCCGAGAAGCAGGTGGTCGAGGAAGTCTTTGACGAACGCTTTGAGATTACGCTTGATGCCGCTCGCCGCGAACGTGTTGATGTGCAGCTAGGGGAAACGATTTCCGTTGAGAGTACCCCGCGTGATTTCGGGCGCATTGCCGCGCAAACTGCGAAGCAGGTGGTGCTACAGGGCATCAAAGAAGTCGAGCGCGAATTTATCTATGGCGAGTTTGCCAATCGGGAAGGCGATCTGATTACCGCGACGGTACAGCGCACCACGAAAGGCAACGTCATTTTAGAGTTGGGCAAAGCGGAAGCGGTGATGCCGCCCAAAGAGCAAGTTGAGGGCGACCGCTACTATCACGGGCAACGCCTGCGCGTCTACATGCTCGAAATTCGCCGTGAGGAGCGGGGCCCCCGCTTGATTGTCTCGCGGGCTAACAAGAACTTGATCTTGAAGCTGTTTGAGATGGAAGTGCCAGAGATTTTCAATGGTACGGTGGAGATCAAATCTATTGCCCGTGAGCCGGGTCTTCGGACAAAAGTGGCCGTGTTCGCTCGCCAAGAGGGGATTGATCCGGTTGGCTCGTGTGTCGGCATGCGTGGAATCCGGATCCAAAACATCGTTAATGAACTTAACGGGGAGAAGATAGACGTAGTGCAATGGTCGCCAGATGTGCGCGAATTCATCGCTCAGTCGCTCTCTCCCGCGCAGGTCGTCGAAGTGCATCTGAATGAGGGTGAACGCTCGGCGATGGTTGTTGTGCCGGACAAGCAGCTTTCGCTGGCGATTGGGCGCGAGGGGCAGAATGTGCGCCTTGCGGCCAAGCTCACCGGCTGGCGGATTGACATCAAGAGTGCCACCGCCCTGCTGGAGGAGGAGCGCGAAGCAGCCGAAGCCCGCGAAGCAGCCGAAGCGGAGGCAATGGCAACCGAAGCTGAACTGTCCCACTCGCGGGTGGAGAGCCGCAAGGTGCGCCCCGATGGCACAGTGGTGTATCAGAGCGTGCATTATGGGCCGCTCGGTGATGAACTTGCGGGCGAGAATGTGCAGCTGCGGGCAACCTCGCAGAAGCTCTACATCTATTACAATGATCGCCTGATTGCTTCATACATGCTAGAGGGTGATCCTGATGAGGAACCATTGCCGCCTGAGGCTGAGACTGGGGTGAATGGACTGCATACGGATGATGATCTCGAATTGCACGATGAGCCAGATGATCTCGAATTGCACGATGAGCCAGATGATCTCGAATTGCACGATGAGAGCCTGACGGATGAGAGCCTGACGGATGAGAGCTAATCGTTGAGTTAAGGAGACCGCACTGAGTACGCCGGCTGCGTACCGGAATGGTGATTAAGGATGCAGGCGATGCCCGACCAGCCGCCCCAAACAACACCCGCCCAACGGCGGCATGTACCGCAGCGCACCTGCATTGCGTGCCGTGCCACCGATGCCAAGCGTGCGCTGATCCGGCTGGTACGGCTTGCCGAAGGGCGGGTGGCGGTTGATCCGACGGGGCGGGTGGCAGGGCGTGGAGCCTACCTATGCCATAGCCCCGCATGCTGGCGGCAGGCCATCCAACGCCGCAGCATTGTGCGGGCATTGCGCCTTGATGCCCTGCATCCTGAAGATGAATCCGTGTTATACGCCTATGCCCAGCATCTGGAGGACACTATGGCGGCTGAGTAACGAATACGGAGCAGGGTGTGTTGGGCTGCACGACGCACGCACTGCCAATACATAGGGAGCATGAACGTATGGATAAAACGAAAACACGGACACCCGCACCAAGCGCAAAGAATACGGCATCGGAGCGACCTAAAGCCCCCCACGCTGCGACGGGTTCGTCAGCGTCCCTCAGCGAAAAGAAAACCCAACCGCGCCCATCAACGGATACGACCGAACGCAAAGCCCCCGACGCGAATCGTGGCCGGAGCGGTGGGAGCGGTGGTACGTCCGCACGTAATTCTAGCCAACGGGATAACAGTGGCGGCGGGAGTGGCGGCGGGCAGCGCAGTGGCGGAAGCGGCGGC
>JAAUTZ010000026.1 GCA_012031225.1 Chloroflexaceae bacterium
GTTCGGTGGGCATGGGTTCCGGCGGGCGGCTCCAATCAATGGCGTTGGCGACGGTGGGGAACAGGAAGGTCAGGAAGTCGCGGAAATAGTGTTCGAGAATGAGCTTCCACGGCTCATCGAAGGTATCGGGCGGGGTTGGGATGGGCTGCGCCATCGGCTGCTCCTTTCGGCATCGGCTCGCTAGCACAAGTATACGGGATGATCGGGGCGGCTGTCAAGCGGGTGCGGGGACGCGGCGAAGTCAGGTAGGCGCAAGCGTGGGGCAAAACGGGCGGGCGGGTGTGAGGGCTTAAGCGGCTACTGCGCCTCGCCTGCCTTGTGCCGCGCTACCCAGCGGCACATCAAGGGCACGGTGAAGCGGTAGCAGTCGGGGGCGGGGGTGTCGCTGGGGGTGATGACATCGTGCTGCACGAGGGTGGCAAGGGCCGACTCCAGTACATCGTTGGGTAGCCCGGTGGCGGCAGCCAGCGCGGGCCGCCTATGGTCTCGATGAGGCCATCATCTACCATGCCCTTCAGGTCGCGCTGCACCGAACGTTCGGCGCGTTGTGGGAAGAGGGCCCGCAGCTCACGTGGGCTGGCTTCGCCGTGCGTCCGTAGGAAGTTCAGGATCACCCGCTGCGGCTCGTTCAAGCCCAGATCGTCGCCGTTGAGGTAGGCATCCATCGCTCGCCCAAACACGGTGACAATAAAGGATGCACCGGTGTCGTAGAAGCGCGGCGGCGGGAGATCCTCGCGCTTGAGCACCGCCACGACGGTGTCCAAGCCCTGCCCGAACGCCTCCACGTAGCCGGCTTCGTAGAGGATGGACTGGAT
Organism: Chloroflexaceae bacterium; assembly: GCA_012031225.1. Lineage (GTDB taxonomy): Bacteria > Chloroflexota > Chloroflexia > Chloroflexales > Chloroflexaceae > JAAUTZ01. Next base: position 816 of record JAAUTZ010000026.1, read on the forward strand.
CACTGGATTGCGCGACACCTGCTCGGCGAGGATGTTATCTACCGTTACGCCCGGCGGCAACCCGCCCGGACTGACCCACTCGATGCGGTCGCGGAAGATCTGCACCCGTGCCGCCGACAGGAAGTTGGCGTAATCGCGGTGGGCGAGCATATTGACGCACAGTTCGCGGATCACGGCACGCGGGTATTCGTGGACTTCGATGCGCTGGAAGCCGCTATCGCTGAGGGTCATGCCGTGGCGGGTATGTTCCCAGAGATATTCTTCGACGCGCCCTAGCTGATCGAACAGGGTACCGCCGATGTCTTTGCGGAGATCGAGTACGTCAGTGGAGATTGGTTCTAGCCCGCGGTAGTGCCCGATGTCTATGACGGCACGCGGAAAGACGGCTTGCGGTTCGCGGGCAAAGCACATCATGCCGCCCAGTGTGACATAGGGCGTATCGCCGACGCGCACGAGGCAATGTTTGTGCAGCAGATACTCCAGCGGGTCGGTTGGGCCACGGTAGCGGCCACGCTCGACAGCTTGCACGATGTGCTGCTCGACGCGCTGCATATCGAGTACGTCAGGCGTAGTCGAGCGCACCGGCAGGCTGTCGGGGCTGCGGTGGATCGGCGGATCAATAAAGGTGAGTTGTTCGATACGCGACGGGTGCGTTTCATGCATGGCGATGCTACCCCGAATGCTACATTGTAGGTATTGTAGCACAGGTAGCGCGGGGGTGTCAGCCCGCACCGCGCCCTGCCGCGCTTTCCCCTTCTTCTGCTATACTAGCATTGGATGCACGAAATCGAAGGGCTACCGATGCGCCATTCTATCAAAATTGCTTTAAATGGCATTGCCGCCATCACCCTGCTGGTATCGCTGGTGTGGCTTGTGGTTGCGCCCGATTTCGAGCCGCTGCTGGCCTTGCTCGGTGCGTTGGGCATGTTGCTAGGGGCGTTCTTCATCAAGGATGAGGCGCGTACTCCACCTGCCACCGCCGTTCCGGCTCCACCGCCCCCACCGCCACTTGATCCGCGCCGTGCCCTCGAACAGCAGCTTGCCGAGCTTACCAGTAATCTCCACCTGATTGAGCAGCGCATCGCCACGTTTGTGTCATCAACTGACGTACCCTTGCAGTTGGAGAAGGATCGGCAGAGGTGTCAGGAGCAGATTGCGGCGTTAGAGCAGCGGTTGCAAGGGCTAGTCCCGCAAGATCATGCAGCTCTTCCCATCCCCGCGCCCGTGGGCGACTTCACCGGGCGCGAGCAGGAGCTGGACGTGGGTACTGCCGCCAGCCAGCGCACAGCGGCACTACCCGCCCCGCCAAGCAACGAGCAGGGGCAGCAGAATGTTTCGCCCCCCTTTACTGAGCAACCCCGTCGTATGATTGCTGCGATGCCAGCCCAGTCTCGCATACACGTACCGACAGAAATCTGGGTTCAAATATGTATTAAGGGAAGTTATGGTTTTAAGAGTGAACTCCCAAAATCCACTGACTTTGGCGATGAGATTACGAAAGACGATGTAAAAAAGGAATGCCTAGCAGTTAGGTTCCCAAACGACCCGAAGAGCGGCCAACCACAATCCGCTGATGTACTTATTTTTGTTCGTGCAATTGGATTCAAGATCATCGATTCGCCCGATCAAACACTCCGTGTCCCATTTGGAGAGAACTCAGGGAAATTGGTGATTCGCCTTCAACCGGAAGGACATGATGGACGTGTATACATTGATGCAAGACAACAATTAACGCCTCAAGGCGAGATCGTTCATCTAGGCACTATTTCTTTGAAAGCCCGCATGGTGGCACAAAATGCTACCCCCCCAATCCAGTTTCAATTTGATGAATTAGAACTCTTCAAACTCACTCCAGATGTTCTGCCGCAGATCAGGGGCATCGCCACCGTCACCGGCGATAACTCCGGCGTGAATGTTGGGGTGAATACGGGCACCAACTATGGGCAAAGTGTCGGGGTGAATACAGGCACGGTCAGCCAGAATCCCCAGAACATCAACAACAATGCGCCCAATCAAGGCGCACAAGGCACGTTTGGCGGGCCGGTCAGCTTCAGTCAAGGCGGCACCACCTTCAACCAGCAGGGGCAGAACGTCGGCACGCAGCACAATGCGGGGCGGGATATGAACATCCAGAACCAGCAGGCGGGCGGCAACATCAGCAATTCGCCCCAGATCAGCGGCAGTGGCAATAACTACGTAGGCGGCAACGTGGGCGGAAACGTGGGTGGTGACAATATCACCGGTGGGGTGAATATCACCACGTCAGGGACGGGCAATATTGTTGGTGGGTATAAATCGAATGTGCAGGTGCAGCAGGGCAGTAGTGCCAATGATCTCGCCCAAGCATTTGCCCAAGTGTATGCTGCGATTGATGCTCGCCGTGTGGATCCGAATGTAGACAAGGCGGAACTAGCTGAGACTGTCCAGAAGATTGAGGCAGAGGCCCAGATGGCGACGAAGCGAACGAAACCAAGCTCACGCGCTGGTTCACGATCTTGGCAGGCATGGCCGAAGACATCGTGGAGGTCACTGCTGCGGCCCTGCTGAGTCCGCAGGCGGCGGTGGCGACTGTGGCCCGCAAGGTCGCGGAGAAAGCCAAAGCCAAGCAGCTGACTGGCTAGGTGCTAGGGTGGGGCAAGGCGTGGTATACTTTTACGAATGTACGTACTTGTAACGGAAAAGATCACGCCATGCCCCAACTCCCGCCACAGAATGCCCTCTACTACGGCGATAATCTGGAGATTATCCGCCAGTATCTGCCCGACGAATGCGTAGACCTGATCTACCTCGACCCGCCCTTCAATAGTAGCCGCAACTACAATGTGCTGTTCAAGGATGAAGGGGGAAAGGAATCCGAAGCACAGGTGGTGGCTTTTCAGGATACGTGGCACTGGACCCCAGCGGCGGCGCGGGCCTATGAGGAGTTGGTGACGCAGGTCGGCGGCAATGTCGGCGAACTGATCGCGGCCCTGCGCGTCTACCTGCGTACCTCGCCCATGATGGCCTATCTGGTGATGATGGGCATTCGCCTTGTCGAGCTATACCGCGTGCTCAAGCCAAATGGCAGTATCTACTTGCACTGCGATCCGACGGCCAGCCACTATCTGAAACTGGTGATGGATACCATCTTTGGGGTGGAGCAGTTCCGCAACGAGATCGTCTGGAAACGCACCTCGACCCACAGCGATGCGAAACGCTGGGCCCCCGTGAGTGATACAATCCTGTTTTACACCAAATCCCGCGACTACACATGGAACCCGCTGTACGTGCCCTACGATGAGCAGTACATCAAAGAGATGTATCGCCATGACGACCACGACGGGCGGGGCTTGTATCAGCTTGATAACATAACTAGTCCGAACCCGCGCCCGCGTATGACCTATGAGTGGATGGGCTTTCCGCCCCCAGAAGCAGGGTGGCGGTATCAACGCCGCACGATGCAACGCCTGCATAATGAGGGGCGGATCTATTACCCGACGAATCCCGATGGGAGCTTCGATACGACTAAACGCCCGCGCCTGAAACGCTACCTAAACGAGATGCCCGGCCGGATTCACGATAACGTCTGGACTGACATCAACCCGATTGGCTCGCAAGCCCGCGAACGGCTCGGCTACCCGACGCAGAAGCCGATTGCCTTGTTGCGCCGGATTATTGAAGCAAGTAGCAATGCAGGCGATCTGGTGCTTGATCCGTTCGCGGGGTGCGGCACGACCATCGCCGCCGCCGAGCAGCTCAAGCGACGCTGGATTGGCGTAGATATTACCCACCTTGCGATTGCGTTGCTGAAGTATCGCCTGCGCGATATGTACAGTCTGCTGCCCGCCCAGCAGTACCTCGTATTTGGTGAGCCGCGTGATCTTGGCGCAGCCCGCCAACTTGCGAGCGAGAATCGCTACCAGTTCCAATGGTGGGCGTTGTCGCTGATCGAGGCCCGCCCCACCGGTGGACGCACTGGGAGCAAGGAGGGCAAGCAGGGCGCGGATCAGGGCGTGGATGGGGTGATTACATTTCTGGATACGCCCGACGGCAAAGCCAAACGAGCGATTGTCCAAGTCAAGAGTGGCAAAGTTGGGGTGCGCGACATCCGCGATCTGATCGGTACGGTTGAGCGCGAGAAAGCCCAGATCGGCATCTTCATCACGCTCGAAGACCCAACCAAGCCGATGGAAGCCGAAGCCAATGGCGCGGGCTTCTACCACTCACCCGTAACGCAGCGCAGCTACCCGCGCATCCAGATCCGCACGATTAGCGGGCTGCTCGCGGGGCAAGGCGTGCAGCTGCCACGCGATACCACCACCTTCAAGCAGGCTGCGCCGCCCCCACCCGATGTGGATCAGGGGCGGCTGCTGGAGTAGCTACGCGCCCGCTCGCACCTGCGCGATCTGGGCTACCGCCGCATCTGGCGCAAGGTAGCCTTTGGCGATTGGGTAGAGCTGCCCGTCGCGCTCGTAGACAAGCGTGGGGTAGGTGCTGAAGCCCTGCGCCCGAGCCAGTGCAAACTGTTGCCGCGTTGCACTTCGCGCCGCGTCACTATCCCATCGCTTCAAGAATGGCTCCACATCAATGCCTTGCGCCGCCACCAGTTCGGCTAGCACATCCGCATCATCCAGTGCTAGCCCGCGCACATACAGCGCGTGCGGCAGGCTATCAGCAAAAGCATACACTCGCTCCGGCGCAAGCTGCCGCACAACCGTAATCGCTCGGCAGGGCGGCTCCGAGTTGCTGATGTATGTGCCCGCTTGCAGTAGCCCATCGTAGTATGCGGTTCCGGCTGCTACACCGCTCACCCGTTGCACCTCCGCCAAGCCCGCGATCAGGTAGTCCCGATCATGCCTAATCGGACGCACCCGTTCACCCACCACCAAGCCGCCATAGGCCAACACAATCGGCACTGTGGGATACTGGGCTACAATCGCCGCCATTGTTGGGCGAAAGGCAAAACACCAGCCACAAAGCGGATCAAAGCCATACAGCAAATGTTCGGTTGTTGTCATTGCAGTCGTCCCTCCATGCTCTGGATAGATGTTGCTATTCTTTACGCAACATTGAATCTACCACGTCCCACACCATTCAGCTATGCACCTATGGTATGATATTAGCGGATATTCACCAACACAGCGAAAGCCTGTACCATTTATGCCCCTAACTCGCACCTTGTCCATCCTGCTGTTTGCGCTCCTGCTAGGGGGCTGTGGCTCACTCCCACCCACCGAGTCATCCCACGCCGCACCACCGCGCCCGACGGCTCCGGCACTGGCAACAATCCGCCCAACCTTTGCTACCGTGCGCCCGTCCACCCCCGCACTGCCGCCCACCGCACCACCCGCCCTCCCATCGCCGCCAAACGTGCCGCTGCCCACGCCAGAACGCTCGCCGAGCCAAGCGGCGGCAATGCGGGCAACGTTTGCAGGCGACCTTGCCACCGTGCCCAACATCCCGCACTACACGCTGCGGCTGGAATTTGCCCCCGATCAGCAACTCCTCAATGGCGTGATGCGCCTAGTCTACACTAATACCGTCGGGGTGTCGCTTGAGACACTGGCTCTGCGACTCTACCCCAACTTCCCGCAAGACCTGTTTGGCAGTGGTGGCGATACCCGCATGGAGATTACCGCCGCTACCGTTGCAGGGGGGCCTGTGCCGATCTCCTATGCCGCAGCAGATACGGCGCTGATCCTGCCGCTTGACCCGCCGCTTGGGCCGGATGCCAGCGTGACGGTAGACCTTGCCTTCAGTGCAACGGTGCAGGCGTGGCAGGACGGGAGCTATCCGCTCACGGGCTATTATCCCATGCTGGCGGTGTGGGGCGACGATGGCTGGCGGCTGGATGTCTCCCGCTTCCCCGATCACATCTTCGCCGAGACAGCCCTCTACCGGGTGACTGTCACCGCCCCAACTGCGCTTACGGTGGCGGCAACGGGCAGCACCCTGACGACGCGCCCCAATCCCGATGATACGCGCACATGGCAGATCGTGACGGGCCCGGTGCGTCAATTCGCACTCAGCATCGGCGACTACGTGAGCCTGTCCGAGCAAGTCGGCGAGGTGCAAGTCACAGCGTATACGCAGCGCGGCAATGGGCTATTCCTGCGCGAATATCTCCGCACTGCGGCAAGTGCGTTGGCGACGTTCGAGCGGCTATTTGGGGCGTACCCCTACCGCGAACTCGATCTGCATCTGCTGCCGTATACCTTCAATGGCGGCGATGAATATCCGGGCTTGATCTTCGTCTATACCAGTGGTACATTTGGGGCAGGCGCACGCTACGTCACCGCGCACGAAGTCGCCCATCAGTGGTGGTTTGCCGTCGTCGGTAATGACATCTTCACTGAGGCATGGCTCGATGAAGCCTTCGCGCAGTATAGCGGCATCCTTGCCGTCGCGGAATTGGCCGGCCCAGAAGCCGCCGCCGCCGATTACGAGCGCGAGGTGCTGTACCGCTATCAGGGCGCACTGGCCGATGGCGATCTGCCGATTGGCTGGAGCATCACCCGCTACAGCGATTTCAACGTCTACTATCGCACGGTGTATGGCAAAGGTGCGGTGTTTCTCGCAACGCTGCGCGAGCAACTCGGCGACGAGCTGTTCTTCGCGGCCCTGCAACGCTACTACGCCCGCCACCGCTATGGCGTAGCAACTGGGCGCGATGTGCAAGCGGCATTTGAGCAGGCGAGCGGGCGTGATCTGGAGCCGCTCTTTCGGACGTGGGTGTATGGCTGGGAGTAGCAGGGCGAGTGTGGCGGGGAGGGAGGGATTCGAACCCTCGAGGGCTTTCAGACCCTATTCGTTTTCGAGACGAACACGTTCAACCGCTCCGTCACCTCCCCGCAAACTCTGCCCATTATACGCTAGTTTGCGGGCAGTGGCAAGCAATCGGTGGGGCCCTGCTGCAATGTAAGCCTATGGCTACCGTACACCGACCGTGAGCGTAATTGGCAGAGGATAGGACGAGTTACGATGATGACTACAAACGACGGACGGTTTGTCATCTCTACGCGCATCTACCTGACGGCGGCCCAGCGTAGCCAGCTTGAGCTACTGCTGCGCCAGCAGCAACACGACCTGCCCGAACTGCTCAGCGAGCTAGTGGTGTCCCTGCTGGCGCAACAGCCCATCGCTGAACCGGAGCTGGACCCACCGCCCGCCCCTGCCGACCCTGCCGCACTCCAGCAGCAAATCGCCCAGCGGCGGGCAGAGATGCGCCGCTTGCAGGCGCGGGCGGTGCAGGGCGGTGGAGCCGCCCCCGCGTGGGTGCAGCAATATCTTGCAGAACTGGCGCAGGAGGTGCAGCAGCTTGAAGATGAGCTACGCCGTGCCGCGCCGAGTGAGTAGCCCACAATGCCCAAGCAACGCCTCGACCAGCTATTGGTGGCCCGCGGGCTAGCCGAAACGCGCACCCGCGCCCAAGCCCTGATCCTCGCTGGGGCGGTGCGGGTGAATGCGGCGGTGCAGACCAAAGCGGGTACACCCGTAGACCTCGCCGCTACCGTCACCGTTGATGCCCCCTTGCCGTATGTCAGTCGCGGGGGCTACAAATTGGCCCACGCGCTGGATGCGTTCGGGCTAGACCCAACCGGCTTGGTCGCGGTAGATGTGGGAGCTTCGACGGGCGGCTTCACCGATGTGCTGGTGCAGCGTGGTGCGGCGTGGGTGTATGCGGTAGATGTTGCCTATGGTGTGCTGGATTGGCGCATGCGCCAGCATCCGCAGGTGGTTGTCGTCGAGCGCACCAACATCCGCTACCTCACCCAGCTCCCGCCCCTGCCCGATGCGCCGCCCGATGCACCACCACCGCTCGCGCAGTGTGCCAGCATTGATGTGGCGTTCATTTCGCTGCAACTCGTGCTGCCTGCCGTGCAACGCCTGCTCATCCCGACAGCGTGGCTAGTTGCGCTGATTAAGCCGCAGTTCGAGGCGGGCGCGGAGCAGCTTGGCAGAGGCGGCGTGGTGCGTGATTCGGCGGTGCATCGGCAGGTCCTGACAACCACCCTCAATGCAGCAGCGCGGCTCGGCTTGACCCCGCGTGGCGTGACACGCTCGCCGCTCACTGGCCCAGCGGGCAATGTCGAGTTTCTCGCGTGGCTGCAAGCTGCATCTGCTAGCGATGCTCGCCTACCGACATTGGATCTGCCGCAGGCGATAGCGGCGGCGATGGCGGGCTAGCGGCTTTTTAGGTCTCAGGGGCTGGCTATTGCACCACCGCTAGCCACGGCAGCCCCTCTAAGGAGCGTTCCGCACCCCAGCCTCTGCCGGTAGCGTGTTCCAGCTCCCACCAGATGTAGCCATCGGCTTCGACAGGCCCCCCGATAATCGAGACCAGCGTACCCTCATCGAGGCGCACCACCACATCGGCTTCAAGGCTCGCTGTTTGGCGCAGGCGCAGGGACGCATCGCCCACATTCATCACGAGTACCTGTATACCCGGCTGCAAGCCGACAGGCACGGGTTGCAATACATCGGCATTGATCGGGGCATCGGCAGGCGGCACTGGCGGCTCAGGGTTCGGCTCTGCCAGCGGCGGTGCGGCAGGCGGTACCGTAGGCAGGCTCGCGGGAGCAGGCGGCAGGGCGGATTGGGCAACGGGTGCAGAGGGAGCCGTGTTGCTCCATTGCGGCGCAAGGTACAGCGCAACCGCAAGCACGATCAGCAAGCCGCCAGAGAGCAACCCTAACGGCTTACGGTGCCACCGTGCTTGGCTGCGGCGTAGCTCGTCGTAGCCCTTGCGGTAGTAGTAGTAGTGCTGATAGTAGAACAAATTCAGGTCGTTGTGGGCGGCATCGGCTACGCCCCGTTCATATAGCTCACGTTGATCGTTGTCCATGATAGTTGAGTGCCTCCCCTTTCCCCTATTATAGTAGGGATGCCCTCGTTTATCAAGCATGTTTCAAAAAGTGCAAAATCGCCGCCAATCCCCGTACTATTCTTGGGATGCATCAAATTGCTGGCCGATTGCACTGCGCTGCCCATTGAGCCAAACTGCACCATTCATCGGGCGTTTGCCCGCCGGCTGCACCTGCCGCAATTCAAGGACATCCGTGCCAGTTGTCACAAGTGGCTGCCCCGCTTCGCTCCAGAGCGTACCAACCGGGTGAGTTGGGGGCAAGTCGGGGCGCACACCCACATCGAGCAGCTTGAGTTGCTGCCCCTTCCAGAAGCCAAACGTACCGGGCCACGGATCATACGCCCGCACCATACGCTCAATCTGCACGGCAGGCACGCGCCAATCCACCTGCCCATCGTGCTTGCGGATCATCGCCGTGAGCGTAGCGCGGCTGGGGTCTTGCGACTGCGGGATCAGCCTGCCGTGTACATACGCCGGCAAGACATCGAGCAGGAGTTGGCTGCCAAGCTCAAACATAGCAGTGGTGAAGTTCCCCGCGCGGGCATCCGGCGGCAGCGGCACAGACTGTTGGGCAAGGATTGGCCCACTATCCATGCCACTTTCGAGGCGCATCACACTCACGCCAGTTTCGGTATCGCCCGCGAGGATGGCTCCCGTGACGGGCGCGGGCCCCCGATAGCGTGGGAGGAGCGAGGGGTGGATGTTGAGGTAGCCGAGTGGCGGTAGCGCAAGCACGTTCTTGCGGAGGATCTCGCCATAGGCGGCAACCACGCCGAGATCGGGCTGGAGCGCGGCGAGTTGGGCTACGGCGGCTGGATCACGCAGGCTCTGTGGCTGCAACACGGGCAACCCTAGCCGCTCGGCGGCGAGCTTGACCGGCGGCGGCGTGAGCGTGTTGCGTCGTCCGGCGGGGCGATCCGGCTGAGTAACGACAGCAACAATCTGATAGCCCGCCTGCACAAGGGCTTCGAGCGGAATAACGGCAATTGCTGGGCTACCAAGAAAGATGATCCGCATGGGCTGTGGCTCCGTTCTGCGGCGTGGGCTAGGGCTACTCTTGCACCTCATAGCGGTGTAGCAGGTCCCGGTCGGCATCCGTCCATACGCCGCGCCCCTGTGCAATGCGGAGCCGCTCGCCGAGCTTGGCATAAATCAGGTATTTGAGGAAGCCGACATGGGCCGCAAAGTGAAAGCCGGCCACCCCGCCGCGCAAGCCCTGCCAGACCAACAGGTGATACACGAAGGTGCGGATGCCGCGCAACACTGCCTCCGCCACCGTAATCCGCTTGCGCTTCAGGGTGCGGTGCAGCAAAGCCGCCTCCAGATCGCTGTAGTGGTTGATCGCTTCGTAGGCGGCGGAGAGGTTGGTTGTTGAGTAGTGATAGATCACCCCATCTAGCACGCCGCGTGGCTCCGGTACACTGACGACCTCGTGGACGGCGCGCTCCCAACGAGCCACGCGCCGATTGACGAGCCGCGCCATATCCCGCCGTCGGATTTGGCGGTGCAGGGCTGGCGTAATCCGGCGGCGGGCGGGATCGGGAAACCACCGCCCCGAATAGAGGTGCAGGCGTTGGATATGGTAGGCCGTGCAGGCATCCAGCGTACCCGCCGCCGCCCGCGCCAGAATCTCGTCGCGCAGCTCCGGCGATACCCGTTCATCAGCATCAATGAACAGCACCCAGTCGTGCCGCGCAAGATGTTGGGCGACATTGCGCTGGTGGGCAAAGTTGCTGAAGGGGTGCTGCACCACCCGCGCCCCGTGCTGCTGGGCCAGAGCTACCGTGTCATCGGTGCTGAATGAGTCAACCACGAGTAGCTCATCAGCCCAGTCCAGCGTGGCAAGGCAGGCGGCAATATGGTGCGCTTCGTTTTTGGTTAGCACCACCGCCGAAAGCGGGGTGGGTTGGGGTTTTTGCGTTTGCATAGCAGGGAGCATTATAAAGCGCGGGGTCCGGCGTGTCAATGCTGCCCTGCCCCAAGCACTAGGCTAAAGATAGTGCTAGAGTACGGATTGCTTAGGAACCTATCTTTCGGTATACTGCCTATAGTGCCTGAAATCATCCGCACGCCCATGTTGGCGTATGTGCCCCGTTGACATGCACCGATTTGCCGCAGTGTTGCGCCGCACACCACAACCTGCAAACATAAAGGAACAATTGATGATTGAAGCAACCAACCTGTGTAAACAGTATGGCGATTTTCAAGCCGTCCGCAACGTATCGCTCACCGTCCAGCCGGGCGAAGTGCTCGCGCTATTGGGGCCGAACGGAGCTGGCAAAACCACAACGGTACGTATGCTCGGCGCAATTATTAGCCCGACCAGCGGCCATGCAATGGTGGCGGGCTATGATGTTGCCCGCGAGCCGCGTATGGTTCGCAGCCGGATTGGGCTGCTCACTGAGTATCCCGGCTTGTACGGACGTATGCACGCATTGGAGTATTTGCGCTTCTTTGGGAATCTACTTGGCATGGAAGCGCAGCAGAGCCACGCCCGCGCCGAGTACCTGCTGCGCCAATTTGGGCTGTGGGAAGCCCGCGACAAACGCCTCGATAGTTACTCAAAAGGCATGCGCCAGAAGATTGCGCTAGTGCGGGCTTTGATCCACGATCCACCCGTGCTGTTCCTCGATGAGCCAACCACCGCGATGGACCCGCAGAGTGCCCGCACCGTTCGCAATGCGATTGGCGAGCTGCGGGCGGCGGAGCGTTCGATCTTGCTCACCACGCACAATCTAACTGAAGCCGAAGAGCTAGCAGATCGCATTGCCATTCTGCGGGGCGGTGAGATTATCGCACGCGGCACCGAAGCCGAATTGACCCAGCAGCTACTGGGTAAGCCGCTCTGGGAAGTACGGGTTGCCCTCCCCGATCTGCCCCTTGCCACCCTGCTTGCCGATCTGGTGACCGTGGAGCAGGCCACCGCCACCAGTGTGCAATATCGCACGGCTGAACCGCACCGACTCAATCCGCAGATCATCGCCCGCCTTGCTGGGCAAGGTATCGCGCTGGTGGCGCTGGCCGAAGTGCCGCGCAATCTAGAGCAGGTCTATCTGCGGATTGTGGACGATCAGCAAACGCCCGACCTGCGCTACGAGGCGGCTCTAGCGGCAAGCACGGACGGCAGCAACGGCAGCAACGGCAGCAACGATGTTCAGGCCGAGCCGGTCAGCGTGGTGCAGGAGGTGTCATCGTGAGCATTCAGCCCGCCCCAACCAAGCCCGCCGCACCTGCGGTGCCCGCCGAACTGCCGCCTGTGCCGCCAATCCCAAATGCGATCCCGCTCATCCTGCGGCGCGAGGTGCGCGAGATGGTCGGCGATTGGCGGATCGTTGCGCCCATGCTGATCCTCTCGCTGCTCTTGCCATTTATTATGGCGTTTGCCGCGCTGTTCGTGATCCGCTTCATTGATGAGGATGGCTTTGCCCGGTTGCTGTTGCCCTTCGCCCTCGTGATTACCGGCTTCATTCCCGCCAGCTTCACGATCATCACCGCACTGGAATCATTTGTCGGCGAACGCGAACGCAATACGTTGGAGTCGTTGCTAGCGATGCCGCTCTCGGATCGGCACCTCTACATCAGCAAATTTATGGCGGCTCTCGTTCCGCCCCTGATCGCTAGCTTCACCTCGATGACGCTGTTTTGCCTCGCGCTCTGGCTCACCAACGCGCCCGCCTTTGCCGAGATCTTCCCGCTTGGGCGATTGCTGTTGCTCTACAGCCTGATCGTCGTGCTAGCCATCACGTTGGTGGCTGGGGCAGTGGTAATCTCCAGCCACACCAGCACCATTCGGGCCGCCAATCTTATGTCCAGCTTTATCCTGCTGCCCGTGATTGCAGTGCTGAACTTCGTTGCGGTGTGGATCATTGATGGGGCGTGGGGACGCATCCAGATCACGGTGCTGCTGCTTGCTCTGGTAGGCAGCAGCTTGGTGTTGCTAGGGGTGCGCCTGTTCAGCCGCGAGGAGATCCTCGCCCGCGAAACGCGCCGTGCGCCCCGCCGTTCGCGGAGACCTGCTGCGGCCAGTGCAGGTACGGCGGCGGCGGAGGCATCCACCGCGCTAGCCACAGCCCCCGTGCAGCAGCAGCTCAGTGAGTACACCACCACGCTGACCATAATGCGCCGCGAGGTGCGCGATACCGTCGCTGATTGGCGGGTGCTGTTGCCGATCCTGCTGCTGGCGGTGGCGTTGCCGCTGGGCGGCGTGTGGCTGTTCCCGCTGGTGCTGCAAGTCACCGATGAGACGCTGATCTCAATTGGGCAGCTGGTGCCCTTCGGGGTGCTGATTATCGGCTTCGTGCCGGCCAGCTTCGCCCTGATTACCGCGCTTGAGTCGTTCGTGGGCGAGCGCGAACGCAACAGCCTTGAGCCGCTCCTTGCTAGCCCGATCTCGGATCAGAACCTGTACCTCAGCAAGCTGATGGCGGCATTGATCGTCCCGCTCTTTACCTGCGTGCTCGCTATGCTGCTCTTCACGAGCGGCATGGCACTGGCCCAGCCTAGTCTCTACAGCGTCGCTATGACTCCGCTGCGGGTGCTGTTGCTGTTCAGCATCATTGTGATTATCACCATGCTGATGGTGGCGGCGGCGGTGATTATCTCTAGCCACACGAGTAGCCTCCGCGCCGCCAATCTATTGGCGAGCTTTGTGCTGGTGCCGATTGCAATTGCCATCCAGATTCAAGCGGTCTTCCTGATTGCCAATCGCTGGGACATCGTGCTTGCCACCGCCGTCGCGTTGGCAGTCGTGATGGTTGCCCTCATCCGCACCGGCTTATCCATCTTCAATCGGGAAGAGATCCTGTCGCGGGCAAACGATCAGTTTAACCCGCAGCGCATCCGCGAGCTATTCGGACTATACTTCCGCGAGTACCAACCGGCCGGCGTGCCGAGCACCCGCTATCACGGCTTGGGCTTTGCGCCGCTCCGCTTCTACCGCCACGAACTGCCCGCCCTGCTGCGCGAACTGCGCCCCGCCTTCGTGCTTGTGGCTCTAGCGGTGTTGACCGGGCTAGTCGTGGGCTGGTATGCCGCATCATTCCTCCCGCTCACCCGCTTGAAAGCAACCATCATCAGCCAGATCGGTACGCCTGTGACGGCTTCGCTCGCACTGGCCCTCGGCATTGCCCTGAACAATCTGCGCGTCTCCATCCTCTCCAACGTCTTTTCGCTGGCGAGTGTGGGGCTGTTTGCCTTCCTTGTACCGGCGGCGGTGTTTAGCCAGATTGCCTTTGTGGTGACGGTGCTGATGCAGAATGGCGGGGTGTGGTTCTCTGGCGAACGGTATGACCCGTTCCTGTTCCTGATGGTCTACCTCTTGCCGCACGCGATCATCGAGCTACCGACGTTTATGCTCAGTGCGGCACTCGGCATCCGCATGGGGGCATCGGTGCTATCGCCGCCGGGCACATTCTCAGTGGGGCACAACATGCTCTGGGCAAGTGCCAACTTTGCGAAGGTGTGGCTGCTGCTGCTGCTGCCATTGATTATCATAGCCGCGCTGATCGAGGGCTTAGTGACAACGCAGCTCGTGACAGCCGTGTATGGCAATATGGGCAGCTGAGGAGCAAAGCAAGCGAGCCAAGCGAAAACACGGAGCGCGGGGCTTATTCCCCCGCGCTCCCGCCAATCAGCCCAAACGGGAACGGGCTTACTCCTTGCCGATCAACTTCCAGCCGCCCGGCAGAGCCACGCCCGCCAGTGCCATCTTGATCGCATCGCCAATCAGGAACGGCAACACGCCCAGCGTCAAGGCTTTGCCGAGACCTAGCCCTACTCCAAACGCGAGCCAGCCTGCACCTAGTACATAGATCACCAGATTGCCGAGCAGCATGGCTGCAACGGTGGTGCGGAAGCGGCGATCCCAGCCGCGCTCGGCCAGCCAGCCGACGAGTGCCGCCGCGATGGGGAACGCCACAAGGTAGCCGCCAGTTGCCCCAAAGAGCTGCTCAATCCCACTTGCGCCACCCGTGAAGAAGGGCAAGCCGACAAAGCCCATCAGCAGATACAACAGCAACGCGGCCGCGCCAGAGCGGGTGCCAAGCAAGCCGCCCACCAGCAACACGCCCAGCGTTTGCCCCGTGATCGGGACGGGCGTGAATGGCAACGGGATCCGGATCTGGGCGGTGAGGGCCACAAACAGTGCGCCCCCTACCACCAACAACGTGGTGCGGGCGGCGGGATTGGCGAGCAACCCCTGCTGTCCAACAGCCTTCCATGCGAGGGTCTCGCGCTCAGGAACGAGTGAGAATGCCATAGATTTACCTCCTTGAATTGTAAGCCGATTGGGTCTATTGTAACAGGTTTGCAGCGACTGGTTGCAGCTAGCGCGGGGTCCGGTAGGGGCCAAGGTAGCGTTGCACGAGCGCAAGGTCGAATTCGTTTTGCAGTGCGGTGCGTGCGCCTGCGGCAGTGGCTGCGAGGGCGTGTCCCAATTGGCGGCAGATCGCATCCGCAAGGAATTGCGGCAGTGGCTCCTGCACGCTACTGATCTGCAACGTATTGCGAAAGGTTGCCAATACTGCGCCCAAAGGTTCACGGGCAATCAAGGCCGCAGGTAGCTCAATCCGGTAGGCTGGCCCAATACTATCGGGGCGATAGTAGATCACGTAGAACTGCCCATAGCCGTGTTCAATCGCAAGGCGGTGTTCATTGAAGTCAGCAAACGGTAGATTGCGGTAGCCGGTCAGGAGATGGGGGCGATCCTCACGGATCAGCGGCGTGGGCAGGGCATACTCGCCCGCGTGCAACACACTGCTCCACAGGGCGCGGTCAGTAATTGTACCACTCAGATCGGGGGCAAGCGTGGTGACATCGTGGGCGGCGGTAGCCAGTTTGGAGTGGGCGATCACGCGCCGACAGGTGAGCACAAGCTGCCAATCTTGATCGGCAAAAAATGCCTCAAGCAAGGGGCGGAAATGATCCCACCAGCGCGGCGGGTGCAAGCTCCGGTGATCTTGGGCATAGCGCACCAACAGGCGGTTGATCTCGAGCAGCACCGAATAGAATGAGCCATCCAGCACAAACAGCCCGCTGGTCGTGGCGCGGATGCGCCGCGCCAATAGACGTAGCTCTAGCACGCAGCGCACGCCCCCGATCAGGCTATCGAGATCCTCTAGCGGCGGCAACATCTGCACCAGCACCTCTTGATCGGTGAGCGTGGCTTCTTCGACGGCGGCGGCGGCAATTGCGGTGAACGCGGCTCCGGCTGTCGGCAGCGCAGCGTGCGAGCCATCTACCGCGCACAGGCGGCGCACAGGCCCATCAGGGGCTGCCCGAATGCGTTGATCGAGGCTTGCCCGTAGGTGTTCGTGGTCATCCTCAAGGCGGTGCAGGGTAGCCCGGCAGGCCGCCGCACAATCCGCAATCGCCGCAAGGACAGCGGCCGGCAAGGCGGCTGTGCCCGAACGTACACTCGGCTCACACACCTCGCGCTGGGGAGATCTATCCATAAAGCCCTCCGTGAAGCGTACCGCAACATGGACTGGATAACTGACTGTAGTATAGCACACAGTTGCGCTAGCGTTGGGCTGGCGTTGCGCTCGCATAGCTGTGCGTGCGGTAGGGAGCGATCATCTGGCACAGGGGCAGGGGCAGGCCCCGACAATACGCACCAATCGCTTTCAATGGTATAATACAAAAGCATGTTAAGACAGAACCACAAGTATGAAGCAAGTGTGTGTGTCCTTCGGAGAGTCGGGTTAATCTATGAGGTAAAGGAGCATTGCCATGTCAGGAATTTTGGACTCGATGAAACTGCTGGTTACGCCTGCGCTCGTTGCCCAAATCGGGCAAAAGCTCGGTATGGAGCCAGTCATGGTGGAGAAGGGTGCCGAATTGGTGCTACCGATGGTTCTTGGTGGGGTGATCCGCAAGATCGAAAACCCATCTGGGGCGAGTGACATGATGAACTTGCTGGGGGGCGATGATGGGGCAATCATGACGAACCTCTCATCCTACGTGGATCAGTTTGCGCCCGGCATGGGCAACGAGCTGATTGAGCGGCTGTTCGGGGATGGCTTCAGCACGATCCAGACGACGATTGAGCAGCAGGCTGGGATTGACATTGGGCCGCTCACCGCAGTGATGGCTCCGGCAGTTGTGAGTTTTCTTGGTAACTACATGCGGACGAATAACATGAACGTTGCCGCCCTGTCTTCGTCACTGCGGGCAGAGGCAGATAGCTTGGTGGTAAGCGGTGGTGCAAATGCTGAGTTGCTCAAGGCAGCGATGAACAATGCCAGTGCCGCCCAGACGCTCCGCACCCACTTCACGACAGCCGAGTGGAAGTCGCTCACGCTGGCTCCAGTGGCAGTGGCGATGCTCGTGATCGGCTCCGATCCGTCGGGCTTGTCCGGCGTGGAGAAAGAGATCATCGCGATCAACACCACGCTGAATGCGGAAGGCAGCAAAGCCATGCCGGGCGGCTTGGTGAATACGCTGTACGCAGGTGGGATCTCGACGACTGAGATGGATGCCAAGCTGCTCCATCTGCAAGAGAAGCCCTTTCCCACGCTGGAGCCAACCCTGTTTGCGGAACTGGAGCAGGCCAAGGCAATTGCCAAAGGCAAAGCCTCTGAAGAGGAGCTAGCCCTTTTCCTCGCTATTCAGATCAAGGTTGCAGATGCTGTTGCAGCGGCAGCCAAAGAAGGCGGGTTTCTCGGCTTCGGTGGCAAGCTGGTATCCGAGAAGGAAGCCACGATGATTTCGCGCATCACCGATACACTTAACGCAGCCTAACCAACAGGCTCGAGTCGGCACGGCACGCGGGGATTCAACGCCTCGCGTGCTGTGTGTTTGCTGGCTGCCCGCGCTGTGCCCATGCCGCACCATACATCCCACGCTCCCTACTCTCCCGTGCCACGCACCACTAGTGGCAATAGCACCCGCTGCCCAACAAGTGGCGCAGGCGGATCGCCAGCGATCCAGTTCAGCGGCTCGACTCGGATTGCCGTGCCATTGCCGACGATATACGACACGAGCCATGTACCGTCCTCCATGCGCCAGAAGTCGTGCGCCCAGCCGTGCGCCAGTGTGCCGCCCGCCTGCCACGGCCCGAAGGGCGAAATCGCCCAGTGCCACCGCACCGCCCCCGCCCCAGCTGCATTGTAGACGAGATAGTAGTAGCCCGCCTGCTCTAACACAAACGGCGACTCTGGGATCACGCCGGGCTGTTCGCGCAGCACGGCACCGAGATCGCGCCACGTTCCAGCGGGGGTGTGGCTATCCGCTACGCCAACAATACCGCCGCTAGTATCTACGCCGGTGTAGTAGAGCAGGTAACGATCTTGGTAGGGGAGTACCATCGGATCACGCGCATCCGACCACGTATCCGCGCCACCGTAGATCATACCGGCGTGGTTGGGCTGGAACAGCATGGGCTGGCGGGTCCAGTTACCCCATTGCGTCGGGTCGGGGTTGGTCGCCAGCATAATGCTCTGGGCGATGTTGCGATTTACGCCGGTGTAGTACATATACCACGTCTCCCCAAAGCGCAAGACGTGCGGGGCCCAGAGGTAGCTTTCATCCGGTGTGCCCGCCGCGCCGTGCGTGAGAGCCGTGCCCATCACTTCCCATGTACAGCGATCTGCACTACGGGCAACCAAGAGCGCATCTTCGCCGCGCCCATTGGGTGGTTCGGGCAGCACAATGCGAATGCTGATCAGGTAGTAGAAGCCCGCGTGGTAAAACAGGCTATGGTCTTTGAGCTTCACCCCTGCCACACGCAAGCCGCATATGGGCGGGGTGGGGGGGGCTGCTTGGGCCGGAGTGGGCAGCGTGTACAGCAGCACCGCTACGCACAGCAACCACCCCGCACCGAGCCGGATGAGCGGCGTGCGCCCGGCCCTACTCACGTACCACCAGCGGCACCCACACCGCTTGGCACGGCGACTCGCGGGTGATGCGGTAGCTGCTAGCTCCTTGCACCGCCAGTGCGATGCCGTGCGGTGTGGCGGTGGCGATGGCTGCTGACCCATCCGGCGACCAGACCACCTGCCCATTCAGCGTGATCGTGCTGCGGCTCTGGAGGCTAGGCGCGAGCGGCACAACCAGCGTGCCCGGCTGCGCGGCGGGAGCCTGCACCTGCATCGTAAATATGCCACACGCCGGCTGCGCCCACTCCACGCTGATCTGGTTGCCGTTGACTAGGGGCATCCGCCCATTAGCCCGGCGCAGGCTGCTTGGCTGCGGCGCAACCTGCCACTGCTGCGGTGTGTCAATCTGGATGCCCAACACGTAGCGCGAGAGATACCACGTTGGCGCACCGCCCCACCCATGCGAGAGGGCCGAGTCCTGATGTGCGATGCTCGTGAAACCTTCCCACCATGTTGTTGCACCTTGATCGAGCAAGCCGCCGTAGTGGGTGCGGATCAGGTCCAGCGCGGCATCGCTGCGCCCCTGCTGCCCAAGCGCATCGAGCAGCCACACAAAGCCGTAAATCTCCACCACCGTGAAGCGGAAGCCGTAATCATCGCGGATGAAGGGGGTCATCTCATCCAGCAATACATCCGTAGCAATGGCTTGGCGGGCGGGCGGAACCATGCCATAGCGCAACGCCCACGCTTGGGCTTGCGGTGTCGGCGGAAACAGCGTGCCCTCAAAACGGGTCGCGGCATAGCCACCTTCATCGCGCCACAGCCGCGCATTGATCGCCCGCTGCACAGCGAGGCTACGCTGGGTGTAGGCCTGCCCGTTGCGTCCGGTCGCCTCAGCCAGCTCGCTCATCCAGCGCAGGTTGGCTGCATACAGCGCATTCAGCGGAGTCGATTCGCCGATAATGCTAAGGAAGCCGCTCCAGTCAATCAATGCCCAGCGGGACAGTTCTGGCTCGTCTAGGCGCGGCGCACGGAGGGGCGGGGCGGCACTTAATGCTGCAATCGGTTGGCTGCCGATAGGCAGATCAAGCAAGCCGTGCGTATTCTCAAATTGGCGCAGGGCTTGGAGTTGGCGTTCGGCGGCTGGGTACAGTTCGCGCACCAGTGCCGTATCGCCGGTGAGTTGCCAATAGCGGTACAGGCTTTCGAGCCAGAGCATGCTATAGTCGAGCAGGACGGTTGGCTCGCCGTGACGTGGCGCAAACGGCGGCATGATCCCATCAGGGCGCGGATCGTCTGCCATTTGGCGCAAGCCGCGCCGCCACAACGCCACGTCGCCGACACTCACGCGGTTGACGTGCTGGGCGGCGTAGGCATCGCCCCACCACTGCCCGCGCTCGCGCCACGGATCAGCGTAGGCATCGGTCATATTCGGGATCAGGGTATCCACCCCAACTTGCCAGATGCGATTAAGCTGGGCATCATCAGAGCTGAATTGCCCCACCACCTGCTGCACGAGTGTCTCCTCAAAGGCGTGCAGGTCAGTCAATGTGACTGGCGCGTTGCCTTGTATTACCAGCAGCAGGTAGCGTCCGGTGCGGGTATCGAGCGTAGTTAGGCGGCGCGGCTGATCATCCAGCACCCACGCATCGGCGTGGCTCCACACGTTTTTATGCAGTATGCCGGGCGCGGGCAACGGATGTCCACTGACGAGCCGTTCATCCCAACCGGCGGCAATGATTGTACCTGCCGCCCCCTGCGCCACTAGCTCAAGGCGGGCGTGAATGCTGCGCCCGAAATCGAGGACCACAAAACGCGGTGCAGGATTGGCACGCGGTGCTGGGTGGGCGGGAATGCTGATCTGGGCCCGCCCATTGGCAAGGGTGACACGCGGCGCACCTTCTGCCCCAAGCACTGGCTCACCGATCTGCATCAGCCGTCCGGCATCGTGGCTCAGGTGCGGGGTGTAATTCGTGGTGAGCGTGACGGGTAGCCCAATCGCTGTACCAAGCGGTGGCACGGCCACGCTCAGGCGGTGATCGCCAGCCGGCACACTAGTGGCGAGGGTGTATACATCAGGGCGACGCGGATCGTTGCTGCTCTGCCACGTTGCCGTGATCGGACTATCGTTCAGCAGCAGCGTCGGCGTATTGATCGCAGTGATTGGCAGCGAGATCGGCGCACTCGTGCTGAACTTGATCGGCAGTTGGGGGGTGGTAGGATCGAGTTCCAGCAGCTGCTGCTCAGGCGAGAGCAGTCCACTGCTCACCACCGCCACCGGTGGGCGCGGTACATCCGCGAGCAGCGGAATGCTGCGCGGGTGCAGATGGGGGTAGGTGTTCGCGGGCATGGCAAACGCAAACGGCAAGCCTACATCGGCAAAGGCGGGCTGGTTCCAGTCGGGCGGGAGCTGGCGCAGGTCAAGCAACTCCTGCTTGCCGAGCAACCCCCAGCCGTGAACATCCCGCGCATCGGGGTTCCACGCCGGACTGATCCACGCCCGCCAGCGATTGCTGGTGTGCAACAGAGCTTGGGCTTGCCCCTGCACTGTGCCCAGCAAGGCCGCTTGCAGCCCAGTCTGGATCGCCTCGGAGCGGCGCAGGTTGGGGTTATCGTGAACAAGCACCGCCAGCGTCTGTGGTCCCGCAGGCAGATCAGTAAGGGTGTAGGTATCGTACTCTTGGCGTTGGCGCGAGAAACGCGCTGGCCCGCGCCCGACCCACACGCCATTCAGCCAGACTTCGTAGCGCGTGTCGGCAAAGATTTCGAGGCGCACCGTAGTGGCGGGCTGCGTGAGTGTAGCCTGCCCGCGAAAGAGGGTCACGTTACCGGCGCGGCTCTGCTGAGCGGCACGGATCGGGGCGGCGTGGTGAATGCTGGGTGGGGCGAGCGATGGTTGTGCGCTGGCGACAGGGGCGGGCTGGATACAGGGTAGCAGTGGCAATCCCAGCAATCCTACCAACCCCACCAACCATAACCACCGCATCAGGATCAGGCGGATGTTCCGGCGAATAGTCAGGCGCAGATGGGTTACTTCCACAGGCGGTAGCGCAACAGGGCGAAAATGGCGTACACGCCCTGTATCGGGTGCATCTTCTTGCCCTCTTCATAGGTGCGCCCAAGATAGCTTACGGGCACTTCATACACACGGTGGCCCTGCCGCAGCACCTTTGCGGTGATCTCTGGCTCCAGCCGGAAGTCGTTGCTTTCCAGATCAAGGCCCCGCATAATGTCAATCCGCATGGCTTTGTAGCAGGTCTCCATATCGGAGATCCAGCTATTGAAGAGAAAGTTGGTGAAGAACGTCAGGCAGATGTTGCCCAGCGCATTCCAGAAGTACATGCCCGTGTGCCGCCCCATAAAGCGGCTGCCAAAGACAACATCCACGCGCCCATCCACAATCGGCAGCAGCACTTCGTAGTAATCTCGCGGGTCATACTCCAGATCAGCATCCTGAATAATCACAATCTCGCCGCGTGCGTGCGCCAGCGCACTGCGGATCGCTGCCCCTTTGCCCCGATTCTGGGGGTGGCGGATGACCTTGATGCGCGGGTCGTTCGTTGCCTCGTGGTGCAGAATGGCATAGGTCGCATCGCGGGAGTGATCATCTACAGCGATGATCTCCATATCAATATTGATCGCCCGCACCCGCCGCAGAATCTCCGGCAAAGTCGTTTCTTCGTTATAGCAGGGCATCAGGATCGAGAGCAGGGGGCGATCCGGGTGGGTCCCATCAAGGCGCGGCATGGGTGATGCGCCGATTTGGGGCGGTGTTGCAAACGGATACATCATACTATTCATAAGGTCTAGAACCACACGTATATTCATTCAGGAGGACTTCAGCAAAACCGCCACTAAGTGTAGCATATCCAACAGGGATGGGCAAATCTGATGTGGGCAACGCGCCGTAGCGGCCCAACGGGCCCACCTGATCTATCTGATCCACCTGATCCGGCGGGGGTATGCTATAATGCCAGAAGTGGAGACAACAATACAAGCCTAACAACTGCGCGTGCCGCCGGTGCTGATCGTGTGTGGCCCGCTCCCGTATGTGTATGCGCTGTCCCTTTTGTCAGAATATGGATACCGATGTGATGGATACGCGCAGGCTGAACGATGGGGATAGCACCCGTCGGCGGCGCAAATGCCGTGCGTGCCAGCGGCGGTTTACCACCTACGAGCGCATGGAGTTGGGCTTGATGGTGGTGAAGAAAAGCGGCGAGCGCGAGCCGTATGACCGCGAGAAGATTGTGCGTGGGGTGTACACCGCCTGCTATCGTCGCCCCGTCTCGACCCAGCGCATTGAGCAACTGGTCAATGAAGTGGAGATGCTCTTGCGCTCCCACGAAAGCCGCGAAGTCTCCTCATCGGAGATTGGCGATCTGGTGATGCAACACCTGCGCGAATTGGATGAAGTCGCTTACATTCGCTTTGCGTCGGTCTATCTTTCGTTTGAGGATATTGGGCGGCTACGCGAAGCCGTCGAGGAATTGATGCAGCAGAAGCAGAAACAGAATAGTGGAGTACTCACGCATGAGCGTAGACATACAGAATGAAACCGCCCCGAACGAAACCGCCGCGCCGCCCACTGAGCCGCGCCTGTCGTTCATTGCCCGCGTGCAACATGGGCTGCCGGAGATTGATTGGCGGTGGACACTGCTTACGGCCTTGGTGATGGCGGTGCTGTGGTGTCTGCTGTTCCTGATGCAGAATGTCTTGCAGATTCTGGCCGGCATCATCCCCGTCACGGCGGGGCTGTTTCTGGGGCGCAAGGTGAAACGCCAGCTGGCCTTGCACGGGGTGCTCTTGGGCTTGATCGGCTACACCTTTGGGGCGATCATCGTGGGCACGTATGGCCTGCTAGGTGCGCTTGGTATCGTGCCCTTGCCAATGGTGCAAAGCCCCGAAACAGGCAACATCTTGCAAGTCGGGGCAACCGATCTGGTGCTCTTCTACTTGTCCTTCTCGGCCCTTGCGATGATCCCGTTTCCCGCATTCGGGGCGATTATGGGCGGGCGGGCCGAGCAACGCCAACGCGCAATGCGCGAACAGATTGAGGTGCGCGGGGGGCAGCTCGAACGCCACGCGCCCGTGCGCCTGTTCGATGATTTGCAGGGGCTATCGTTGCCGCAGTTTGGCACGTATGTCAGCGATCTCTACCGCAAGTATGGCTTTACCCTCACCGATTATAAGTTCTTGCACAAAGATAAGCACCTTGATCTGGAGCTAGAGTATCAAGGCGAAACCTATCTAGCGCGGCTCTCGGTGGAAGATAAGGTGCGCCCCGGCATCGTCCAATCCCTCGTGCAAGATATGCAGCGACGCGGGATCAAGAAGGGGATCGTGCTGACCTCCACCGAGTTTATGCCGGATGTGCGCAAAGCCATTAAGGGCGGCGCACAAATCCTCTTGGTGGACGGCAAGACCTTGTTTGAGATAGCGCAGTAGCCACACGGAGCGACGCACGATGCAGCTTGACCTGAGCAACCAGATTGCGCTGGTTACAGGCGGCGGGCGCGGGATTGGGCAGGCGATTGCCACCACGCTGGCTGCCGCCGGTGCAACTGTCGTGATCAACTATCGTGGCAATGCCGAAGCCGCCACGGCAACTGTGGAAACGATCACGGCGCAGGGTGGGCAGGCGCAGGCGATCCAAGCCGACGTGAGTGGTCCCGCCGATGTGGAACGGCTATTTGCCGCCCTCCTCGCGCAGTACGGGCAGCTCGACATTCTCGTGAACAATGCGGGCATCACCCGCGACATGCTGTTGCTCCGGATGAGCGATGAGGATTTCGACGCGGTGCTGCACACCAATCTGCGCGGGGTGTTCCTCTGTACCCGGGCCGCCCTCCGCACCATGACCCGCCGCCGCAGCGGGCGCATCATCAACATCGCCTCTGTGGTGGGCATTATGGGCAATGCTGGGCAAGCCAACTATGCCGCCGCCAAAGCGGGGATCCTCGGCTTCACCCGCGCCACCGCCCGCGAGATTGGCAGCCGCAATATCACTGTGAATGCGATTGCCCCCGGCTACATCGAAACTGAGATGACCGCCGCCATTCGCCCCGAAGCACGGCAGGCGTTACTTGCCTCAATCCCGTTGGGGCGGCTTGGCACACCCGCCGATGTGGCCGCGCTGGTCTGCTTCCTCGCCGCGCCTGCCGCCAGCTACATCACCGGCCAGACGTTTGTGGTGGATGGCGGGCTGGTGATGAGCTAGACGACTTCGCCTTGATCTTGGGCGTGCGCCTGCAAATCCGCGAGACGGACGATCTGGAGCGCGGCGGCGTGCGTGGCTGCAAGGATCACCGGCGGTGCAACCCCCGCTTCGAGGGCTTCTTGCCAGCGTGCGGCACACACGCACCAGCGATCCCCCGGCCGCAAGCCGGGAAAGTTGTACTCTGGGCGCGGCGTGCTGAGATCGTTGCCGCGCTGCCGCGTGAATGCGAGAAACTCTGCCGTCACTTCCGCACAGATGACGTGTCGCCCGCGATCTTGGGGTCCCGTCTCGCAGCAGCCGTCGCGGTAAAAGCCGGTCATCGGTGCGGTGCCGCACACCTCAAGCGGCGTGCCAAGTACATTCGGTGCGGCGCGTTGCAGGTCGCTTGTGCCATTGCTCGTATTGCTGCCGTTGTTGCCTGCCATTGTCTGCTCCTCGTCTCTGGTATTGCGATCCGTTCCGGTTTGCGAAAAAACCACGCGTGCGTATCATGAAAGTAATCCTGATTCATACTGTAGCACAAACCCCGCCGTGCGGGGGGATGTGTCATTAAGTCAACCGTGCGCGTGGATAACACCGCAGCATACCGACAACCCAACGGATGGAGATAACCCCGTGAGATCTACCGACCCATATTGCCCCCTGCAACGCCGCCGGTGGCAGCTGCGCTATCCGCTGGCTT
This sequence comes from Chloroflexaceae bacterium, assembly GCA_012031225.1. Lineage (GTDB taxonomy): Bacteria > Chloroflexota > Chloroflexia > Chloroflexales > Chloroflexaceae > JAAUTZ01. The sequence goes on from JAAUTZ010000026.1 coordinate 26,378, forward strand.
TTGCCGCCGTGGTTGGGCTGCTGCTCTGGATGATTGCAGTCGGGCAAGCCCAAAGCCCAAGCCGAGTATATCTGCCGCTTGTGATCCGCACCGCCCCCCCAGTGCAGCTTGATCTGAGCAGTGCTGACCCGCGCCTGCCCGCCAACGGGGTCAGCACGACGGCGATCTCGGTGACAGTGCGGGATGGCTACAACCAGCCGCGAGTAGGCATTCCCGTGCGCCTGTCCACCACCCGCGGCCTATTCGCCAACCAAGATACCACACTGGAGCAGCATAGCGATGCAACCGGCACAGTTAGCACGACGTTGCAGGCGAGTCTCGAAATTACCCCCGATGCTGCGTTTGTCACCGCGCACGTCGAATTTGAGGAGCAGGTCTTTAGCGAGCAGACACGAGTGCAACTGCTTGTGCCAGAGCGTGTCACCATCACCGGTCTGCCAGTTGAGCTACCCGCCGATGTGCGCCGCCAAAGCCTGCTGGTGGTGCAAGTGCAAGATGCGAGCGGGGCCCCGATAGGGTCATATCCGGTGGTGCTAAGTACCGTATTGGGGCGGTTTGCCACTGGCGAGAAATTTGCCGAAGCGACCACCAACGCCACTGGACGGGCAACGTTGCCCCTCTATGCCACGCCCGATCTGGGCATGGCGCAGGTGCAGGCGCAAGCCGGGCAGACGCTCGGTACAGGGGCGATACAGTTGGTGCTGGCACAGTGCAATGACTTTGAGGATAACGATGTGCCCAACCAAGCCAACGAGCAGCCGTCTGCGTATTGTCTCGGCAGCTTCGAGGATGATGAGATCATTGATCCCAATGAGGGCGAGGATGACTACTACTTGATCTACCTCGATCCTAATCAGGCGGTGCAGGTCAATCTCGGGGCGATCCCCGCCGAAGCCGATTACGACCTGATCCTCTACAACAGCCGCCTTCAAATCGTGGAGTTTTCGAATCAGGCGGGGCAAACGCCAGAGCAACTGAAACACACCCACACTGCCGCCGAGCGAGAATTCTATTACTTGCGCGTAAATATGTACCGCAAATCGAGCACTGCCGAAAACCTCTATCACTTGCGCGTTGCCTTGAACCCGCTTGAACAGCCCGGTAGCGTGATCCAGCGCAGCATTGATGTGAATGCGCTGTCGGCTGACGATCCCGCCTTGCCGCCGAAGGAATGAGATAAGGCATAATGCTAGGTAGATTGGGGCTAGATCAATTTGCGAGATGTATTATAATATGAAGGACACCACTTGCATCCTGCCCTAATCTCTACCGCAATCATCGTTTGTTGCTGTACGGAGGAGCAAGGCTGTGTCGCTCTCAGCAGTCTGCGTTTCGGAGGGGGATTGAAACGCATCGTGACGAAAGAACAGAGTATGTCCAACTTACGCATAGCCTATACACCACCCGCCATCTTGTACGAAGGACGCTTGCAAACCAATGCGGGCACGCCCGGCAGTATCATCATTGATGATGAGGTTGACCCAGAATTGCCAGATAAGCCAGTTGGTGAGCCAAGTGGCGGGGGCGATCCGCCGCGCCCGCCCAAGCCTGCCCCCGATCCGGGTAGTGGCGGTGGTGGGGGAGACCCACCGCGTCCGCCCAAGCCGTAGGGCAATGCCATGCAGTGCGCTGTACGGTACACAACCTATCGCCTGCACCGTTGGTGTGGGCTGGTGTTGGTTGTCTGGCTCCTGAGCGGTAGTTGGGTGGCATCGCCTGCGCTGGTGCAGGGGGCAACCGGGCCTGATCCGGCGGTCGTCCACCTCGTCCAGAGTGACGCATATGGCGCACACCTGCGCCTCAGCACGCCGCCCTTCGAGATCGGCACCCATGCCCGTGCGCCCGCGACCCAGCGCGAACGGCAGCAGATCGGGCTGGCTGGAGCCGCCCAAAGCGGCAGCATCGGCACACCCGCCTTGCCCACCTTTGCGGTGCTACTGGCGGTGCCTGCCGATGCCACCCCCACCCTGAAGATCGCCACTGGCTCGCGCCACACCTACCCGGCTCCCGTCTGGCTTGCGCCTGTGCCTACGCCGCAGCCGGTGGCTGAGCCACTTCAGCCGGGCGTAGATGCGTACCTCCCCGATCCGCTCGCGTATGCTAGCTCCGCTCCGCTTCCGCCAACACCGGCTCGCATCACCGCCGATCTGTGGCAGCGCGATCAGCGCATCGTGCGAATTGAGCTTACGCCCTTTGTGTATACCCCTGCAACCGGCAGCCTCGCGTGGTATCATCAGCTAGAGGTGCGGGTGGATTTCGGCCCCACTGGCGCACCACCCGCCACCTCGCCCACGCCCGATCCGTATGCGCCCGCGCTCGATCTGCTCAACGCGCAGCAGGCGCAGGCGTGGCGCACCCCCGCCCCCACCCTCGCCCAAGTTGCTGCACCTGATCCGACTCCGCGCTATCGCATCGAGATAACGGCGGATGGAGTCTATCAGATCACTGGCGCAGAACTCGCCGCGCTCGGCTTGAACCTCGCTAGCACCCGTCCGCCACAGCTGCACCTGACCTGCGGCGGACAGCCTACCGCCCTGCTGATTGAGCGGGTGGCAGGCAGCCCCACCCAACAGCTGACCGCCCAAGATACGCTGCTCTTTTATGCCACGCAGTTTCGCGGCTCCGTGATGGAAGAGAAATACACCCAGACCAATGTCTGCTGGCTGGCAGTGCGCGATACCGACGGGATCCGGATAGCAACCCGCCCGGCCACGCCAGATGCCAACCTGCCCCTTCAGACCACCTTCTCCGAGACGGTGCGGGCGGAACGTTCGTTGACATGGTTCCCGGCGCACTTTACCAGCGAAGAGACGTGGTTCTGGCAACGGATCCAGACCGATGGCACAGAACCAGCCCGCCGCACCTACAGCATCGCCCTCCCTGATCCGGCGACCAGCCCCTATAGTGCAACCGTGCGCGGCGAATTGGTAGCCCGCGCCTATGCCGCACGCGGCCAGCCCAACTATCACACTCGTGCCGAACTGAATGGCGCACTCGTGGCCGATGCCTTCTGGGGTAAAGGCGGAGCCGCCGATGTGTGGCAGTTTGCGGGCCCGCTGCCGCATACTGCTGTGCGCGATGGCAACAACCAGCTTGCGCTCACGATCTTCAATGATGCCGCCGTCACATTCAACGATATGCTCTTCGATTGGTTTGAGGTCAGCTACCTGCGCCGCCTGATCGCCCGCGACAATCAGCTTACCTTTCCGGCGGCTAGCACGGCGGCGAGCCAAATCCAGCTCGCGGGCTTCCTCAGCGATGAACTGCTGCTGCTCGACATCAGCGATCCGGCGGCTCCCGTCCTGCTCACCGATGCCCAGTTGGATACCGATGCCCAAGGCTTCCGCCTGACGTTCGCTACAGGCAACACCCCGCCCACGCAGCCCCCCGCCCGCTTCATTGCGCTGGCCCGCGCGGCCGTGCGTGCGCCTGCGGCCATCAGCCGCTACACCCCGCCCGATCTCGGCTCGGCACGCGGTGCAGACTACATCATCATCACCCACGCCGCCTTCCGCACGGCAGTGCAACGCCTCGCCGACTATCGGGCGGCGCAGGGCTTGCGCGTGGCGGTGGTAGAGATTGCCGATCTGTACAACCAATTCAACAATGGCATTGTGCATCCGCGTGCGATCCGTAGCTTCCTCGCCTACACCATGCAGGCGTGGCAACCACCCGCCCCCGCGATGGTGCTGCTAGTCGGCGATGGGCACTGGAATATGCTCAACCACGCCCCCGCCACCTATGGCGGCGGCACGGTGTATATCCCGCCTTACCTCGCATGGGTAGATCCGTATCAGGGCGAAACGGACGCAACCAGCCGCCTCGCTATGCTGACTAATGACGTATTGCCGGATATGGCGATTGGGCGGCTGCCCGTCAACAGCGTGGCTGAACTCAACACGATCATTGACGCGACGCTCCAATTTGAGCAGTTGGGCACCCTGCCGCCTGCCGAGCAGCCGCGCAACGTCGTGATGGTTGCCGATAACATCCCCGATCCGGCGGGCGATTTTGTCGCCCAGAGTGAGCAGATCATTGCGCGTTCCTTCACCGCCGATGTGCCCTATGCGCGGCTCTACCTGAATGACTTCTGCCCGCGTGGGGGCGCGTGCCCTGCCTTGAATACCGCAATCACGGCCGCGATCAACAACCCGCAGACGTTGTTTCTGGGGTATAATGGACACGCCGCCATTGAACGTTGGGCGGCTGAAGGCATCTGGCAAGCACGCGATCTGGCAGGCCTCACCAATCAGAACCGCCGCCCGCTCATGATAGCGATGACCTGTCTGGAAGGCTATTGGCACTACCCGGCGCGGCCCGGCTTGTCCGAAAGTGCGTTGCGGCAGGCCCGCGGCGGGATTGTCGCCGCCTACACCCCGACCGGGCTAGGCGTGGCAACGGGGCACGATTGGCTGCAACACGGCTTCTTCACGGCGGTGTACAAGCAGCGTGTACCATCCTTGGGGGCGGCAGTGCATGCCAGCAAAGTGGCATTGTATCTGGCGGGGGTGCATGCCGATTTACTGGATACGTTTGGGATTCTGGGCGATCCGGCGTTGCGCTTACCAACCGCCGCTGTGCTGCCGGAGCCGCCAGAGCCAATCCAACGGGTGTATCTGCCACTGGTACGGGCTGAGTGAATGCTCACCAATGGCATCAAGAAGGGGAGTGTACTTACATGATTGCAACAACCACAACATCGCCGCGTCGCAGGCTCGTGCTGTCGGCATTCGCGCTGTTCGCTGCTGCTGTGCTTGCGCTGCTCGTCAGCTTGTCGGTTGCCTATGCCAGCGTCACCTTCATCGGCTTTGCGGCAACCCGCAGCAGTACAGGGGTGCTGATAACGTGGTCTACCGCTACTGAGATCAAGACGGCCGGCTTTCGGGTGCTAGCAAGCACCGCTCCGAATGTGCCGCCTACTCCGCTCAGTAGGCTGATTCCGGCGCAGGGCGATAGCTTCATGGGCGCGGACTACAGCTTCACCGACCGCACCGGCACAGCCACGACGCGCTATTTCATCGAGGTGGTGATGCTCGACCAGAGCACCGAGTTAATCGGGCCCCTGCTCCCGCTCAGTGACGAGCCGGCCACGCGCCTTTTCCTGCCGCTCGTGGTAGTGGGGCGATAGCACGGGCATTGTGCGGCAACGTTACGGGGAGCGGCAGCGTGCGTTCGCCGATCCCTACCTAGTGCCTACCTACGCGCTAGTCCTGTTGCTGGCTGCGGTGCTAGCGGCGTGTGCGGCTCCTGTCTCACCGCCTGCCGCGCCTGCGCCATCGCCGGTTGCGCTTCGCCTGCACACCAACCAAGCGGGCGTGCAACGGCTCAGTGCCGCCGAATTAGCCGCGCACGGCATGCCCGCCCCGCAGGATCCGGCGGCGCAGTGGCACTTGCACTGGCGCGGCAAGCCCCACCCGCTCCTGATCGCGGCTGATGCGCTGTATTGGTATGTGCCTGCCCACGCCCTGCCCGATGCGATCTACCTGCTTGAAGCGCAACCACCACCCGTAATTGTCACGCTGCCGCCGCTTGCGCTGCCCGTGCCCGATCCGCGCCACACCCGCCCGCTGCCCACGCTGCCGCCGGATGCCGCCCATGCCACGGTTGAATATGCCCCCGCCGCCGTGTACGATTCGCTCGTGCCACTTGGGGTAGGCGATGCGTGGCTGGGGCAGCGCATGCTCGCGCCACACACCGAAGCAATCCCGCTAACATTGGCTGAGCCATTGCCCGCATCCGCCCAGCTTGCGCTAGGAGTGTGGGGCAATAGCAGGGCCCCGATCTCGCCCGCCCATCTCTTGCAAGTGCGCCTGAATGGGCAAGCACTCGGCACGCTGGCGTGGGATGGGCAAGCCTACTATACCGCCACGCTCGCCATTCCGGCAGGGGGGCTACGCGACGGCGTGAATCAACTGGAGCTAGAGCTACCCGCAGATCGCCCGCTCGATGTGCAGCAGCTTGATTGGCTCGTGCTCGATTATGCCCGCCCCCTGCGCCCCATCGCCGAACAGCTAACATGGTCTGCCTACCTTGCCCCGCAGCCCAGCGATGGCTGGCACTCGGCGCAGGTGCAGGTGTTTGCGCTAGAGCCTACCAGCGCGTTCCTCACCGCCACCGCCACCCTCACCCCGACGCAGGGGCGCATCACCCTGAGCAGCACCGCCGCGCCGCGCCATGTGGCGATTGGCAGCGATGGCTGGCAGCCGGTGCAGATCACCCCGATCACCGCCGCCCAGCGCAGTATCGGCCCGCAAGCTGGAGCCGACTATCTCGTGATCGGTGCCGAGCCGCTCCTCGCCGAACTCACGCCCCTGCTTGATCTGCACCGCGCTCACGGCTTGCAGGTGCAGACCCTCACGACGGCGCAGGTCTTCAATCAGATTGCTTCCGGCACGCCCGATCCGGCGGCCGTGCGGGCCCTGCTGCAACACGCCGCCGCGACATGGCAACCACCGCCGCGCTACGTGCTGCTGGTCGGCGATGCCACCTACGATCCGGTGGGCTACACCGCCCCTCCGCCCGCTTTTGCCCTGCCGGGCGCAGACGTGTACACGCGCTACGGCGGGCGGACCATTAGCGACGTGCCGCTTGCCGATCTGAATGGGGATCGCCGCCCCGATCTGGCAATCGGGCGCATCCCCGCCACTACCCCGCAACAGGTGCAGGTGTGGCTCGCCAAGCTGCTCGCCCATGCCGCCCAGCCTGCCGCGCTGCAATCGGCGTTGCTGGTAGTGGATGGGCAAGAGCCGCGTTTCGAGCGGGATGCCCTGCTATTTGCCGCGCCTTTTGCCGCCACTCCCGCTGTGCCGCGTTTTGTTGTGGCTCGTTCGCCCGCCGATGCCACCACCGTGCAAGTAGACCTCAGCACCCAGCCCCAGCTTGTTGCCTACTTTGGGCACGGCAGCGTAACCCAGTGGGGGCAGGCGGGCTTGCTCACCACCGCCACCGCTGCCGCGCTCCCCGCTCCGCCCGCCCACCTAATGCTGCACTTCACCTGCCTAACCGGACTGTTCCACCACCCCCAACAGGAGACCCTCGCCGAAGTGTTGCTGTGGCATCCCGCTGGCGGCAGCCTTGCCCTGCTTGCCCCCACTAGCCTAACATTGCCTGATGATCAGGCGTGGCTGGCGGGCACCCTCGCTCGCACCCTGACAAGCGATCCAGAGGTGCGGGTTGGCGATGCGTTGCTCAGTGCGTGGCGGCAACTCTCGCCCCAACAGGCTGGTACACTTGAAGTGTTAGAGACCTTCGTCCTGCTCGGCGATCCAGCCATGCGGGTGTGGTAGGTAGGCGATTACACACTGTCACTGTTGCACAGGAGTAGCAGCTATTGTTTTGTGTATATAATCCAGATAAAACCGATAGCCGTTGCTAGATTTTATCCATAATCTATGGTATGGTATCTATATCATACATATAGTCGCATTCTAATGGTTATGATAACGTATTCGTGGAGTATGCCCCGTGCAATCACCCGATGATCCTCAGAGCGGCATGCCGTCACTCCCAACCCATCCTATGGCGGCGCAATCACTCCCAGCCGTGAATCCTGCCGATCCACGGCTTACAAGCCTCATACGCCTGACAGAACAGCTCGCGGATGCGGTGCTGCTGGCCGATCTGCACGGCACAATTCTCTACGCCAATGCTGCCTGTCATACCCTACTCGGCTGTGAAGGCTCGCTTGTGGGCATCATGTTGCAGCAGCTCCACGCAGATCCACCTGAGCTGATTGAGCAGATGGTTCGCCATGTGCAGCAACACCAAACGTGGCACGGCTCCTGCACCTATCGCTGCAAGGCGGGCAAGCTCATTCACGCACACGCCGCCGTGACATTGCTCTCCACGAGCGCGGACACCCCGCCCGTGCTGGGCTATCACATCAGCAATACCAGCGAACGACTGCGCGTAGATGAAGCCTTGCGCGAAGCGCATGCCGCACTTGCCCAACGGGTGCAAGAACGCGAGCGTGCTACGACCCGCACTGCTACCCTGCTGCAATCCAAAATTGACGAACTGCGCCACACGCAGCACGAATTGCGGAGTAGCGAGAACCGCCAACGTACCCTGCTCAATGCGCTGCCGGACGCACTGTTTATGCTCACGGCAGAAGGGCAAATCGAGGATGCCCACATCCCCCCCGAATATGCGCTACCGCCCGCCCACACCCTCGTTGGGCAGCCGCTCACGGCCTTGATCGCTGATCCGGCTACGGCAACCCAACTGCGCCAGTGTTTCCAGCAGGTTCTTTATATGGGCCAGATCGGCTTGTTTGAATACCGCACGACGATGCTAACCAGCGAACACTTCTATGAGGCGCGGATTGTGCCCGCTAGCCCAACCCATGTGCTGATGCTGATCCGGGATATTACGGGGCAACGGGCGGTCGAGAAAGACCTCGCCCGCTTCTTTGTACTCTCCCCCGACCTGCTGATCGTGGTTGGCGATGATGCCGAGATTAAGCACTGCAATGCCGCTTGGCACGACTTGATGGGCTACCCAGAAGCCTTTCTGATCGGGAAACGCACCCTCGATTTCATCCATCCCGAAGATACGGTGGCCGCACTTCAGATGGCCCACATGATCCGCGATGGCAACGTTGCCAATGGCATCGAATACCGCTTTCGGCACGCCGATGGCAGCTATCGCTGGCTGCGCTGGAGTGCGATCAGTGATTCCGATACGTACCTGATCCACGCTATCGCCCGCGATATTACGCTTGAGAAACAGGCTACGCTCCTCAGCGATGTGCTCTCGGAGGCGATCCAGCAAACCACTGACGCGGTGCTGATTATCAAAGTCACCCACATTCCCTCCGCCCCGCCGCGCCTGACGATGCAGTTTGCCAATGTGCTGTTCCAGCAGCTCACGGGCTACGCCCCCAAAACACTCCACCACGAAGCCTTGCACGCCCTGCAAAGCCTGTGGGGGGCAGACTTTGAGGCGCAGCTTGAAGCTCTCTGCACCCAACTCAACCCGACCGAACAGCAGGGCACGCTCACCATGCAGATTGACATGGCGATCCGCTACTTCGTAGATTGGCGGTGTGTGCCCCTGCTCGACTATCAAGGCGTGGTGCAACACATGATCCTGCGCCTGCACAACGTTACCCCCTACATCCGCGCCCACCGCTTGGCAGTCGAGCAACTCGAAGTCCTCGAAGCTCTTGTGCGCGGCGACGAACTGACGCTCGTCTTGAGCCGCATCGCTACCCTGATCGAGCGGCACATTCCCCAATCGCGCACCGTCTTGCAGATCATTGCCAGTGGCAAGGTGGTGCAACGGGCCGCCCCGCGCCTGCCGCAAGCCTACTCAAATGAAATCCGGCAACACTTCCCCATGCTTTATCACGACGTTGAGCGTCAGCCCGTGCCCGGTACGCCGTGTGCCGCCGCCCTCGCCCAACGCCAAACCGTGCTGGTGGAGAATATTGTTGAGAGCCACGCTTGGCCCATCTGGCGCAAAGTTGCCCTGCGCTATGACCTTCATGCCTGCTGGACGGCTCCAATCCTGCATGCCGATGGCTCGGCAGTTGGGGTAATTGTTGTCTACAGTACCAGTCCCGGCCAGCCTGATTCTGATGATCTGGCGTTGCTCGCAACTGCCCGCTACCTCACAACGCTGGCCGTAGATCGGCTCTTCCTGAATGAGCAGATTTCGTACCAGAGCCACCACGATAGCCTAACCGGATTGCTCAATCGGGCTGGCTTTGAGCAGGCGGTACAGCATGTGCTTGAACACAACCGCGCCCGCCAACACGCCGTAGTGTTGGGCATCATCAACCTTGATCGCTTCAAGCAGATCAACAGTGTGCTTGGGCATCAAGCGGGCGATATGCTGATCAATCTGGTTGCCCAACGCCTGCGCGCGATTACCGAGCCACGCGGGATCCTTGCCCGCCTGAGCGGGGATGAATTCGCGCTGCTGTTGCCACAGGCATCTAATCCAGCCGATGCCCTGCGGATTGCCCAGCATCTGCTCGACGCGCTGCGTAGCCCGTTTACCCTCGATGCGTTTGAACTCATCATCACCGCCAGCATTGGCTTGAGCTTTGCGCCCAGCGATGCCGATACCGTGAGTGGACTGTTGCAATGTGCAGATCGGGCAATGACCCGTGCCAAAGCCAATGGCGCGAATCAGGTGGTGCAGTTTACGCCGGAGATGAGTGCCCTAGCCCGCGAACGGCTAGAGCTAGAGCAGCAACTGCATATCGCCTTGCAGAACAACGAGTTGCTGCTTTACTATCAGCCCCAGTGGGATATGCAGAGCGGTGCGCTGTATGGCGTGGAAGCCCTGATCCGCTGGCAACATCCGGTACGTGGGCTACTCGCGGCGGGGCAGTTCCTGCCCGTCGCTGAAGCGGGCGGGCTAACCTTTGCCATTGGCTCGTGGGTGCTACAGGAGGCCCTGCGCCAAGCGGCGGCGTGGTATGCATCTGGGTATCCGTTGCGGATGGGGGTGAACGTCTCGGCGGCGCAACTGCTCCACCCCAATTTCATTCAGAGCCTTGAGGAGATGCTCAACCGCTATCGCCTGCCCGCCGAGCTGATTGAACTGGAGCTGATCGAAAGCACCGCCCTGCAAGATCACGCGACGGGCGCACAACGCCTGCGCGACGTGCGTGCGCTGGGCATCCGCATTGCCATTGACGATTTCGGCACGGGCTACTCCTCCCTTGCCTACCTACAACGCTTGCATGTAGATAGCCTCAAGATTGACCGCTCCTTCGTAGATGCGCTTGGCAGTCCGAGTGCTACCCCTAGCGATACCGTGCCGCTGGTGCAGACGATCATCTCGCTCGCGCACAACTTCCGCCTGACGGTAGTGGCCGAAGGCGTAGAGACCAAGCACCAACTCGACTTCTTGCAGCGTGCGGGCTGCGAAGTGGTACAGGGCTTCCTCACGGGCAAGCCCATGCCCACCCATGCCCTCACCGCCATGCTGCACCAATCGCCGTGTATGCCCCACTACCATACCACTACCAACGGTAACAATGGGCATGCTGGCGCGAACGTCAACCGCTGAGCCTGTACTGAATACCTGATGATCTGCTACACTAGATCCAACTCAAGCACATCGCTATCACACGTTATACGGGCGGAGGCAACAATGGCAGCAGTTCGGTATGTGATCCGGCGTTGGTCAGACGGCTCTGGTGATACCGCCCCTGAGAATCGTATTGTCCACATCTGTGAGACGCTCAGCCGGAGCGAGGCGTGGATGCAAGCCCACGATTTCCACTACAACGGCAACGAGTATGTCCACGCCAACAGGGGGCAACGGGCAATGTTTTTTCCTGTGCCCGAAGCCCGGGTGCAACTGCTTGAGCGGGCCATCGGCAAGTATATCACGCTCGTTGCCGAAGTGCCCCTGCTCGATGCCGAAGGGATCCTCGACTATGATCCAGAGTACTACCGCTACGCGCTCGGTGGGCGGCAGTATGATCCCCACGGCACAGTGGTGGCGGGCTTCCACCTGCGTTTCACCGTGTTGGATGTGGTGACAATTACCGAGGAGCTAGGCACATTCACCATCGGCTTGCTGCAACCAGCTCGGCGCACATGGTTCTGTGCGCCCGGCGCACCCACCGCTTAATGCCGAGCGTGGGCGATGTCGCCCGGCAGCACCTCATAATGTAATCTTTTGTAACGTGCCCGCTCCGAATTGGGTGGGGCAGCGGGCGTTATATACGGCAGTGACTGGGCCGAACGGATGCGGCACAGTGACGATCCTCATCAAGCCACGGATTCGTATTGGAGACAGGCGAAGGAGACATTATGAAGTTCTATCGTTCTACAGTTTGGCTACTCGGATTGTTTGTGCTTGCCACCCTGCTGCCCGTGCTGGGCACCCTGCCGAGCGTGCCGCCAGTTGCGGCCCAAGCGGGGCAATCAGCCTTTGGGGTGAATAGCCATATTGCGACGCGGCACGGCGACTATGACCGCATGCATACCGCGTTGCAAGTTCTCGGCGATACGAACCTCGGCTGGGCTCGTGAGGAGTTCCAGTGGGGGCAGGTGAGCCGCAACCGCGACGGTACGTATGATTGGGGGATGCTGGATCGGGTCATCAACGATCTGCATAATCGCGGCATCAATATCATTGGGCTGCTCAACGATGATCCGGCGGCAGGCCCGCCACGCGGCGAGCGGCTGCTCGGCTTCGTCAACTTTGCCGAAGCTGCCGCCACCCGCTACAAAGGCAAAGTGCGCCATTGGGAGATTTGGAATGAGCCGGAGAACCCGCTCTACTGGGGTGGAGTGCCCAATGCGGGGGAGTATACGCAACTGCTGGTTGCCACCTCGCGCCGCATCAGGGCCGTTGATCCCACCGCCCAAATCCTGAGTGCCGGCATCGTTCCGGTCAATTTCGGCTTCCTGCGCGACATCCACGCCAATGGTGGCTGGGATGCGTTTGACATTCTGGCGGTGCATCCGTATGTAGACCCCTTCACGCCCGAAACCGGACAGATCGGCGATGGCGGTGATCTGGCGAAGGTGCAGCTACTCAATGCCCAATTCGGCGCAAAGCCGATCTGGGCGACGGAGTACGGCTGGTCTACGGGCCATGCAGATCGCACGCCGAACACGGTCAACCCTGATACGCAAGCGGCCTACCTGATTCGGGGAGCCGCGCTGCTGCAAGCGGCTGGTGTAGAGAAGGTCATATGGTACAAGTTTAAGGATGAAAACCCGCGCAACAATGAGTATGGCTTGATCGGGCACGGCTCTGGGCGCACCGATATGTTTGCCCAGAAGGTGGCCTACAGTGCCTTTCGCACCCTGAACCAGCAGCTTGCCAATACGGGCAACGCCACTGCCCTCACGATTGGCAGCGAGGGGGTGGTGCTGGATTTTGAGCAAGCCCGCGAGTGGGCCTCCTCCGATCCGCGTCGCGGCACGCTCGGCGCAAGCACCGCACGGGCGTATGCCGGGCGATCCGCAGGCGAGTTGCGCTACGACTTTTTCGATCCGGGCGGCAACGATTTCGTGGGCTTGAACCTGCGCCAGCCGATCCGCATTACCGGCAGCCCGGCCCAGCTCGGTGTGTGGGTCTCTGGCAATGGCAGCGGGCACGAGCTGTTGATTGCGCTGCGTGATGCACAGGGCGAGATCCTCAAATTCCGGCTCGGCGTGGTTGGCGTGGGCGACGAGTGGCGGTTCCTCTCTACGCCAATCAATGGCACGGTAGAGGGTTGGCGGTGCGAGAGCGGCTGTGCCAACTTGCGCCTCGACTTCCCGGCCGAGATTGTCGCCTTCTTGCTCGATGACAACCCCAACTCCGAGACGGGTTCAGGCGTATTCTACCTAGATAACCTAACCGCCATGAACAGCGCACAAGGGGTACGCTTTGGGCAAGGCGACGAGGTGGTAGATGTGCTCTGGGCGTTGCAAGAGGGACAGGTGGTGCGCCTACCCACCAATTCAGACGCGGCGCAGGTTGCCAATCTCTACAACGATCAGCGCACGGTGCAAGCCGAAAACAACCAAGTTGCCCTGACGCTCGGTAATGCGCCAATCTTTGTGCGCCACACGCCGCGCCCGCTTGCGGCGGAACCAGCCCCGCCCGCCCCGCCTGCG
>JAAUTZ010000111.1 GCA_012031225.1 Chloroflexaceae bacterium
CTCTCGCACGATGCGCGTGAGCTGGCCCGCTTGGCGTTGCAACGGCGCCACCCGCACGCCGATGAGCAGACCCTTGCGCTGCTGTTGGTGGCGCAGTGGTATGGGCCGGCCCTCGCCGCCCGCCTTGCACCCCGCCTCGCCGCTGCTGAGGAAGCCGCCGATGCAGCCCGTCCTTGATGCGCTTATTTTGCTCGTGGCAATGGTTGAACGCCGTTGCAGTTGGTGCCAGCTGGGTCATGTCCCATGAGCAGTGGGACAGACAATCACAGGGCAGCACAGGGGAACAGCGCGATCAGGCTTCATCCCTCGAACTGCTTTCCGCTGCCAGCCGTGCCGCTAAAAAGGCTTCCTTCACGGCGTGATGAACGCTACTCTCGGGCTCAGCTAGCAGCAGCTCTTGATAGGCATCGAGAAACGGCACCCGCAAGCGGTAGAACAGGTGCAGAAAATGGCGCAGAAAACTGATGCAGTCCAGTACGATAAACTCCACACCGGTTGTGGCATACAGCCTGCGGGCATACGCTTGCACGTGGGGATCAATTGCGTCGGTCGTGATAAAGATATAGTTGTCGAGAAGATACGGTGCTGTGGCCATCTTTTTCATTGCGTGATCCAGATCATGCTCGGTAACACGGCGCATCTTCATCTCATAGCACGTTCTGATCTGCTCATCGTTCAATAGGGTCACGTGCAGATCGCCATACGCATGGGTCTGGACATCCGCCGCATTGTGTGCCAATAGGGGCATGGCGCGTTCACCCAGCCGCGCTCCGGCAGCACGATATGCGGCTGCAACAAGCAACACCGGCAGGCGACTACTGCCCGGTAGCGCAAAGTGCTGCCCAATCAAGCTGACAATCGCCTCGGCCGAGAGGGCCAATTCACCCTGCAACAGCTACAGATCGTCCAGTATGGCCGCTAGCCGCCGTTGTCGCTCATCTCTCAAAACGACTAACTGGCGGATCGTTTCGGCAAGCAACGTATCAGCCGAAATTGCCCCTGCGTGAACGCTGTTCAGGAGCTGCAACAAGGCATGGTAGACGTTCGGCGGGCGACCAACGAGATTGACATCAGGCGTGAGCACGATGTTCCGATTGCGGAACGCCGGGGTGAGAAACGCGGTGGTCGTATTGCACGGCAGCCGATGCGTCTGAATAAACGCCGTGAGATAGCGTTCATCATAGGTGCGTCCGGAGTAGGAGTCCGCACTGCCAATGGCTGTATACGGTTTGCGAATGTCAATCGTCGGACGGTCAAGTTTGGCGAGGAGTGCCGCGAGCAACACGCGGACGGGCGCACGATTTTGAGGGCTACGCACAACCACGTCTAGCCACTCACGGATGGTTGGCTCAGCAATGGAGGGTGTGTCCAGCTGTGTAGCGACACGCGCATACACCGCCTCTAACAGCTCCGCTGGTGGCATGCCGGTATTCACGCCGACCACTCAAGCAATGCTTGCTCCTCCACCGGATAGTTTGTCCACAACACCTCACGGCGCAGGGACTTGACCGAGTGGCAGTTTTTCGCAGGAGCTGCGCTCCGATACCATGCCCCATACAACTCGTGCATCAGGGGACCGTCGTAGCCGGACAGGGCTACTTTCCCAGCACGGCTATGCAGCACTGCCGCGAGTTCGCGGTGCTGGGCATCGCTATACTCATAGTGATAAGCCGCCCCACCACGACTGCTGAGGGGGTACGGCGGATCGCAATAAAAGAGGGTGTCCGCGCTGTCGTAGCGGCGCAGCACGGCAAGCGCATCATCGTGCTCGATCTGCACCCGCAGCAGACGCTGCGCGATCAGCGCAAGATCCTCGACACTCCCCAGCCAGCGCGAAACAGCCCCAGCCATACCCGCCCGGCTCGTGAGCAGACAGTGGGCCCACCGCCCGTTGCTCGCTGTCTGGGCCAAGCCTGTGCGCACTTGCCGCGCCCGCACATAGAAGCGCCGCGCCCGCTCAACAGCACTGATCCCGTCTGGCGGCGCACTCACCGCCAGCAGAAACTCCTCGCGGGAAAAGGGTGTCAGGCCGATGGCTTCGATCAGGGCATCTTTGTCGTCACGGAGCACCCGGAAAAAGTTGACGACTTCGCCATCAAGGTCGTTGTAGGTTTCCACCGGCGCAGGTCTACGATTAATCAATACCGCCGCCGAACCCCCAAACGGCTCGCAGTAATGGGTGGTCTTGGGGAGCAGTGGTAATAGCCAATCAAGGTGGCTGTATTTCCCGCCGTACCAGCCAAATGCAATCATTTTTGCCATCATTCATTTCCTTGTAGCACCGCCTACAAGGGTATTGTAAATGGATACACAGTGCTGGTCAACACCACCGCGCTACGCTCACCCCCTGCCCTCCCCCGCCACCCAGAGCGGCGGCTGATTAGCCCGCATCACTCATCCACCAGCCGGTAGCCCACCCCTAACTCCGTCAACAGGTAACGCGGGCGCGTAGGATCGGATTCGAGCTTGCGGCGCAGATGGCCCATATACACGCGCAGATAGTGGCTCGCCTCGGTATACCCCGGCCCCCATGCTTCCTTGAGCAGTTGCCGATGGGTGACGACGCGCCCGGCATAGCGCACCAGCACAAGCAGCAAGCCATATTCGCGGGGTGTCAGGTGCACTTCGTCGGTCTCAACAAACACCCGCCGGTGGGCAAGATCAACGCGCAACCCATGCACCTGAAACACGGACATCTCCGTTCCGGTGCTCGCCCGTGCGGCCAGCCGCAGGGCCACACGCATACGCGCCAGCAATTCGCCCACGCCAAAGGGCTTGGTCAGATAATCGTTCGCGCCCGCATCAAGGGCAGCGATCTTGTCCTGCTCCTGACCTCGCGCCGAGAGCACGATGATCGGCGTATGTGTCCACTCACGCAGGTGCTGCGTCACGTCTAACCCATCCAGATCAGGTAATCCCAAGTCAAGAATGATGATGTCTGGCTGCCGGGTGGCTGCCTGTGACAGCCCTTCGTGGGCGTTCATCGCTGCCACAAGCCGGTAGCCATTGCTCGTCAGGGTAGCCCGCAAAAATCGCTGGATGGGCGGCTCATCCTCGATTACCAGCACCAGTGGGAGCATTTGGGTCATTGAGGATTACCCCCTTGTACTTCAGGCGACGGCGCATCGAGCAGCGGTGGGCTGCCGTCCAGCGGGAGTGAGAACCAGAATACTGCCCCACCTTCCGAACGACTCGCCGCCCATATACGCCCTCCGTGTGCTTCAACCATACTCTGGCAAATGGCAAGCCCCAGCCCTGCACCCCGCCCACTTGCTGCTGCATCTGCACGAAAGAATTTCTCAAACACGCGCTGCTCTGCGCCGGGGGGTAACCCCGGACCCCAATCAGCAAGCATCACAACTACGGTTGTCGGCACGCCTTGCGCGTCGTGCTCGACGGTGGCAGCTAGCTCGAGCGGACTGCCCGCGGGGGTGTACTTCAGCGCATTGTCCAGCAGGTTGATGAGAACCTGCTCGATCAGTACCTCATCTAGTGGCACCAGTGGCAGATCAGCCGGGATTTCAACGGTCATGGTGCGTCCATCAAGCTGGTGTGTCAGTCGGCTGAGTACCGCACCCACAACGTCATCGAGCGGCTGCCATGCTTTGTTGACGCGGATCGTGCCTGACTCAATCCGCGTCATCTCCAACAGGTTTTGCACCAGCCGGCTCAACCGTTCCGCTTCTTCGGCAATGGTGCTGAGCAAATCGTGGGTAGTTGCGGCGGGCAGTGCCGCATGTTGCGTGAGCAGGCTACTGGCAGCCCCGGTGATCGCTGCCAGTGGCGTGCGAAAATCGTGTGAGACCGAACTGAGCAGCGCACTGCGGAGCTGTTCCGTCTCGACTTGCACCTGCGCCTGCTGAGCTTCCACGGCCAGCGCGGCACGCTCCAGTGCGAGTGCGGTCTGGCTAGCAATCGTTTCAAGCAAGTGCCGTTGATCCGGCTCAAGCAGGCGGGTATCGTGGGTTGGGCTGATGCCAAGCACACCGTGTACTCGCTGCGTTGTCTGCAACGGCATGTACAGGGCACCCGCACTAGGGAGCGTGTTGGTACCCAGCCCGGCAGGCTGCCCATGGTCATACACCCATTGCGCTACGCCCTGCTCGCTGGCTGCCAATAGTGGCAATGTGGGTGGCTCTTGCCATAGCCGGAGCCGACCTTGCTCATCCGGCAACAGCAGGGCAACGGGGCTGCCAAACAGATTGCTAATGTGGCGGGCAACTGCTGCCAGAATGCTCGCCTGATCGCGGGCGGCGGCATAGGCGCGGCTCAACGCATACAGCGTGGCGGTGCGCTGTTCGCGCTGGCGAGCAGCCCGTGCCTGCTCACGGATGCGAACCGTCAGTGTGCTAATAAACAGGGCGACCATTAGCATCACGGCTAACGTGAGGATGTATTGCGGATTATCAACTTCCAACGAATAGTAGGGTGTTGTAAAGAAAAAGTTAAAGGCAAGCACACTCAGCACGGAAGCGAGGACTAATGAGCTGCGCCGGAAGCGCGTTGCCAGCCCGATCACCCCCGTCAGATACAGCAAAATAACGTTGCTGATGCCAATCGCCGGTGCAAACACCACGCCAATCACAGTACATAGGGTAACTGTCAAGAGCACCCAGCCATATTCAGGCCACGGTGCTGGCGGCACAGACAGTGGCGGCTGTGGTGGCAACTGCTGTTCTTCGATACCAGTGATGAAGATGACATCCATATCGCCGCTCCCCCGCACAACCGCATCGGCAAACGAACGGGCAAACCATGTGCGCCAGTTGGTTGGTGCAGGCTTACCCACGAGAATGCGTGTGACGTTGCGGGTACGGGCATACACCAGCACTTCCTCAGCAACTCGGTTGCCAGTCAAGATTGCTGTCTCTGCGCCCAGTTGTTCCGCAAGGTTCAGCGTGCGGGTTATCTGGGCGCGGTCACGCTCCGCGGGGGCCGCCGCCGATTCCACATACACCACCAGCCATTCGGCTTTGAGGCGTGTCGCCATCCGACACCCAGCCCGCACCAGCCGTTGCGCTGCGGGATTGGTGCTGACGGCAACCAGCAATCGCTCCGTCGTGGGCCATGTTTCGGTAATCGCGTGATCGCGCCGGTAGTCTTGCATCTGGGTGTCCACCCGATCAGCGGCATGGCGCAGCACCAGTTCGCGCAACGCGATCAGGTTACCTTTGCGGAAGAAGTTATGGGCGGCAGCGTGGGCTTGCTGCGGCAGATAGACTTTGCCATCATGGAGCCGTTGAAGCAATTCATCGGGCGGAATATCAACCACCTCAATCTCGGTAGCTTCGTCAATGATCGCATCGGGCACGGTTTCATGCACCACGATGCCGGTGATCTGTGCGACGACATCGCGCAGGCTTTCGATATGCTGCACATTCACAGTAGTGTACACATCAATGCCCTCTTCAAGGAGTTCGCGCAGATCCTGCCAACGTTTGGCATGGCGCGATCCGGGTGCATTGGTGTGGGCAAGCTCATCGAGCAACAGCAGCGCAGGCTGCCGCGCTAGTGCTGCGTCAAGGTCGAACTCTTGCAAGGTGGTGCCACGGTAGCTCAAGGGGCGTGGTGCGAGTTTTTCCAGCCCCTCCACAAGTGCCGCCGTTTCGGCCCTGCCGTGAGTTTCGACCCACCCGATTACCACATCCACCCCATCGGCTTGCCGCTGCCGGGCTTCGTCGAGCATCGCGTAAGTCTTCCCAACCCCAGCAGCGGCACCAAAAAAGATCTTGAGCTTGCCGCGTACCCGCGCCTGTTCAGCCGCCTGCACACGCGCAAGCAGTTCGTCCGGGTTCGGACGGCGATCCGCCATAGGTCAATCTCCCGTGCTTCGCGTCACCGCGTCAATCCAATCCATCTAGGGCCAGATTTATGGTGAGGACATTGACGACTGGCTCGCCCAGAAAGCCAAGCATTCGTCCCGTAGTATGGTCGGCTACGAGCTGTCGCACCATCGCTTCGTCCAATCCGCGTGCCCGTGCCACCCGCGACACTTGATAGTGTGCTGCTGCGGGGCTGATGTGGGGATCTAGTCCGCTACCGGATGCTGTGACCAGATCAACTGGAATCGGTGCATCATGGGCGGGATCGGCTGCACGCAGGGCTTCGGCGCGGGCCTGCACTGCTGCCAGCAGGTCATCGTTCAATGGTCCGTAGTTCGTGCCACTGGACGCAGCGGCATTATAGGGGTGATTGGCGGTGGCAGACAATCGCCCCCAAAAGTATTCCGGCTCGCTGAAGGGTTGCCCGATCAACGTTGAGCCGACCACCTGCCCCTGTGCATTGACGATTAGGCTGCCATTCGCCTGCTGTGGGAAGGCAACCTGTGCAATGCCAGTTACGGTTAGCGGATAGATGATCCCGAGCAGAACGGCCATCACGAGTACCAGCACCACGGCTGGGCGGATCTGTTCACCGAGAAGTGTGTACATTCTATTTCCCCCTACCAGCAAGTGCCTGTCCTAATCCTGTCAGGAACGCCAGCAGGGCGGCAATCAGGATCAGCCCACCAATATTATATCCTAGTCCGATCCACAGCAACCTGTCCACTAAACGTTGTTCGTGATGGATCATCACATGCCTCGCTTTCATCAATTCAGAATATCAGATTTAAGAGAACATCAATGAGCTTGATTCCAATAAACGGAACAACCAAACCGCCCAGACCATAGATCAACAGGTTGCGCTGGAGGAGTTCTGCCGCCCCAACTGCGCGGTAGGGCACGCCGCGCAGGGCAAGCGGAATCAGGGCGATGATAATGAGCGCGTTGAAGATCAGGGCCGAGAGGATCGCACTCTCTGGCGTTGCGAGGCGCATGATGTTGAGGGTATCGAGGATCGGGTAGGTAGTGACAAACGCCGCTGGAATAATCGCAAAATACTTTGCCACATCGTTAGCGAGGCTAAAGGTTGTCAACGCCCCACGGGTCATCAACAACTGCTTGCCCACCTCGACCACCCGGATCAGTTTGGTCGGGTTGGAGTCCAAGTCAACCATATTGGCAGCTTCTTTGGCAGCTTGGGTGCCGCTGTTCATGGCAACAGCGACATCGGCTTGAGCGAGTGCTGGAGCATCGTTGGTGCCGTCGCCCGTCATTGCCACAAGCCGCCCGCCCTGCTGATACTGGCGGATCAGGGTGAGCTTGGCTTCGGGGGTTGCCTCAGCGAGAAAATCATCCACGCCCGCTTCGGCCGCAATTGCCGCTGCCGTCAGCGGGTTGTCGCCAGTAATCATAATCGTCTTGATCCCCATCCGGCGCAGTTCGGCAAAGCGTTCTTTGATCCCGCCCTTGACAATATCTTTGAGCTTCACGATACCCAGCACCTGTGTGCCCTCGATCACGACGAGTGGGGTTGCCCCCTGTTGTGCCACCATAGCCACTGTTGTCCGCACCGCAGCAGGCAACTGCGTGCCCTGCGACTGGAGGGCCTTCTCAATCGCATCGGCAGCCCCTTTGCGAATCTGGCGACCATCAGGCAGATCCACCCCACTCATCCGGGTCTGTGCTGTAAAGGGGATGAAGGTTGCGTTCAGGGCGTGCATCTCACGCTCCCGCAGTTTGTAACGCTCTTTGGCAAGCACCACAATGCTACGTCCTTCGGCAGTTTCATCGGCAAGGGATGCAAGCTGCACGGCATCGGCAAGGCGGTGTTCATCAACTCCCGGCGCGGGCAGAAATGCCGTTGCCTGCCGATTGCCCAGCGTAATCGTACCGGTCTTATCCAGCAGCAGCACATCCACATCGCCTGCGGCTTCGACAGCACGCCCAGACATCGCAATCACATTGGCTTGGATGAGCCGATCCATGCCGGCAATTCCGATTGCTGAGAGCAAGCCGCCAATCGTGGTTGGGATCAGGCAGACGAGCAGGGCCAGCAGCACCGTCACAGTGATCGGCGACCCTGCGCCAGTTGCATTCACACTGTAGAGCGAGAAGGGTAACAGGGTGGCAGTTGCTAGCAGAAATATGATGGTGAGCGCGGCCAGCAGGATCATCAAGGCGATTTCGTTAGGCGTTTTCTGCCGCTGTGCCCCCTCGACCATGCCGATCATGCGATCAAGGAATGATTCGCCCGGATCGGCACTGATCCGGATCACCAACCAGTCCGAGATGATCGTCGTGCCTCCGGTGACAGCACTACGATCACCGCCGCTCTCCCGAATGACTGGGGCACTCTCACCCGTGATCGCACTTTCATTGACTGAGGCAATGCCAGCGATCACCTCGCCATCGCCGGGGATGATGTCACCTGCGACCACCAGCACCGTATCACCTTTGCGGAGCGCATTCGAAGCCACTGAGGTTGTCGGTAGGTGTTCTGGTTGGAGCATCTCGGCAGGTAGAAAGTGGGTGAGTTTCTTTGCCTGCACGCCGATGCGGGCCTGCCGCAAGCTATCAGCCTGCGCTTTGCCCCGCCCTTCCGCCATTGCCTCAGCAAAGTTGGCAAACAGCACGGTAAACCAGAGCCAGCAGGTAACGGCGAAGATGAAGCCCACAGGTGCCTCTCCCTGCCCTAGCAGGGCTTGGAGCAGCAGCAGGCTTGCCAGCACGCTCCCCACCCAGACGACAAACATCACTGGGTTGCGGGCTTGATTGCGCGGGTCGAGCTTCCGGAACGCATCGCCCCCAGCACGCAGCACCAGCGCAGGCTCAAAGAGCGGGCGGGCTTGTGCCTGCTGCGAGGGGGTGGTTTGTGATTGGTAGGACATGGGTTCAGATCTCCTTATGCGTACAGCAACAGATGCGACACAATGGGACCGAGGACCAGCACGGGGATAAATGTCAGTGCCCCGACAAGAATTACGGTGCCAGTCACAAGCAGCACAAACAATGGCGTGTGGGTGGGCAGCGTGCCAGTGCCAACCGGTATAGTCTTCTTCGCCGCGAGCGATCCGGCGATGGCGATGGCAGGCAGAGCAACCCAGAAGCGCGACAGGAACATTGCTACCCCGCCCAGCGTGTTGTAAAAGGGACTGTCGGTTGTTAAGCCGGCAAAGGCACTGCCGTTATTGTTGCCATAGGATGAGAAGGCATAGACAATTTCACTCAGCCCATGCGATCCGCCATCCTGCAAGCCAGCCAAGCCGGCTGGGCTAACGACGGCAATCGCAGAGCCGATCAGCACTGCGGCCGGTGGCACGAGAATGGCAATGCTTGCCATTTTCATTTCGTAGGCTTCGATCTTCTTGCCCAGATATTCCGGTGTGCGTCCGACCATCAAGCCAGCGATGAACACCGCAACAATAGCGAAGATCAACAAGCCATATAGCCCAGAGCCGACCCCCCCGAAGATCACTTCGCCCAGTTGCATCAGCCACATCGGGATGAGACCACCGAGCGGTGTGTACGAATCGTGCATGGAGTTGACGGAACCATTGGACGAAGCTGTGGTTGCCACTGCCCAGATAGTCGAACTGGTAATGCCGAAGCGAGCTTCTTTGCCTTCCATATTGCCGCCCGGCTGCAATTCACTCGCCGTTTGGTCAATGTTCAGCGCGGCAAAGCGCGGATTGCCCTGTTGTTCTGCAACGGTTGCACCGATCAAGAGTGGCACAAATATGAGCAACATTACTGCCAGCAATGCCCATCCCTGACGAGTGTCACCGATGAGTTTGCCGAAAGTATAACAGAGGGCGGCTGGAATGAGCACTAGCGCGAACGTCTGGAGCAAATTTGAGAGCGTGGTTGGGTTTTCCAGCGGATGTGCTGAGTTGACATTGAAGAAGCCGCCGCCATTGGTGCCGAGTTGCTTGATGGCAACTTGTGATGCTGCGGGACCGACGGCAAGCACTTGGGCTGACACTGGCGTGCCCGCTGCATCGGTGGTGTTGGTGAGCATCTGCCCAGTGATAGCGGGGCTGAAAGTTTGGATCACCCCCTGCGAAATGAGGAGTAGCGCGAAGATGAACGAGAGTGGCAGCAGGATGTACAGCAGGCTGCGGGTAATATCAACCCAGAAATTGCCAATTGTGGTGGTGGTGTGGCGGGTGATGCCGCGTGCCAGTGCAACCAGCACCGCTATGCCAACGGCAGGCGAGAGAAAGTTTTGCACCGTCAGCCCTAGCATCTGCGCCAGATAACTCAGGGTTACCTCGCCACCGTAGTTCTGCCAATTGGTGTTGGTGACAAAACTGGTGGTGATGTTGAAGACGGTATCAGCATCGGGTGCTGCGAAGCCTGCTGGATTGAGGGGCAGCAGGTGTTGCAAGCGTAGTAGGGTATATAGCACGAGCCACCCGACGGCGTTGAACAGGAGCATTGCAAAGGCATACTGTTTCCAAGTCATTTCGGCTTCGGGGCGCACCCCGATCATCCGGTAGATCAGGCGTTCAACTGGCCCGAGCACTCGGTCGAGACCGAATGACTGGTTGCTGAAGACCCGTGCCATATACCAGCCAAGCGGCTTTACGAGCAGCACCAGTACCAGCACAAAAAAGCCGTGTTGCAAAAGGCTGTTGATCGTCATGAGAACAACTCCGGTTTGAATAGGGCAACAAGGAGATAGGCGAGCAGGAATACTGCTAGCACAGCGCCAATGGTATACATTATCATCTGCTTCATCCAATCTTGCTAAACACGTTCAAGCAGGGCTATCAGCCCTACTGACAGCGCAAATAATCCGAGCATCAGTACCAGAAAGACTAGGTCCATTACTGGCTGGTTCCTTTCAGTCCATTCCATAGAGCGATACGATTGTTCGTTGCACAGTTCGTGCTATCACCTGACGGTGTGGTCTAGACCACGGCGTTCTGGTGATGTGGGTAGTAAACCACGAAAGGCATCAACGGGGGATCAAAGATCGAGGGGTGGGTGTAAAAATTTGATCAATATTCCTATGGGCGAAAGCCCAGCAGAGCAGATTGGAGACCTCTATGTGGAGCCACGCTCAGCAATTAGGGCAACTGGGAGTGAGCCGGGGAACGCTGTACCTATTGCTCCTTCCAACTCCTGTCGGATTGGCTGCCGGTGGTGCTGCAATCTACCCGCCGCACCCGCCACCTGCCCCCTGCCCCCGCCCCCCTGACACCTGACCCCTATCACCTGACAC
>JAAUTZ010000027.1 GCA_012031225.1 Chloroflexaceae bacterium
TGCCCCACCCGCCGCACCGAAGCCCCCTGCATCTGCTCCGCCTGCCGCGCCAGTTGGGAAGCCTGCCCCGCCTACACCGACGAAAGCCCCGCACCACCTATCCATACGTACAGCGCATTGGAGGCGTTATTGATCAAAGCGTGGCTTGCAGGCAAAAGAAGCAGTGATGGTTGGATGGATTTACCGACGCTGGGGTCAGCTCTGCGTCAAGTCCAGCCCACCTTCAGCCTCAAGGAACACGGTCATGCCGCATTGACTAAACTGGTACAGTCCCAGACGAAGGTGCTCGAAGTAAAAGGTACACAGAACACGCTTCGCATTCGCTTACGTCTACCGTATCGCGGGGCAAGTCAAACTACTGGGGATGCACCGAAGTAGCCCGTAGCACGGAGGGCGCGTGCATCCCCCCCGCGCTCCCTTATGCTGCCGCCGTTAGCCCTGCACGAAACGGGCCGCAATCTCGGCGACGCGCTTGCCCTGAAACAGAGCCGCATTGAGCGCGGTTTCGTCGGGGGCGAGCGTCCCGTTGTTGCTGATGAACGATGTGCCGTAGGGGGTGCCACTGGCAAACTGCACCGGATCGGCGTAGCCCGGCGGCACAATAATGCAGCCCCAGTGGTAGAAGGTATTGTTCAGAGCCACAAGCGTCGTTTCGTGGCCACCGTGCTTGGTGGCCACACTAGTGAACGAGGAGGCGATCTTGTTCACCAGCTTGCCCTGTGCCCACAGCGAGCCAGTGGTATCGAGGAATTGCTTGAGCTGGGCGGCGGGCAAGCCATAGCGGGTGGGTGCGCCAAAGATAATCGCATCGGCCCATTCGAGGTCATCGAGCGTCGCTTCGGCAACATCCTGCGTCGCGGCAACATGGGCGGCCCATGCCGGGTTTTGGGCGATGGCTTCGGCCGGGGCCAGCTCGCGCACCTTGCGAATACGGACTTCGGCACCGGCGGATTGGGCCCCTTCCGCCAGCGATTGGGCGAGGGCGTAGGTCGTTCCAGTCGCACTGTAGTAGATCACGGCAACGTTAGCAGCCATTACGGGTTTGCTCCTTGTGAATAGGCAACGGTTAAAGTTTACTCCTGAACAGTTTTACCCTAAACAGTATAGCACTAAACCTGAGGCTGTCAAGGCTGGGGCGGGTGGATAATGCGGCGGCTGGGCGCGGTCAATTCCGTTGGCTGAATACAGGCGCAAGGTGCTGGCTGAGGTAGTCCTGCACGTATGTCCGTTCGGCAGGTGTACTACTCAGCCATAGCCACGCCAGCCCAATCGGAATAGCTAGCGCGATACTCATCGCCAGCGATGCGATGCAGCTGATCCCTAGTACAAGCACCAATGCCGCGCCCGATGCGCCAAGCAGGCGCAGATTTGCGGCGGTGTAGCGGAAACCAAAGGCGCGGCGCACATAGGCATACGTCACTACTGCTACCCCCGCATTGGCAAGCAGGGTTGCCAGCACGACCCCTGCCACATTGAGGTGTGCAAGCAGGGCCCACGCCCCCACGAACAGCACGGCTTCGCGGCACAGTCCAATCCCAACGTAAGGGACGAGTCGCCCTTGCAACAGGATTGAGATGAACATCGGGTAGAATGCGGCCCGCAGCAGATCGGCCAGCACCTGCGCGGGCAGCAGGTACTGTACTGCCGCAAACTCGGACGAGTAGACCAACAGCACAAACGGCTCGCGCAGCACAATCACGCCCATCAACAGCGGCAGGAGCGCGAACAAGCTCAAGCGGGTGTAGCTATTGATTGCCGCGCTGATCTCGCTCTGGCTCTGCAAGCGGGCAATCACCGGCGACCAGTAGGCGAGCAGGGAGAGCAGGGCAATGCCAAGATATTGCAACGAGAGCTGGACAACGACGTGGTAGATGCCGCCAGCAGCCAACCCCGCGTGATGGATCACCAGTGCGCGTAGCACCAGCAGCGTACCCGCGTAGGCAAGACTGACACTGACCGCCGCACCGTTATAGGTCATAATTTGGCGCACGAGTGCAGCATCCCACACCCGCGCCACCAACGGCTCGGCATGTGGGCCGCGTGCCCGCCGATAGAGCCACGTTGCCACCACCACACTCAGCAGGCCCTGTAGACTCAGGTGCAGCACGGCCCCTGCAACCCCATAAGTGGCACTAAGCACCAGCAACAACACCAAGCCGCCAAACGACCAGATCAGCGTATCGAGGGCCCAAAGGTCTACCCGTTCAAAGGCTTGCAGCAGCGTGCGCTGCGTTGTCGCTAGCGTGGTCAATGGCAGACTAACTGCCAGCAAGATGAGCAGATGGCTGAAGGCGGGGGTGCTGAAGATGATGTAGGCCAGTGGCTTGGCAAAGCCGATTATCATTCCCATAGCGAGCAGCGCAACCGCGAATACCAACATCCGCATCAGGATCACCACCCGCCGGATTTGCTCAAGGTCGTTGGCGGCCCGCCCCAGCGCAACAAACCGCACCGCTGCGGGCAAAATGGCATTGCCCACCACCAGCTGGATCAGCGTGAGGATTGCAAGGCATTGCCCAAACACACCGACCCCTTCTACCCCAAGATACAGCGCGCTGATTTTGGCTTGTGCCAAGCCTACCCCAATGCCAATGATCGTCACGACCCAAACTATAGCAGAGGACTTAAGCATAGCCGTGATCCCGTGTGTTGATGAGGCGAACTAGCCCACCCGCCGATACACGCCCAGCGTAGCCAGTGCGGTACGCTCCCACGTAAAGCCCGCTGCCCGTGCGTACCCCGCTGTGCGGAGCTGCTCCAAGCGGTGCGGGCTGTGCAGCAGCGTGCTGATGCGGGCGGCACAGTCGCTGGCATCGTGCGGGTCGAAGTAAGCGGCGGCGGTGTACCCTATTTCGGGCAGCGCACCGGCTGCCGCACACAGCACCGGCACACCGCACGCCATCGCCTCTAGCACAGGCAAGCCAAAGCCTTCGAGGAACGAGGGCTGCACATACAGCTCGGCGGCATCGTAAAAGAGGGGAAGCTCTGTCTCTGGAATGTGGCCCACCAGATGCACGGCATCGTGCAAGCCAAGCTGGGCGATGAGCTGCTCGGTTGCGCTACGGTAGGCGGCCCCGCCTGCGCCCCCCACCTTCAAGAGGTGTACATTCGGGGTGTGCTGGCGCACCTGTGCCAATGCACGCAGCAGGGTGGCGATATTCTTGCGCGGCTGCTCATTCCCAACGTAGAGCAGGTAGCGGGCATCCGGCCTGAGTTGGTAACGCTGGACGAACTGCGAGCGGGCGGGTGAGTGGGGGGTAAAGTGGGCGTGATCTACCCCCAAATGAATCGTATGCACCCGTTCTGGTGCAATGTGCAGCTGCCGGATCAGCCCCTGCCGAGTATACTCAGAATCCGCAATCAGGCGATCCATGCGGCGCAAGCCCTGCAACGACAGCCACACTACGGCCCGATCCAGTGCCGCACGCTGCTGCCATTCTGGTGTCCACACCAGCCCGCCGAGATCATGCACGGTAGCAATGGCGGGACGGGTCGGGTTCCAGAGCATCTGGGCACAGCCCATAATCTGCTGGAAATGAACAATTGCGCCTGCCTGATGCTGGGCTACGCCGCGTGGCAGGTGGTGCAGAGTGGTGAAGCGGTGGGCGAGCGGCGGGTCAAGATTGGTGGTGCGCCGCACCTGCACATACGCCGGGTAGCGGCTGAGCTGTGCGGCCAGCGTGTGCGTATATCGCCCAATGCCAGTTGTAGGGCTGTTGGGGCTATGCTCGACGAGTTCAACGCGCATCATCCGAAGCGGCGATTTCATTGCGCGAACTTTTCACCGATGAATGCAATCCCCCTTCGGGATCGCTCACGCACCTGTTCGGGTTGTTTGGTACAGAACAGATTGCTCTCGAACGGAAAAAACTGCGTGGGGTCAAGATACTGTAAGCGGATCGGCTGATGGGCATGCCGTACACGGTGTAGGATGCGCTGACGATCTGGCAGGATATGAAAGAGGGTATAGCCAAACCCGGCGAGATACTCGGTGAGGTGGCGCGAATCGAGACTCTGCTGTGCAAGCAGGTAGGGGCTGATCTCGCAGATCAGGTCAGGCGCATCGGCCCGGCTGAGCAAGTGCTGGCCCCCCCGTAGAGCCTCAAGTTCAGAGCCTTCAATATCGAGCTTGATGACATCAACGTGTGGCAAGTGGTGCTGCTGGATATACGCATCGAGGCTAATTTGGGGCACCTCGATCTGAAGCGGGCGACGCTGCGAGGGCACCCGCGATGCCCATGCCCGCAGATCACGCCGCCACTCAGGGCTAGTCTCCGGCGTGCCGATAAATAAGCGCAACACACCTTCGCTAGAGCCTACGGCAACTTGCTGGACGGTAATCTGCGTAATCGTGTTCGACTGGATCGCGGCCCGTATGGTCGCAGTGTTTTCGGCAATTGGCTCAAACGCATGCACCTGTCCACTGGTTCCAACTAACTGTGCAGCAAGCAACGTGTAAAGCCCGACGTTTGCTCCCACATCGAAGAATACTTCGTCCGGCTGCACTATTGCTTGGATCAAGCGGCACACCTCAACTTCGTACAAGCCGAAACAGGCCATGCGTTGCACATGATTGTCAAGGTCAAACGCGACAAGATACTCACCCAAAGGGCTATCAAGCGTGTGGAACGCTGTATTTGCATCAACGACAAGATTAACGAGCGCATTACTGCCGAAGAAATCACGGTGTGTTGTTAGCGTTTGGAGTAAGCGTAAGATGGCAAAATTCATGTCGGGGTTCCTCGCATTGCAGACAAGCAAGAGTGGTATAATGACCTCATATGTGTAACCGCCCGCTCCGGCGCGAAGTACTGCGCCCGCACTAGCCCAGCCGCCCGCAACACCGCAGCGTAGGCGCGATCATCCAAGATCGCCAGCATCGCCCGCGCTATGTCGGCTGGATCAGTCGGATCGCACAGCTCACCAGCATCCCCGATCACCTCTGGCAGGGCCGTAGCCCGCGCCGCCACCACCGGCACGCCACACGCCATCGCCTCAACGATGGGGTAGCCAAAGCCTTCGTACAAGGCGGGCAACACGAGCAACGTACTCGCATTATACACCAGTGGCAGATCGGCTTCAGGCACATACTCCAGCCAGCGCACGCGCCGCGCAATGCCGAGCGTCTTCGCCAGCGTTTGCAAGTGCTGGCGTGCCTGCGGAAATTGCGCTGCCCCTACCAGCAGCAGGCACGTATCGGCATGCTGCTGCTGCACCAGTGCAAAGGCCTGCAACAGGCGCGGCAGGTTCTTGCGCGGATCATCCGAGCCGACATACAGCAGGTAGCGCGTAGCTGGCTGTAGCCCATACACTTGGCGCACGGCATCGGGCACGGCGCACGGGCGGAAGTGCGATAGGTCTACCGCCGGATAGACCACCTGCACCTGTTCGGGCGCAATGCCTAATGTATCAATCAGGGTGGTGCGCGTATATTCCGAAATCGCAATCAGCCGGGCGGCGCGGCGCAAGCCGAGCAGCGCAAGCTGGTAGCACCACCGATCTAGCGCGTGGCGGTGGGTATTGAGCAGCGGATCGTGGCCCACCAGCGCGGGGATAATGTCTAGCACCGTTACAATCACGGGGCGCAGGAACCGCTGGGTCAGCAGGAGTGTGCCCATTGTCTGGGTGGTGAGGTGGTACAAATCGGCGGGCGGCAATGTTGCCCGCACCGGATACGAGGCGAAGAACGCCCCCAGATCGGCTCCCGCCCGCTGCCCGATGCGCCGCAACGCATAGGAACGCGGCGTAGGCGCAGGGCTGCCGATGCTCGCCGCAACGCCGTGCGCCCGCAGCATGCGGTGCAGATCACGGGCATAGCGCGCTGTGCCGCTCGTGCCGCTGGTCGGCTTAGCGAGGATGTGAATGTGTGGCGCGGGGATCACCATCGCCACCGTGTTGGGGGCAGCAGTGAGTCCAGTCCAGCGCGGCTCCAGATCGTCCAATCGAGAATCAATAGTGGCAGTTGCAGGAGATACGTCATCGGCTTGATCGGAATACCCACAGTAGCGCGAAGCACCTCAAGATAGCGTAGCCGTGACAGCAAGGCGTGTGTGAGCAATATGAGCCACGGCCCGCCCGCAATACGCCAGTGCATTGCCCACAGTGGCAGCGTCAGCATGCCCATGCCGATGCAACTCGTGCGGAGGGCATGGCGCACATGCTGCCAATCATGATACTGATACCCAAGCACTAGCAAATTTCGTAGCCACCGCCGCTGCTGGCGCACATAGGCGGGCACGTTGGTGGCAAAGCGGGTGGCAACCACGCTTGCCGGAACATGCCGGATGGCTACGCCCGCCTGCCGCAGACGCAGCGCGAGGTAGTAGTCTGTCCCGGATGGAATTGGTGTAGAGAACCCGCCACTGCGTGCTAGTGCTGTACGCTGTACGCCACTGTTTGCCCCTGATAGTCCAGTGATGTAGCGGGGCTGTGGTTGGGTTGCGTTGAGATACACTATGCCTGCCCATTGGCTGATTACAAAGGCGTGCTGACGCTGATGCTGGAGTGGTTGGTAGATTCCGGTTGCGGCTTGTTCGCCTTCGCAGGCAAGCACGTAGATCAACCGCTCGAAGGCCTCATCGTCAAGCAGGCAATCCGCATCCGTGAAGTAAATGAGTGTGCCGCGTGCCAATCCTAGCCCGCGTTCCAGCGCGGCTTGCTTGCCCTCGCCCGCGTGCTGCTCTAGCACTTGCACCTGCTCACTGGCGTAGCGTTGGGCAATCTGGTACGTCTGGTCGGAGCCGCCGGCACACAGCACGAGTTGTTTGTGCGGATAGCGCAGGGCGCGGACGCTCTCGATGTTGGCGGCGATGAGATCGGCCTCGTTCCACGCCGCCACCAAGATCGTGACGAGCGGCAGGCTGGCCCACGCACTGAGCGGGGGGAGCGGTGCGGGCGGCTCACGCTGCGCCACCATTGCCCGATCCCGCTGCCATAGCCGCCAGTTGTGCGCTACCACCCCCGCTAGCCCTAGCAGTGTGAGTGGTAGGGCCAACTGATTAAACCGATTGAGGTGTGTTCGTAGCATCATTTCAGGTACAGCACCGGATCACATACATCGGGCACGGCGGCTCCTTTGCGCCACAGATACAGCATGCGCGCCCCCTGCCGAAAGCTGAGTTGCTGCTGGTCTTCCTCATACGTGCCAAGCACCCCACGCAGTTGACAGGCATGCGTGCTAGGTTCAAGCGGTAGATCGTCGCGCACGGCCTGCGCCGCCTGCGGCATAAGCTGGCTGGTCAGGTAGGCGAAGGCTTTGTCGTTCCAGCCACACACCGGCAACAGGTCGCGCAGATCGGGCGGCGCGGGCGGGGTGCGCTGGCTAATCTGGGCCGCAAAGCCGTGCGCCGTGCGGATGCCACCGCTCGGCAACTGCCCCCGCACGAGCCACGCTTGGCTAGCCGCACGCAGATCGGGACGTTCGGGTGCGAGAAGCTGTATAGCGTGTAGTATATCACCAACGGCGGCGATCCACTGCGGATAGCGGTTGACACGCTGATGTGGATAGACGACCTGCGGGAAGCGGACATCGGGGGTGCGCCAGCGCAGCACAAACGCTAGTGCTTGCAGCGCGGCTCGCTGGTAACGCGGCTCACCTGTGACCTGCGTACCCAACGCAAGCGCGGGAATGCAGCGGGCAATGTAGAGCGGAAAGAATTTGGGCACGGGCTGTGACCCGAAGCTGTTCTGATAGATTGCCCCAACATAGCGGGGATCAGCGGTATCAGGCAGCTGGTGGGCGATGATTGTATCGAGGATCGGCACGGCATAATCGCTAATCAGGGTTGGGCTATGGCTGATCTGGGCAAGGAGGATAATTGCCTCAGCTAGGGTTGCCGCTTTGTTGGGCACGAACGAGGGCACATCTGGGTCATCCCGCACGGCCCGCACCGACGCATCCCACAGGCGGCTGAGCTGCCGCCCGATAATCCGCCCCGCCACCGCAAGGTAGCCCTGCCAGCGCAGATCGGCGACGGCTTGCAGTACCACCACCAGCCGCAGCAGAGCCAGCGCACATGCGGCTTCGTGCGGTGTACCATTGGGGAGTGGGTTGCGTTCAAAGCTCGATGCCTGCAAACTGCCATCAGGGAGTTGGGCGCGGGCTATATCATCGGCGGCTTGGCAGGCGCGTGCGAGCCAATGGGCATTGTCACTCGCCCGGTAGAGGTGCAGGTAGCCCGTGATAATCCCCTCGTATCGCCAATCTATCCCGATGCCAGTGTAGTGCAGACTGCTCTGCCACCAGTGGGGCACGGGGCCCGTATAGCCGTGCGGGCCCCGCATGCTCTGGAGCCACGTTGCTAGCCGCGAGACCACCAGTGCAAGATCGGAGGTGGCATCAGGTTGGGTCATCATGTATGCCTTTCGTGTGCTACCCGCTCTGCGCCGCACGAGCGCGCCGCGCTAGCACCACGCTCACGGGGGCGGGCCACGCCCGCCAGCCACACTGCACATACGCCGCCTGCATGCGGAAGTGCCAACGATCTGCGAGATCGGGGCGGTGCAAGCGATGCCATACCTGCCCGATCACGCCGTACACGATACTCACGCCCGCGTGGAAGCCATACACCTGCGTGACGTGCCACGCCGTGCCGCGCAGCAGCCGCAGCGTTCCGGTAATGCCAAGCGGCGCGTGGGCGGGGGCCGGTGAGGCAGTGCGCCATTCGGGGAGGCGGCGGGCCAGCCAATTGGAGGTGATGATGCACAAGCTCTGGCTGACTTCGGGCTGGCTGAGTTGGGCCAGCACGGCGGCGGCAGTCGGCTGTTCTGGTTCAGCCCAGATCAGGCGTGGTGCGGCACTCGTTCCCGTCGGGCTGATTGGCGCATGCGGCAAACGTAGTGCGAACGCAGCGCGGTAAAAGGGCCGCTGCGCGATGATTGCGACGGCTTGGGACGGGGCGGCACTGGACATCAGCAGGCACAGGTCAAGCGCGTACTGATATTCAAGACTACCCGGCATGGGCAAGCACCTCGCGGTAGTGCTGTTCGAGCTGGGCGACTAGCACCTCCCACGCATACTGCTGCTGCACCCATGCCCGCCCAGCCACGCCCATCGTTGCCCGTCGTTGGGGATCGGCTAGCAAACGGTCAATCGCCGCCGCAAGCGCGGCGACATCGCCGGGTGGCACGAGCAGCCCATCCACACCATCCCGAATGACCGAGCGCACGCCGGGCAAATCTGAAGCGATGACGGGCGTGCCGCAGGCGAGGGCCTCGATCAATACCATGCCAAATGCCTCGCCGCGGGTGGTGGAGGGCAGGAGCAGCAGATCGGCGAGGCGATAGTAGGTCGGCAATTCGGCGGTGGACACGCGCCCCGCAAAGATTGCCGTAATGCCGTGCTGGGTAGCAAGCTGGGCATAGGAGGTGCGTAGCTCGCCCGTACCAATCAGGATCAGCGCGGGGCGTGGGGCAGGCAATTGGGCAACAGCAGCCAGCAAGGTGGGGATGCCCTTGAAGTAGTGCGCCTGATCTAGCCCGCCCACAAACAACAGGATCGGCGTGGCTGGGGCGATAGCGTGACGCTGACGCAGGCAGCCTGCGTCGGGGTGGGGGGTGAAGTGCTGCACATCTACGCCATTTGCCAGCACCGCAAGCTGCGGCGGGCGACGGGCGAACAAGGGGCGCAAGCGCGAATGCTCGGCATAGTCGGCGGAAGTGGCAAATACCCGCCGCGCTCGCTGTAAGATGAGCCGCCCAAGTAGGTGATGGTGTAGGCGCACCGCGAGATCGCGCCCGCCCGTCAGCAACACATCTTGGTGATACGTTACGACGTAGGGCAGGCGTTGCCGCAGGCAGGCCCACAGCACCGCTTCTGCCCCGAAATAGAACGGGTAGTGTAGATGCACCAGATCGCACGCCGGCAGGGGCAGCATCCCGCGTAGCCACGGCGCATTGCCCACCCGCAACAGCACCGGCAAGCGGCGCACATGCAGTTCGGGCGGATCGTGGTGATCGGGCGGGAGTGGGGTAGCGGCGGTGATGACGTGGACGCGATGCCCGCGCCGCGCCAAGCCGAGCGCATTGTGATAGCAGACATTGCCCGTGCCCGCATAGTAGGGCGGGAAGGTCGCGGTAACGTGAATGATCCTCACGCCTGCCCCGCCTGCTCCAGCACGGGCAACACCTGCGCTGCTGCCCGTTGCCACGTATACTGGCGGGCGTGGGCTAGCCCACACTGGCGCAGGTGGGCGGCATCGCTGGCATCATCCAGCACACGCCGTATGCCTGCTGCAAGCGCACTGACCGAGCGCGGATCAACCAGCACGGCTGCATCGCCAAGCACTTCGCGGATCACGGGAATGTCGCTGGCAACGACGGGCGTGCCACACGCCATCGCTTCGAGGGGCGGCAACCCGAAGCCTTCGTGCAGCGAGGGGAACACGAGCAGCTGGGCCCCATGATACAGGGCGGGCAGGTCCGCATCAGCTACATAGCCGAGCAGCTGGATGCGGGCATGCTGGCGATACTGCTCATAGGCCGTGGCGATGTTGCTACTGCGCCACTGGGCTGCCCCCGCTACCACCAGCGTCGTGTCGGGGTAGTGGTGCTGGATGCTAGCCCACGCGGCCATCAGGCGGATCAGGTTCTTGCGCGGGTTTAGC
The DNA here is from genome assembly GCA_012031225.1 of Chloroflexaceae bacterium. GTDB lineage: Bacteria > Chloroflexota > Chloroflexia > Chloroflexales > Chloroflexaceae > JAAUTZ01. Next base: position 10,605 of record JAAUTZ010000027.1, read on the forward strand.
CCACCCACATACAGCACATACGGCGGGGTGATGCTGTAGCGATTGAGCAGGGCGCGGTGCTGCTCGGCGGGGATGGAGGCGTGGAAGTGGTTAGTGACACTTGAATTGCCAACGTAGACGCGCTGTGGATCAAGCTGCATCGCCTGCACAAGTTCAGCGCGGGTCGCATAGCACATAGTCGTTACGGCATTGGCGCGGCGGGCTTGGTGCGGCAGGTGCCAGTGGTAGCGCAGCCGCTCAAGGCGGGCGGCAGTGTGCGGCAGCACCAGCGGGGCCGCATCGTGGATGGTGACCACTCGCGGCATAGCCTCCGGCAAGCCCGCAAAGGGCGCAATCCCATTCGGATCATACACCAGATCAAGCCGCGCCTGCCGCGCAAGCAGCCCCAACTGCACCTGCCCTAGCGTGAGCAGCATCGGCAACAGATGGCAGCCGCGCAGGGCGTAGCGTTCGTAGGGTGGCCACAGCCCGTGCGAATCGTGTTGCTCGGTGGTGAGCAGCACCCACTCGTGCTGGCTCTGGGCGGCCAGTGCGGGCAGTAGCTCCCGCGCATAGCGGGCAATGCCGGTGGGGTTGCGATCTAGCCCGTATGTCAAGTAGCCAATCCGCATCAGATCCTCATGGGGCAAACACCAGATCAAGCGTGACATCGCGGGCGAGATCCGTGCTGAGGCGGTAGCTGCCGTCGGCTTGCGGGGCGAGGGCGGGGCTACTGTGCAACACCTGCGCCCCATCCGGCAGGTGCAGCGTGATTGTCGCAGGCACGGCCTCGCGTCCCGATTGCTTCTGCCACACCAATTGATAGTGCAGGCCGGCGGCGTGGGGCTGCACAACGGTGGCGGGCAAGCCGTAGGCAAAGGTTACGCTGCGCTGTTCGCCTTGGGGCACAACCAGCAGCGTGCCCAGTTCCAGCGTATCAGCCGGGCCCGCCTGCACCTGCACCGCCCCATCATCCGGCTCATCGCGCAGGAGCCACGCGGCAGGCGTGGGGTGGGTCTGGCTCGCTGCAAGTTGGCTGCCGGCAGGAACCAGCACACGCAGATAGTTCCAGTAGCAGCCCGCAAACATATCGCGGTAATCGCCTTCGAGAAAGACGATCTGCACTTCGCACAGCGGCTGATCGGGTGGCACAGGCGGGTTGGTATTGGTGTAGCGGAGGGTCAGGGTGGCCTGTGGGGCGGCGGGGTCGCGCAGGTCTACCGTGTAGTCTAGCTCTTGCTCAATCACCGCATTGACTTTGTTGTAGCCGACATTGGCATCTACCACCTGCACATAATCCTGCCCGCGTGGCGCCACCGCCCCATCCCAGCCACGCTCGGCGAACAGGGCGGCGGCTTCCGGCTGATCTACGGCCAGCAGCAGGTGGCGGGTATCAAGCGATTCGATCAGGCTTTCGGCAAGCGGCTGGAGCTGATCGCGGGGAATGCCTTGATCGAGGCGGGTGCGGAGGGCTTGGGCAAGCTGCGCTAGGTAGTCGGTTTTGCGCTGGTTCCACTCCGCATTGACTGCTTCCGTCGGGTTCCACGCCTCGCGCATATACGGCACAATCGTGTCAGCCGTCAAGATTGTGTCGGTGTCGCTGAGCGGGAGCGTGCCCAGTGCCCCAACCAGTTGCTCAACAGTGGTAGGGGTCAGGGCGATCACGCCATCCAGTGGGCGGCGTTGGGTCATAGTGTACAAATCGCGGGACTGCGCGGCACTCTGCGGAAAATCGGGCGACCAGTTGGAGTCGCGCAGGGCCAGCAAGCCCAGCCCCATGTAGCGGTACAGTGGCTCTGGCGCGAGCGGGTAATCGCCGGCAGTGAAGTCATCGAACAGCGTCGAGTCGCGCACATCGAGCGTGGTGATGCGCCCTGCCTCCAGCGTGAGCGTGCCTGCGGCCGAGATGAAGCCCCCTGTCGGGCGTAGCTCGTCGGGGTTTTGCAGCAGGAGGAGGTAGGTGCGCGGGGCATCGGTGCCAAGCAGATCGGGCAAGAGCGGCAGCACTTGCAGCGCAGTCAGGGCGAGCGGCAGATTGGTATTGATCGGCTCGACCGCCTGTTGCAATGGCTCTGGCAGCATGGCAAATGGCACCGCTTGCCACTGCCGCACCGCCGCCGCGAAGGTAGCCTGTGCCGCGCTGATCGCGGCGCGCTGCTGCTGAATGTGGCTCAGTTGCTCGCCCTGCAAGGGCAGGCCTGTGGCCGGGGTGGTGAGGAGCGGCGCGAGCGGCTCGGCGACATACGCGGCAGCGAGGATCAGTTCGCCGCCAGCATCGAGCATACGGATGATCGGATTGACTTGCACGATCCGCTGCTGCATATCGTTGGGGAGTGCGGCAAAGGGCAGTTGTTGCCACGCGGCGTAGGCCGTGGCAAGCTCGGTGCGGGCTTGGATAAGCTGGGGGCGGCTAGCCACGAACTGCCCCACCAGCGCGGGGGTAAGTTCGCCCTGTTGCTCGTATGTGGCCCAGAGCGGGGCGAGCGGGGTTGCCAGCGATTCGCTGGCGAGGGCTAGCCCAATGCCAACATCGAGGGCGGGCACCGCCAACTGCACCTGTGCCAGTGGCAAGCGGCTGCGGAGCGCAGGCGAAAGCTGCTCTACGGGAACCCGCGCCCACGCCTGCTGCGCTTGCTGCATCTCGCGCTGGGCTGCAATCAATTGCGGGCGGTGCGGGCTGAGTTGGCTTTGCACCTGCGCTAGCGTGGCGGCATCCCACTGCGCGGGCGGGTTTTCGATCAGGGGCAGGAGCGGCAGCAGGGCATCGGCAGCGGCAGCGGTGGCACTCGTCAGGTGCAGGGCGGTGGTGAGAATGTGCGGGAATGCACCGATGTCTGTACCGATGCCGGGGAGCCAGCCTGCAAGGTGCATCAGTGGCAGCAGTGGGCGAGCTTCGGCGTGCAGGGCGCGGGTGCTTGCACTGAGAGCCGCAAGGCGGGGGCGCAGGCTGTCGCGGGCGGCGGGCGTGGTAGCCGCAAATTGCACCTGCTGCATCTGTTGCTGCACGATCTGCGCCGAGCGCACGATGCGCCAGCTTTTCCAGCCGAGTGCGAGCAGCACGGCGAGCAGGACGATGCTGGTTGCCCAGATCGCCTGTTGCCGGCGGGTGCGGCGTAGGGCTAGATCTGGGTGGGTGGTGGTGGTGTATTTCATAGCTTTCAGCTTACCATTGAGTAGGCGCAGCGTCAACCGGTGCCACACACAGAAGCACGGATTGAGCAGGCGTTCGGCAAGGCGGATCGGTAGCGTATCCCCTGTTTGGCGCAGATCGAGGCGGCACGGGTGGCAGGCAACAATTGTCGCATCGGGCACGCGCCGGAGAGCGGCACTGTGGCGGCGAGCGGTGCGGATGTATGTCCAGTGGCGCACTAGCCATGCATACGCCCGCAGCTTGTTATCCCAACGCTGCGGCTCACGCAACAGCACAAAGCCCCACGTCACGATTTCGGCGAGCAGCAGCGCAGGCGCAAGGAGCAGCAGCGTGCGCCAGTGCAGATGCTTGAGGAGCAGCAGGGCGCGGTTGCGTTCTTGGTAGTAGGTTTTGCGTGGGCCAAAGCGTAGGGTGTAATCGTGGTAGACGGTGGCAGCGGGCACACATAGGCACTGGTAGCCAGCCAGCCGCACGCGCAGGGAGAGGTCGGTATCTTCCATGTAGGTAAAAAACTGCCCATCGAAGCCGCCAAGCTGTATGAACAGATCGCGCCGGATGGCACACGCCGCGCCCGATACGGCACTCACGGGATGCGGGCGCATCCATGTGGTGGCGGGCTTGCCCAGCCCACGACATAGCGTTAGTCCAGTCAAGTGCAGATCGTTGCCACACGCATTGATGCGCTGCGGGTCGGCGGCCAGCAACAGGCGGGCGGTGGTGCTGCCGATAGCATCGGGCTGATTGGCGAGCGGCGCAAGCAGGGCCGGCAGCCATCCCCCGCGCACAAGCGTATCGGGATTGAGAAAAACCAGATACTGCCCCCGCGCATGCTGTGCGCCGAGATTGCAGCCGCCCGCAAAGCCAAGATTGCGCGGGCTAGCCACGTAGCATAGCTGTGGGTAGTGCTGGGCAAGGCCCGCTATGCGCGGTGCTGGATATTCGGCAGCACTGTTATCTACAAGGATCACTTCGAGCGCCGCGTCGTGCAGACCTGTGGCGTGGTGGAGGGTGGCAAGGCAGGCCGGCAGGTGGCGGTCATGCCGATAGGCCACGATCACCACGCTCACGGTGGGCGGTGGGCTATGCCGCACATCGCTCATGCGTCTGATGGGTAGGTGTATGCCGGCTGCTCAAGGTAGGCCCGTAGGCTCTGCCCGCGCTGATCGCGCTGCGAGGTGATCGGGTTGGCGATGCCCCACGCCACGCCGATGTCGGGTCGCCCCACGCCACCACCCCCTCAGCCTCTGGGGTATAGTAGCTACTGCATTTGTACTGCACGTCGGCAATCTCTGAAAGGGCGAGGAAGGCGTGCCCACACCAGTGCGGCACATACAATTGGTGCATATTCTCCTCGCTCAGCTCCACCGCAACATGCACGCCAAAGGTCGGCGAGCCGGCCCGCAGATCAACGGCCACATCAAGGATGCTGCCGCGTGTGCAGCGCACCAGCTTGGCCATCGGAGCGCGGGCATCTTGGTAGTGGAAGCCACGCAGCACGCCCTGCCGCGAACGGGAGTGGTTATCTTGGACAAAGGTGGCGGTGATGCCGTGCGTGCCAAAGCGTTGGCTGTGATAGTTCTCGATGAAAAAGCCGCGTTCGTCGCGGAAGAAGTCGGTTTCGATCACCCACACACCGGGGATCGCTGTTGCAGTTGCCCGTGAATCCATTGCGCCCTGCTCTCCTTACTACAGCTACTTCACTCAGCCTCATGGGGGCGGGCATGTTCGAGGAACATGGCCCGGATTGAGTGTAGCATAATTCCGGTGAAGAGCGACAGCGTGCCGACGATCACAAGGATTGCACTAATTAGGGCATAGCCGATAGCGAGTTCGAGCGTGCGGGTGTAGATCTGCACTACCAGCAAGCCCCACAGCAGCCCAGCAAGCAGGGTGATTAAGCCCGGCCCACCGAAGAAAAGCAAGGGGCGATATTGCCCGATCAGGCGCAGCACACCATTCAGCACATGCCAGCCGTGCATGATGGCATGGCGTTTCGGCGGGTCATCGTAGAGGATCGTGATCGGCACTTCCGTCACGCGGAGTTGGTGATCGCGGGCGAGGTACTGCATCTCCGATTCAACGGCAAAGCCGTGGGCCGAGAAGGTGAGTGCAGCGAGCGCGGCAGGCGAAAACGCCCGGAAGCCACTCTGCGAATCCGTGACCGCCGTGCCGGAGGTATGATTGGTGAGCAGGTTGAAGGCGCGGTGGGCCCAGACCCGATGCAGCGGGACGCTGCTCGTGGGGGCAAGGTAGCGCGAGCCGATCACAACATCGGCTTCCCCCGCAAGGATCGGCGCGATCACGACACTGGCTTCTTCGGGGCGGTGCTGGCCATCACCATCGAGCAGCACCAACACCGCCGGATTGAATTGGCGCACAGCCGCCGTGATGCCGGTATTGATGGCTACGCCTTTGCCGCGATTGCTCAGGTGTTGCACCAGCACCGCGCCGGCGGCTTGGGCAATCAGGGCGGTATCATCGGTGGAGCCGTCATCCACCACAATCACCGCATCAAATTCGCGTTTAGCTTTCAGCACCACACTGCCAATCAGCCGCGCTTCATTGTAGGCCGGAATCACCGCGACGACGGCGGTGGTCGGTTTTGATCCTGCGGTTGCAGGAGCCAGATAGGTGGGGCGATAGCGGGCATAACGCCGCGTTGCAAAGACGGCCATATGACACTCCTCACGATGTACAGGGGCTGCCATTAAGAAGCGGCTGTTCTTGCAAGTAGACGGAATGTGGTAAACGGGGGCAGTAAAGGCGAAGTTCAGGCAGAGAACTTCGCCCCCCAATTGTCACTGCTTTGGTGCGTTGCACGAGCTTATGCTAGGCACCTCAATCGGCTAGAAAAAGGCTTTGGCAAACCGCAATGCACCTTGCTTCCATGGCACCCGATGCGAGATTCCAGATGCGCCTTTGATCTGGTCAATATGGTCTACATACCATTGGTAATTGCGAATCAGAGCTTGTTGGTTGGAATACTTGGGCTGGTAGCCAAGCACTTGCTCGGCTTTCTCAATCGAGACAAACGAGTCCTTCGAGACGGTTTCGTAGACCCACTTGTAGAGCGGCGATAAGCCCATCGCCTCTAGCACCCGCAGGGCAAGGATCATCGGCATAGCGGGGAAGGGCACAACCCGCTTGCCGTAGCCAGCATAATCGAGGACGGCTTGGAAATCCTCCGCAACCGTGCCGTATTCTTTGGCACCGATGTTGAAGGTATCGTTGACGCGGTGCTTGTCGAGCGTGGCAACGAGATAGATGGCATCACACAGATCATCCACATCAAGATACTGGTAGTAGTTCTTGCCGCTGCCGATGATCGGGAAGCCGTGCCCCGTCATCGCCCAATCGTAGAAGAGCGCAAACACGCCGAGCCGCTCTGGGCCGATGAACGATTTGGGGCGCAGGATCGGCACACACAGCCCCTTCTGGCGATATTCAAGGCAGAGCTGTTCGGCTTCGATCTTGGCAATGCCATAGGGCCCCACGCCGCTTAGTTTGTCATCCTCATAGATCGGGTGGTGATCGGGGATGCCATACACCGCCGTCGAGGAGATATGGATCACCCGCTGCACCCCGTGCTGCACAGCAACATCAAGCACATTGCGGGTCCCGTCAATATCGGTGGAAAGAATATCTTCCTTGCTGTAGAGCGGCAGCGCGGCAGCGGTATGGACAACTACATCTACCCGCGCCATAGCCCGTTCGACGGCGGCACGGTCACGGATGTCGCCAGTGTGGATCGAGACTTTGCCGATAGCATCGGGGTAATCAAATGGGGCAATGTCTAGCGAGGTAACTTGATGCCCCTTGCGAAGCAGGTAACGAATCAAGTTGATCCCCAAGAATCCGGCTCCACCCGTAATCATATATCGCGCCATACAAACACACTCCTTCAGGTCTCAAACCAGTTGAGGCTCCTTCTATCCTACCAAAATATGGGGCAGTATGCAACTACCCCATTCGATCCGCATCCCTTAATTTATCTGCGCCAGCCTGCCGATGATATGATGATCTAACGCCTGCACAGGCTAGCGTGCAACGCTGAGATGGGCTTCGTGCGGCGGCTGAAGTTGCCCACCCACTTGCTGCTCGATCCACGCATAGGTACGGGCTAGCCCATCCTCTAAGCTAATCTGCGGATCCCAACCGAGTACCTCACGCAGGCGCGTGTTGTCTGAATTGCGCCCGCGCACGCCTTGTGGGCCGGGTACGTGCTTCAGCACAATCGGGATGCCTGCAATCTCGGCGACGATCTGGGCCAGCTGGTTGATCGTGACCATGCGATCCTGCCCTAAATTGAGCGGGTGGCGATAGTCGGATTGCATCAAGCGATACAGCCCAGCGAGGCAATCATCAATGTAGCAGAACGAGCGGGTCTGTTCGCCATCGCCCCATATCTCCACTTCAGAGTTGCCGGTGAGCTTGGCAACCGCCACTTTGCGGCACATAGCGGCGGGGGCTTTTTCGCGCCCGCCTGTCCATGTACCCAGCTCGCCGAAGATGTTGTGAAAGCGCACGATGCGCGTCTCAATGCCGTACTGCCCAGTGTAGTAGAGACACGCCTGCTCCGCAACAAGTTTCTCCCAGCCATAGGCATCTTGCGGGTGGGCGGGGAAGGCATCCTCTTCTTTGAGCGGGGCAATGTTGGTTTCGAGCTGGCGGTACTCTGGGTAGACGCACGCCGACGAGGTATAGAGGTAGCGCGTCGCTCCGTTCACCCGTGCCGCTTCGAGCGTGTGCATATTGATCAGGGCGTTGTTGTGCAGGATCGTCGCGTGATTGCTCGAGATGAAGCCCATGCCGCCCATATCGGCGGCTAGCGCGTAGACGTGATCCATGTTGCGTGTGGCTTGCAGGCAGTTGTCCCAGCGGCGCAGATCGAGTAGCTCAAATTCGTCTGCATGGGTGGGGGCAAATTCGGGCAGCTTGATGTCCACGCCGCGCACGTAGTAGCCGCGCTGCTTGAGGAAGCCCACCAGATGATGCCCAATGAAACCGCCTGCACCCGTTACTAACACGCGCACGGGCTGTTGTTGTTGCTGCATACATCACGCTTTCTGTTCATTCGTCGGAGAATCGGACGGTGCGGCTGGGTCGGGCTGCGCGGACGGTGCGGCGGCTTGCTGGTAGGCTTGGTAGGCTTGTTGCGCTGCTTCCGCCTGCCGGAGTTGGGTCTGCTCACGCTGCGATCTGATCGCAGGTGAGGGCTTCACATACCATCGCCAGAACTGGTTCCACCTTCGTTCGGGCTTGCCAAAGATACGCTGCGGGATGCTGCCGGGTTGGGCGAATTCGAGCACCACTGTACCCAATAGCCCAACGAGTACACCCAGAATGGCAAAGAGGGCAACATTCAAAACCAACTCGTTGCTATTCGTAGGCCGGGTTGGCACCGTCGCCCGCGACGCAAAGCGCACCTCTGAGCCGGGCAGTTGATCGGCGACGTTGATCTCAGCCGATTTGCGCGAGAGCGTCGCGTAGGCTTCAAAGGCAAGATCACGGGCGCGTTCCAGATCGCGGATGTTGCCTTGATCGCGCTCGACGGCCGAACGCAAGTTGCGTAGTTCCTGCTCCAGATTGTTGATTGCGGTATTGAGCGGCGTGTTTGCAGAGGTAAAGCTCAGCAGGCCCTGCCGTTCCCGCAACTGGAGCAGATCATCTGCAATCCGAAGGGCCGCCTGTGACAGCTCATCATCTTCCAGTGACGCGATACTTAGCTCCGCGAGGCTGCCTGTCTCGAATAGTTCGGGGTAGCGTTGCGCGATCAGGGCTGTTAGTTCGGTTTCATCCGGCGGCGTGAACAGGGTCAAGTTTTCGTCGTTGATGAGGATTTCACTCTGGGTGGCGATCAGGCTCTCGGTAGCCGTGAGCTGCTGCTCTAGGGCCGAAACCATCGCGTTCATATCGGCGACGAAGTTGGTGGGAGCCAGTGCCGCCGGATCGGTGATGTTCAACTCACTGACATCAGCCCGCCCCAACACACCAGCAACATCCATCTTGAGGAAGGCCACCGCCAGCGCGGACGATTCGGCATCGCCGCCCTGCTGGGCTTGCTGCTGCATGGTGCGGGCCCGTTCGAGCAACCCTTCGATGCGGGCCTTGCGGTTGTATGCATCTTCAAGGATCCGCCTGCGGTCAGCAACTTGTTGGGTGTAGGTGGCAATTTGTGCGCTAGTCTGCGTATCAATGTACGCCTCCATAAGCGCACGTTTTCTCGATTGTTCCTTCTGGAAGGCAAGCAGGCGATTGGCTGAGCGCGCCGCGAGGTACTCGGTGTACAGTTCTGCGTCGCGGTCTACTTGGAAGTTGATCGTGGTTGAGATCGCTCGTTGGCGCGAATCCTGCAACACAGCCATAATGCGCGTTTTCTCGTTGATTTCACGTTGGGCTTGGCTCACGCGGCTCTGGGCGATGGCTTGGATGAGGGCTTCTTGGGCATCATCGTAGACTTGCTTGGCCCGTAGCACATCATTCTGCACGGCATCGGTGGTGCTTGCCGGGCGGCCGTAGATGTTGTTGACAAGTTGCTCGTATTCTTCTGCCCAAGCATTGGCGATGCGAGCGGCGAGGATCGGGTCAGGGTGCGTCACGCTAATCTCGATCAAGTCACTATCTCCACCAGCGGCAATTGTGCCTCTGACGCGATTCATAAGGCTGCCTGAGTTGAGGTCAGATTTGGGCAGTTCGTCTTGCAGCCGATCCAATACGCGCTCGGCAATGGTGCCATTCTGCACTAACGCAACCAGCGTCTCGCGGCGACTAGCATTGTTACTTTCGATCACCGTAGCAATGTTGCCCGTTAAGCCAGCAATCAGATCCTCTTCGGTAACGGTACGCACCGATGAGTCGAAGGAGACTTGCGTGCGGGACTTGATGATTGCCACCGAAGCCTCAGTGCGGTACAGATCGGTCACGGCATCGGGCAACAAGTTGAACATGATCGCAAATATGGTGAACAGGGCAATGGTGGTGAAGACAAACCGCCACCAGCGCAATGGGATTTCAAAGAAGGGGCGTAAGTTGATCGAGTAGTCGTTCATTGTATTACTCCACAGCCCAAGCAGGCTGGATCAGTATAGCCGGGCAACAGCGAGCAAAAGGCGCGTACACAAAGGAGGAAACGGTACACATTCCCCATTGTGTCGTCATGCTTCTCCATTCGTTGGGATTGTAGCAGGTGCAAGGAAACGTGTCAATGTGTTTGGGGGCGATGCTGAGAACACATCAGGCCGCCCGTGCCTACGGCATGATGTGCGTGGCACGGGCTTACGGGTGCAGGGGATGGTGCGTTAGCAGCCTTGTGCCACCTCGCGCAGTGCCGATGGATCGAGGAGGGTGATGCTGGAGCGGTCAATAGCGAGCAAATCGGCGGCTCGGAATTGGTTCATGACCTTTGTCACCGTCTCGCGGTAGGCATTGACCATCTCTGCTAGCTGTTGATGGGTACGACGCGGGAGTTGCAGCGGGCCTTCTTCATCGGCTACTGCGCCCGCCACTGTGCCCGCCATTTCCAGTAGCAACGAAGCCAGCCGCGCCGACACCGATTTGAACGCGACTTCATCCAGCCGCCGCCCGATCATAAGGCGGTAGTCGCCAATCACATGCAGCAGGTGCAGGCTCAATGCGGGGTGCTGATCGAGCGCAAGCTCCAGTGCTGTGCGCGGGATTGCAAGGGCTTGGACTGGGCGCAGGGCTTCCGCTAATGTATCATACTGCTGGTTGCTCGTCAGGGCGGCGTGCCCAAAAAGCTGCCCTGCCTCAACCAGTTGCAAGGTCATGACGCGCCCATTCGCAGCGAGCAGTTGCAAGCTGACCTGCCCATGCTGGACAAGATAAAATGTGGTGGCCGGTTGGGCCGGGGCATAGATACTGCTATGGCGTGGGAAACCCATTGGGATACTGTAGGGGCGGAGATACTCCCAAAGTAACTGCTGCGATGATAGTTCAGGTTCTACACTCATGCAAATGATCCTCCAGCCAGTGTGGGTATCGGCGTGGTGCATTGGTTACGCCAAGTATGCATAACAATAATAGTATATTGTACCACACCCCTTCTGTTTCGGGGCTAGGAGAATGGGGCAGTAGCTTGGCGGCGAGCGCGAGCAGGAGTGCAGGAACAACGCCGCGCCGCGCGGATGTCTTGCACGAGCGATGCGGCGCAAGGAATGGCTCCCCTAGCGCAGCCTTCCTAGCGGCTCAGGATCGGGCCCAGCCGCTCAGCGCAGGGGGTTCTCCTGCAAATACAGCTCGGCAATTGTCATGCCGTGCAGCACGGGCGGAACCCGCCGTAGCGCATTGCCACGCAAGTCCAGCATGCTCAGATTGGTCAGTTGGGCGAAGCTATCCGGAAGGCTTTCGAGGCGGTTGCCTTCGAGATTCAGCGCAATCAGATCGCGCAACTTGCCCAGCGCATCGGGCAGGCGAATGAGCGTATTGCCGCGCACATCCAATACCTGCAAGCGGTGCAGCATGCATATCTCGCTGGGCAAGAGGCGCAAGCTGTTGAACTTCAGATCAAGTTCGCGCAGATTGTCTAGCTGCCCTAATGCCGCTGGAAGCACGCTGATCTGATTACCATTTAGATCGAGGCGTTGCAAACTCGCCAAGTTGCTCACCCTGTCCGGCAAGCCCGTGAGCAGATTGCCCGCCAGATCAAGCTCGCGCAGGCTCGTCAAATTGCCGATTTCAGGGGGCAGTTCGCTCAAGCGGTTGCCACTCAGGTCAAGCTCTAGTAAGCTGGTCAAATTGCCAATTTCGGGGGGCAGGTGGGTCAATTGGTTGCCGCCCACATACAGCCGATGCAAGCTCGTCAAGGTGCCGATTTCGGGGGGCAGGTGGGTCAGATGATTGCCCCAGACATACAGCTCACGCAGATTGGTGAGCATCCCAATCTCTGGCAGCAGCGCAGTGAGTTGATTACCGCGCATATCGAGCCGTTCGAGGGCGTGGAGCTTGCCGATCTCCGGCGGCAGCTGGCGGAGGCGGTTGCCACTCAAGTCAAGGCGACGCAGGCTCATCATCAAGCCTACATCGGCCGGCATATAGGTGATCAAGTTGCCATCGAGGAACAGCCATTCGAGATTAGGCAGTTGGCTCAGCTGGAGGGGAAAATCGTGGAGCAGGTTGCCGCCCAGTGCCAGCACCTGTAAATCGGTGAGGCGGGCAATCTCAGGCGGCATCTCGCGCAGTTGATTGCCGTGCAGATATAGCTCGCGCAGGCCGGTGAGCTGCCCTAGCTCTGGGGGCAATTGCCCCAGATTGGCGGCACTCGCATCCAGTTCATACAGCCCCGTCAGGGTGCCCAGCGCAGCCGGCAGCGCCTCGCCGTGTGCGCCACTCAGATCAAGCCGTTGCAGATTCGTCAGCGCACCAATTGCTGTCGGCAGGCGCGACAAATCTGCGAGGGGCAAGCGCAGTTCAATCAGGCTCTCATCGCCCGCAAATACCGCTTCCATCGCATCTGCCGGTACGCCAGTTGCCTCTTGCAACTCACGGACAATTGCCCGATCTCCCGGATCTGCATCGGCTCCCTGTGTTGTGGGGGGCATGGCCGGCAGCGATATATCCGGCAGATCAAGCGGACCCGTCGGCTCCGGCGGGTCCATTGGTGTGTGTTCCATACGTTCCTTATCCATAGCCTATCTGTTCCCCCTCAACACTGAGTACAATAACAACGAGCAGGCTGAGGATCTTTTTGTTATTTCTTTTTATACTACAATGTGGGGCATGTCGGCAAGTTTTACACGGATCATGCCGATCATGTTGTTAATGCGGCGCATGCCCGTGAAATGCCATCCGCAACGCCCCCGCAAGAATCACAATGGCAATTGCGCTCCACACCACCGCCCACACCAATGCCGGCACACCGGTTTGCAACTCCATCAGGCGGGCATCGGTCAAGACTTCGTGATGATGGGCAGAGAGCATAATCAAGTCTACCATATTATTCAACGCATCGAGCGTCAGTTGCACCGCCAGAAACAACAGCAGCGCGTAAGCGGCAAAAGGACTCAGCCGCTCTGCCGCAACAATCAATGCCCCCGCCAGCATTAGCCCACTGGCAATCCCGAATGGATTGCGGACGAAGATCACGCACAATACGCCCAAGCCAATGCCCAACACTGCCAACACCGAACGGGCTGGTACGCCGCGTGCCGTCGCCACCAATAACGCCCCCCCCACGAGCGCACTGCCGACATAGCCGGCACTGGTGATGACCCAACGAATACCGCCTGCCGACCATGCAATGCCCGACAAGTCGGGGTTGACGGCGAAGCGTTGGAACTGCCCGCCAGTTGCAATTGCTGCCAATCCGTGCGATAGTTCGTGGACGAACGTACCGAGCAGCTGAAACGGATAGAACACCATGCCTACCCACTCCACCCGCCATAGGATCATGGAAATGAACGCAAGGCCAATCACAATCAGCAGATCGCGGTAGCGCCATGTTGCCGCAGGTGCGGCGACGGTGTGGGATACCATGCGCGATGGGGACATACGGCTGCTCCTCTTAGCAAATTAGGCAGAAATCCGAACTCTCACGTACAATATACAACGCTAGGCTTACTGGTCTAGTTGCGATGATCGATAGAAGGTAGATAATGCGCCTATGCAAACTGTGCTTACTCTAGTGTACCATTTTCGCACCCGTTGCGGCGGGTGGGTTCCACTGCTGCTGATCGGGGGGCTACTCCTACTGGCAAGCTGCGGCACACCCGCCCCCGCCAATCCTGAAGGCCCTGCCGCCAATCGCCCGCCACAGGTGATTACACCGACCCCGCCACCTACGCCGACTGCCCGCCCGGTAGGGGGCAACCTCACGCTGGGCGTAGCCGATGATGTGCCGATCCTGCGCCCGTGGCAGCCCGACAACCGCACCGCCGAGCTGATCAGCACGCTGATGTATCCCGGCTTGATGCGGCTTGACCCGCAGCTACGCCCGCAACCTGATCTCGCCCTCAACTGGACCCCTACCGCCGACAGCCAAGCCCTCACCGTCACCCTCCGCAGTGAGCTAACATGGCACGACGGGCAACCGCTCACTGCCGATGATGTGCGCTTCACCGTTGAGCGGCTGCGGGCATTGCCCTTTACGAGCACCGCCCTGCTTGCCGATCTGCGCTACATCAGTGCCGTCACCGTGGTAGATGATACCACGCTGGTGCTGTCGCTCACCGAACGCTTCTCGCCCCTGATCGCCTACCTTGCCGTGCCGATCCTGCCCGCCCACCTACTGCAAGACAAAGACCTCAGCACCTTCAACTTTTGGGATTTGCCCATCGGAGCCGGGCCCTTCCAGCTCGAACGGCGGATCCCCGGCCAGTCGGTCATCCTCTCCCGCTACGCCCGCTACTATCGCGGTGCGCCACTTCTGACCCGCGTGGCGTTTGTCGTCTCGCCGGATACCGCCACCACCGCCAACGCGCTTAAAGACGGCACGTTGCTGATGGCTGAGCTAGATTGGCAGCAGAGCCGGGCCTTTGCCCCTGATGCAGCCTTCCAGACGGGAGCCTACATCGAAAACGGCTTCTACTTTCTAGGCTTCAACCTGCGCGAGGAGCGACCATTTGCCGATGTGCGGGTGCGCCGTGCGCTGGCCCTTGCGCTGGACATACCGCGCCTCGTCGAAGCCTCCACCGATGGGCAAGGGGTCATCCCCGGCAGCAGTGCCGTGCCCGGCTCGTGGGCGGATCTAACTCCGCCGCGCAGTGTGCCCCCCGATCTGGTAACGGCTCGCGGGCTACTCGCTGAAGCCGGCTGGGAACTGCCCGCAGGCGCGACGATCCGCCAGCGTGATGGCGTGCCCTTTCTGGCGCGGCTGTATGTGCGCGGCGACGATCCGCGCCGCGTCGCGCTCGCCCAGCGCATCGCCGAGTCGGCCGCCGCGATTGGCTTGCAGATTACGGTTGAGCCAGCCGATTTCAACACCAGCTTTGTTGCCCGCTATGCCCCCCCGTATGACTTCGACCTGCTGCTCGGTAGCTGGCTGAATGGCGCAGGCAGCCCGGCAATGGGCGATTTTCGCTACTACGATCCCGATGATTTCGACCTGTTTCACTCGAGCCAGATCAACCAGAGCGAACTCGATACACGCATCACCCGCAACGTGGTCGGCTTCCGCGATGTAGCCTACGACCAGCATGCTGAACGGGCCCGCCAAACCTTCGACCTGAATGAGCGCACCATTGCCCAGCGCGAAGCCCAGCAGCGCATTGCCGAGCAACTGCCGTACCTGTTCCTGTGGGCTGATCGCCTGCCCGTCGTGGTGAGTGCGAAGGTACAGGTGCAGGATGATACGCTCAATCTGAATACGCCCATGTACTTCGCCAACATCGAACGCTGGTTTGTGGCAGATGCGGCTCCGTGAGGCCCAATGAACAGCAACCCGTTTACCGAACGCGGACGCATTACCGCCACCGAACGCTTCATCGGGCGGTGGCGCGAACTGTCGGTGGTGTTTGATCGGCTGGAGCAGGGCCGCCCAGTGCTGATTGATGGGGCCGCAGGCATCGGCAAATCCTCGCTGCTCACGCATATTGCCCAATCTGCCGCAGTCAATCTGGAACGCCCCGACTTATCCACCTGCTACCTCGATCTCGCCTCGCTCGAATCGGCTGAGGAGCTGTACGAAACACTTGCCCGTGCGGTCGGGAGCCGCGCCCACAGCGTCGGCGCATTAGAGATCGCGCTGCTCCAAAACGATGGGCCCCTGCTGCTCTGCCTTGATCGCTGCGAGGTAGCAGTGGCGGCGGGGTGGGGCGCAGCCGTGCTGGATGAGCTTGCCCGCCTCAGCCTGCGGAGTGCCGCCCCACCGACCGCTCGCCCCATCCCCGCGCTTGATGGCGTGCCGTTGGTGCCTGCCCTGCCCACCGCTGACCTGCTGCTCGTCGGGGTGCTGGCAGGCAGGGCAGCGGCAACCCCGCTCAATGCCCCCTTTGCCCGCATCAGCTTGGGCGGCTTTGCGCCAACGGAAGTGCGCCTGCTCACCGATGCCTACCTTGATCCAAGTGGCGTGCGCTTCACGGCGGCTGATTTGCGTGAGCTATCGAACCTCAGCCTGAATCACCCCGCCTATCTGCAACGGGCGGCCTACCACCTGTTTATTGCCCGCAACGGCAACCCAGCCTACGATTGGCGGGCGGCCTACCTTGCCGAAGCCGCCGAACGCCCGATCAGTGGTGCGCCGCTGCCACCGGGTGTATTTATCGGCGAGCCGCCAGTCTTCTCGTGGTCATCGTTTGCGGGCGAGTATGGCGGGCAGCAGCCCCGCATCGAAGTGCCCCAGCTGGGCGACCTCGCCGATCTAGGGCGGCTGCTCGGGCCCGCGATTGGCGGCTTGCTGGCGTGGCAGGTGGCGGGCAACCTGTGGCTGGGGGGGCTGGTGGCAGGGCTACTTGCGCTGGGGGTATGGCTCCTCAGCCGCTCCTCGCGCTAACACGCGGGCGAGCGAGGCGTGCTATAATAATCATAGGATTATCGTAGCTGCGCCGAAGAAACGAGGATAAATGTATGCAGAATCTGTGGCACGACCTGTCACCCGGGCCCGACATCCCCAACATCATTCATGTCGTTACCGAGATCCCCAAAGGCTCACGCAACAAGTATGAGTACGACAAAGACATTGGTGCGTTCAGGCTAGATCGGGTGCTGTACTCCCCCGTTCACTATCCCGGTGACTATGGCTTTGTTCCGCAAACATTCTACGACGACGGCGATCCGCTCGACGTGTTAGTTGTCACCAACCTGCCCACCTTTACCGGCTGTATCGTCGAAGCCCGCCCGATTGGGATGTTCCAGATGTTGGACAAGGGCGAATCGGACGATAAAGTCCTCGCCGTGCTGAACCACGATCCGTTCTTCCGCGAGTATGCGGATTACACCGATCTGCCGCCGCACTACCTGCTTGAGGTAGAGCACTTCTTCACCGTGTATAAAGACCTCGAAGGCAAGCGGGTGGAGCCGGTCGGCTGGAAAGATGCGGCGTATGCCAAAGAGCGTATCACCTTCTCCGCCAACCACTACTGGGATTACCGTGCCGGGCGTTTGCATAAGCACCATGCGTAGGCGGGGTAACTCGTAGCAATGACGGGTAGTGGGCGATGCCGAATCAGGCGGGCAACCTATCAACGACGCAACGCACATCCTACTCGGCGGGTGGTGTTATTTGTCGTGTACAGGAAGAACAGCTTCAGGTTGCTTTGATCGCCACGTATGGCGGCAAACGTTGGGGCATTCCCAAAGGCCATGTGCGGCGCGGCGAGTCTGCCGAAGTTGCAGCAATGCGCGAGGTGGCGGAAGAAACCGGCTTGCAAGGGCAAGTCTTGCGCCACCTTGCCACGATTGAGTATTGGTTTCGGGCTGGTTCGGCGCGGGTGCATAAGTATGTTGATCTATTCCTGCTCGCGTATGAGTACGGGACGCTCACGCCGCAGGTCTCCGAAGTAGATGATGCCCGTTGGTTCCCCGTTGAGGAAGCGATCACCCTTGCTTCGTTTCGGCGCGAACGTGACGTGTTGATGCAGGTACAGCAACTCTGGAAGGAGCAGAAGTTTGTCTGAGGTGCCCCCGCCGCTAGTCGAAGTGCAAGTTGCCGAGCATATCAGATTGGCAACTGGGCACACCCTCGCCGATCTTGCCAATCTGGTTGAGCGCACGGTAGCCACTGTCCTCGTGCAAGTGCGTCCCACATTGGCGCGTGAAGTGCCGCCCACTGTGAGATTGCGGTGCGGATTACTGATGATGCCGAGCTACACGCCCTCAATCAGGCCTACCGCCACACAGATCAGCCCACCGACGTGCTATCGTTTGCCGCCAATGACGACGATACCGGCGATGCGGCATTTATCCTGCCACCGGATCTGCCCCACTTTCTCGGCGACATTGTGCTATCGTATGAGCGCGTGCTTGCCCAAGCTGCGGAGTATGGCCACACAAGCGAGCGCGAATTAGCCTACCTCGTGGCCCACGGCACCCTGCACCTGCTCGGCTTCGATCATGAGCGCGGTGCAGCCGATGCCGCCCTGATGCGCCAGCACGAAGAAGCGGCAATGCTCCTGCTCGGCTTGGGGCGCGCGGGGTAAAGGGATTACATCTGATTGCGGGTGTGGATCAGGTAGGTCGGCTGGTCGGGGTCAATCTCAAAGCCACACGCACGGTAGAATTGCACGGCGGCGGGGCTATCCGCACAGACCCACACATCCGCAACGCCGTGAGCATCCATCCACTGCTGCATGTGCGCCAGCAAGAGCTGCCCCACGCCCCGCCGCCGCCACGCCTCGCGCACCCCGATCTCGTACAGGAGTAGCTCTTCACCTAGCCCATCGCGCAGCGGAATCCGCACACAGTACAGATGCCCAATGACCGTGCTTGCACTTGCATCGGGCGCAGGATGTGCGGGATGTGCGGCAACCCAATGCAACACCGCCGGATTGCTGAGGTAGTGCTGGGCGGCAGCCAGTGTCGGGGGGGCGGGGGGCAGATCCGTATCTAGCCCAAAATCCGCCTCGTCCAAGGTCAGTTCCACCAGCGTAGCCCCATCCGCGTGGCCGAGTAGCCGCACGGGGATGGCTGTGGCGGACACCACCTGCCTAGCCCCAGTCTTTCAGGCGGTAGCCCAGCCAGCCCAGTGCCGCCTGATCGTTGCGCCAGTTGGGGCGGGTCTTCACCCACAAATCAAGAAAGACTGTCCGCTCAACCAACTCCTCAATATCCTTGCGGGCTGCCGTGCCGATCCGTTTGAGCATTGCGCCCTGCGCCCCAATGATGATCCCCTTCTGGCTATCGCGTTCCACATTGATCGTCATCCGGGTGTACGTGCCCGTCGCACGCTCATCCCACTCATCTATCTCAACAGCAACCGAGTGCGGGATTTCGTGTTGGGTGAAGAGCAGGATCTTCTCGCGCACCATCTCGGCGGCGAGGTTCTGCACACTCTGGTCCACAATCCAATCATCGGGGTAGAGCGGCTCGCCGTAGGGCATGCGGGCGACAATCTGCTCCAGCAATTCGGGCACGCCATCGCCGTGCAGGGCAGAGACAGCCAGCTCCATATCCCATGGGCCTAAGTCGCGGTAGGCTTGCACATGCTGCATATTCGCATCGTGCGCTTGGCCCGGGCGCGGCGGCAAATCCACCTTGTTAATCACCAGCAGGTGCGGCACCCGTGCTTGCAGCACACGCTCGGCGATCTCCACATCGAGGCGCGTCGGAGCAATCGTGACATCCACCATAAAACAGACCACATCGGCTTCGGGGATGGTGCGCTGCGCGAGGGCCACCATAAACTGCCCTAGTTCGTGATCGGGGGTGTGGATGCCGGGCGTGTCAATAAAGATAATCTGGGCATCGTCGCGGGTCAGGATTCCGCGCAACGGCACACGGGTCGTTTGCGGGCGCGGCGAAACAATCGCCACTTTCTGCCCTAGCAACGTATTGAGGAGCGTGCTTTTGCCGACATTCGGCTTGCCCACTAGTGCCACAAACCCGACGCGGCGCGATGGGGTCGGCGGCGTAGGCTCTGGGGCAGGCATCGGCGGGAGCGGGGCGGGGTGGGCGAACTGGTGCGGCTGGTCTGGCATAGGGGGCTTTCTGGTTGATCGGCTAATCGAGCGCACGCCGGAGCGGGACATCGGCTTTGAGCCGATCACTCGTATCCTCGCGCAGCAGCGACACTTCAATATCATCGGGATTGACCGAAGGAATGTAGCGTTGGATCAGGACGGCGAGTTCCCGTTTCAGCTCCGCCAAATCTTCGGGGGTGAGTTTCACGCGATCATGCACCAGCACCGTCAGGAGGCGTTCTTTGGCAATCTGGGCACTGGCTGGTTTGCGGCGAAATAGGTCATCAAAAAAACTCACGGGTGACTCCTACGCTTGAACAGTTTGAGACAGGGCACGTAGTCTCGGTTAGGTGCGGGCGCGTCGCCCAAACAAGCCCCCAAACAGCCGATCCATCAGGTTCGTCTGTTCGGTCAGCTCCATGATCGGGATATTCTCCCCATTCAGGCGGCGGGCAATGTTGATGTATGCGCGCCCCGCATACGACGAGGGATTGAACACCGCGGCCTCGCCACGATTGGTGGTGGAGACGATCAGCTCATCTTCCGGCACAACCCCTAGCGGATCAACGGCGAGGATCTCAACCACCTCATCCATCGAGAGCATCTCGCCCCGACTGACAAGGCGTTGATTGAGGCGATTGATGATCAGCCGGGCGGGGCCCTTCTCGGCCGCTTCCACCAAGCCCACCACCCGATCTGCGTCACGCACGGCGGAGACTTCCGGCGTAGTGACAATCAGCACCTCGTCAGCTCCGGCAATCGCATTGCGGAAGCCGGTTTCGATACCGGCCGGACAGTCAATCAGAATGAAGTCGAATTCACTTCGCATCTCATTCGTCAAATTGATCATATCGGCGGCCGTCACCGCATCTTTATCGCGGGTTTGGGCGGCAGGCAACAGGTACAATTCGGGCAAGCGTTTGTCCTTGATCAAGGCTTGGCGCAGGCGGGCCCGCCCCTCGACCACATCTACCAGATCGTACACAATGCGATTTTCCAAGCCCATCACCACATCCAGATTCCGCAAGCCGATGTCCGCATCAATCGTGGCCACCCGCGAGCCGTGCATAGCGAGGGCGGTGCCCAGATTGGCGGTGGTGGTGGTTTTGCCCACGCCCCCTTTGCCGGATGTGATGGTAATGACTCGCGCCATAAGCTTTTGCTCCTCTCGCCAATTCACGCATGTTTGCGGATTGGCTCGTTAGGTTCCGGTGCGACGGGGTGCGCCCCACGTCTCCACACTGATATAATCTTGCTCAATGCGAGCAATCTCTGGCTGCACGCGGGTCTCGCGCAGATCGCTGCCCCCGTCGGGGGTACGGGCGATCAGGTGCGCGATGCGGAGCTGCGTTGGGCGCAGTTCCAGCGCACAGATCAGAGCTTTCGCATCGCCCAATGCCCCCGCATGCACCAAGCCCCGTAGCCGCCCCCAGACAATCACGCTGCCCCCGGCAATCACTTCCGCGCCGGGGTTAATATCACCAACAATGGTGACGTGCCCGTGATGGCGCACCACCTGCCCCGAACGTAGCGTGCGGACAACCAGCAGGGCATCATCCGGCGATTGGCTCACCTGCTCTGCCGGCGGCCCGGCTCGCGGCGAATTGCGGGTCGTTAAGCCGAGCGCACGGGCGTGTTTGCGGCTTGCTTGGGCAGCCGTTGCCAACCCTGCAAGCTGTACGCCGTGCTGTTCAAGCAGGGCGAGCAGTTCCGTTAGTTGGGCTTCTTCTAGTACCCGTTCCCCTATATCAAGCGTCAGTTGCGAGCCAGCAAAGAAGCTACCGCCCTGCTCAAGCTGCACCTGCACCGCCGCTAGCAGCGCGGGCCATGCTGCGGCTTCGTCCAGTTGCATTCGTAATCCTTCGCGCCCGCCTTTGATCTTGATCAGGTTTTGCATCATAGATTGTACGCATAAGAACGGAACATGCAAAGATTATACCACACCCGCCGCAGAGATTCCGGATCAACCTCGACGCATGCAGCCCCCGAAGCCGGTGCAGGCAAACCACGCCATGCCCAAAGCACGCAAAGAGGCTCACATGCTAGGCAGTACGGCGGGCAAGTCCAAGCCATACTATAGGCGCAGGAAGCACCCATACAGGAGCCATCCAATGTTGGGGGATTTGCGCTTCTGTGCTTACTTCGTGCCCTTGGGGTATACCTCTCAGGATCTGCGGAGCAGTACGCCATTGCACCGCGTCCTGTGGCTTACTGCTCCTGTGCCAAGCCGCGCAGCAAGCCACTGCGCGTCAGCACCCCGACAAGGCGGTGCTGCTGATCCACCACTGGCGCACACGCGATCCGCTGCTGCACGAGGGTCTGGGCGGCAAGCAGGAGCGCGTTGTGCGGCGATAGCACGGGGCAAGCGCGGCGGGCAAGATCAAGCAGGGGGTAGGGCAGTTCCGGGATGGGCACGGGCGCACTCGGCCCAGCCTGCATCGCTGTGAGGATCCTGCTACGTTCGGCGGGGGTGAGCTGCTCCAGCACGAGCACATCATCCAGATCGCCGACCACGTTCTGCTCGGCATCCACCACCACCAGATAGTGCAGTGGCGATGCAAGCAGCAGCTGGATCGCCTCGTGCAGCGGGCGCGTCTGCTCAATCGTAGGAACCATGCCCTGCATAATCATTTGGACTTTGGTTGAGACTTCCGCCGGATTGTCGCTGTAGTTGTCCGCCGCCGCCGTGAGGATCGTATCGCTCCTGAGCAAGCCCGCCAAACGCCCATCCCGACCCACGACGGGGAGCTGATCGTAGCTCCACTCGATCATCGTAATCAAGGCTTGCGGCAGTGCGGCTCCGGTGTAGATGCTGCGCGGGTCGGCATGCATCACTTGCTCAAGCGGCTGACGTTCGCGGGCGGCAAGCAGGGCGTTGCGTTCGGCCGGTGCAAGCAGATGCAGCAGGCGCAAGGGCACCCGCAGATCAGCCCGCCGCAGTAGCTCGGCTTCCCGCACGACACCATGCAGCATGCCCTGCTCATCCACAATCGGCAACGTCCGCAGATCATGCTCCAGCATGAGGTGCAGCGCATCGGCCAGCGGCAGCGTGGCGGGCACGCGGGGCAGTTCCGGCTGCATCACATCGCCGACGGTCACATCATCCTTGAAAGGCCCCTGTGCGCGGATCCGAGCCTGATACAGATAGACCGTATCAATCGCAATCAAGGCATCTTGCAGTAGCTCGTGCAGCAACGGCAAGATCACCTTGATCGTGCTGGCGCGGTCAATCCACTCGATCACCAATGGCTGGGAGCTACTCAGCACGAAATCGGAGGAACGCCCGCGCTGGCGGGGCCCAAAGCCCGTGACCCCGTTTAGCACGGTTGCGCCACTTGCCCCCTCCTGCTGCAAAATGCGGAGGATCGTTGTGTAGATCGGCTGGTTGTCGTACATATCGCGCTGGGTGATGTAAATCCGTACTCGTTGAAACTGTTCAAGGCTCGGCTTTTCACTGGTGGTCATGGCTCCTCCTGCACTGATTCAGCCGCCGCGTCAAGCACGGGCTTGAGGAACTGCGCCGCGAGCTTGGGCAGGTGCTTCAAGGCTCCGCGCCGCACAGCGGTATGCGGCAAGGACTGTAGAAACTGGGTCCCGTACTTCTTCGAGAGTAGGCGTTTGTCCAGCACAACCACAATGCCGCGATCTTTGCGGCTGCGGATCAGCCGCCCAAAGCCCTGCTTGAAGCGGAGGATGCTCTGCGGCACGCTGTACTCCATAAACGGGTCGCTGAACTGTTCGCTGCGAGCCGCGACAACCGGATCAGACGGCACGGCAAAGGGCAGCTTGGTAATCACCAGCACCGAGAGCGCATCACCTACGACATCTACGCCTTCCCAGAAGCTCGTTGTGCCGAGCAGCACGGTGCGCGGCGATTGCTTGAAGCGTTCGAGCAACGCCCGCCGCGTGCCGTCAATGTTCTGGGCAAGGACGGTGATCTCGTGCGCTTCGAGCGCATCTTGAATGCCGGCATACGTTTGGCGCAAGGTGCTGTTGGCAGTGAACAATGCCAGCGTGCGCCCCTGCGTTGCCGCGCACAGCATAATCAGGGCTTCTTCAAGCATATCTTGATAGCCGCTCTGGTTCGGTTCGGGAATGTCATCTGGGATGTAGAGCAGGGCTTGCTGCTGATAATCGAACGGCGACTCGAGTTGCAGTTCGGTTGGCTCATAGACACCGAGCCGATCCCGCACATAGGTAAAGCTCTCATTCACCGCAAGCGTGGCCGAGGTCAGGATGCTGGTCTGCTTTTCGGCGAAGAGCTGCGCCTGCAAAATCTCGGCGACTTGGAGCGGTGCCGCCGAGATCCCCACTTGATTGCGCGTGGCCTCATACGTTAGCCAGCCCACTAGCTCATCGTTGCCCTGCACAATATGGCCAAGCTGCACCCGGATCTCGGTACAGGTGCGCTTGAGCCACTGCACGCGCAGCAGCAGTTCGTCATAATCGGCAAGGTCGGCTCCTTCCAGATCAAGCAGCAGCGTCTCAAACTTGCCCAGCTGCTCCCCGATCTCGCGCAGGGGCAAGCTCAGGTTCTCCCACACCTGCTCCAGCTCAGCCCATTCTGGCTTGCGCCGCACCGCAGGCGTGATGCGGAAGCGATTATCGGTAGCGCGGCTGCCTTCGAGCTGATCCCTCACAAATGCGAGCAGGTGATTGAAGCAGGCATAGGTGGCGGTGCGGGTAGCGGCAACGAGTGGGCGCAACGCATCGGCCAGCTGATCGGCTTTCTCGCGGTCAGCCTGTTCTGCCGAGCTTTCGCGGAAGCTGATCTGATAGCTAGAGAGCAGCCCGCTCACACTATCGCGCCCTTCCTCACTATACAGATCGTCGCACAGCTTGAGCAGTGCCGCCTGATCGAGGTGAAAACCGAGTTGATCGGTGGCGACATCTTCAAGGTTGTGCGCCTCATCAATAATCAAGTGCTCGAACTGCGGAATGATATGGCTCTGCGAGACAAGATCGGCAAGCAGTAGGGCATGATTAACGACAATGATATGGGCGGCTTCGGCTTGCCGCCGCGCCCGAAAGAAGAAGCACTCGCGGAAATCGGGGCAGCGTGCGCCGGTACACGTATCTACGGTGACATTGATGCGCCCCCACGCGACCTGCTCATCCTCCAACAGAAGCAGTTCGGCTCGATCCCCGCTCGTCGTGGTCGGTAGCCAGAACTGCACCTTGAGCATGGCGCGGGCCTCGTGCGGGGCAAAGTCGGTCTCGCGCTGCACCTGCTTGTAGCGCCGCAGGCACAGGTAGTTGCTGCGCCCTTTGAGCAGCTGCGCTTGCAGATCGGGCAAGGGTTCGTCGTTGCGCTGGAGTTCGGGGGCTTCGGCCAGCATGCGCTGCACATCGGGAATATCTTTATTGTAGAGCTGGTCTTGCAGGTTGATCGTATTAGTCGAGATCACCACGCGCTCGCCGCGTTGCAGGGCATACAGCGCGGCGGGCAAGAGATACGCCATACTTTTGCCTGTGCCCGTGCCCGCCTCGACGAGGAGCATGCCGCCCTCGTTGAAGGCTTGGGCGATGCCGCGAGCCATATCCACCTGCGGGGCCCGCTGTTCGTAGCCGGGAAACATGCGCCCTAAGATGCCATCGCTGGCGAACATGCCCGCCACCTGCGCAAGATCAAGCGGCTCAGTGGAGCCAGTCGCCCGGAGCGGATTGTCAATCGTCGGTGCCGGGCGGAGCCGCGAAGGTTGCGGGGGGATGCGGCGCGTGGCTTCCACATCCCACGCATTGTTGGTTTTCTGTTTGAGCACTTGGTCAAACAGCTCGCGTGCGCCCCAGTCGGTCTGGTTCATCAGGCGTTGCAGATCGAGCAGGTCGCGCAGCGAGAGGGCTTCGATCTTTTCGAGCAGGCGCACAAACACTTGGCGCGTCACATCGGCATCGTTCAGGGCGCGGTGATCGGCGGGGTGGGCGATGCGGAAATGCTCTGCCAGCGCACTCAGCCGATAGGCGGGCACTTGCGGCAGGAGCAGCGTGGCGAGGTCAAAGGTATCGTAGGTGGGCTGGCGGAACTGCATCCCATGCTTGCGGAGCATACCCAGATCGAAGTGCAGCGAATGCCCAATGATTGGGGCGTTGCCGATGAAGTTGGCAAACGCACCGCCGATCTGCCGGAAGGTGGGCGCACGGTTCAGGGCATCGGGATCAATGCCCGTCATCCGCAGAATTTTGAGCGGCACGGCTTGGCGTGGGCGCACGAGGCTGCTATAGCTATCGAGCAGTTCCGTGCCGCGAAACTTGACGGCGGCAACCTCGATAATCTCATCGTGGTTTTGTTCTAGCCCAGTCGCTTCTACATCGAGGGTAACAAAAATCGTATCCATACCGGTCGCTGCTGATCTCTTTTGGCCCTGCCACCAGTGCCTGTGTGGGCGGCGGGGGTATGCGGTTGCGTGGTGGCGGGTACACGTTCAGTGCCACTTTTTCTATTATACTGCATAGCGCAAAAGTTCGGTGGGCAACTTTTCGGCATTGGTATTGCGCGGTGATCGGAGTATCGTCCGATTGCTTCTCCACCTCAGGGGCAGAGGCATGGTACAATACGGATAAGCAGGGGACAATCCAGATGGCGCATCGTTCTTGTGCGGTTGCAGAACTCTGTGAGCCGTGTTATACTCAGCCATCGCTAGTATTGTACCCATTGATAACCAGACGGTATCTACATATAGACCCTGACGGCAGCATGAACGTTACCTACAGTGCCAGCACGGACATTGGCCGTCAACGCCAAGTCAATCAGGACAACTATGGTGTCAGTGATGATACCCAGAGCGAACAGCTAGGGCAATTGCTTGTTGTCTGCGATGGGATGGGCGGGCATGCCGCAGGTGAGATTGCCAGCCAAATTGGGGTAGATGTGATCCTGCACAGTTTCTACACTGCCTCGATTGGTGCGCCTGAGCATCTGCTTGCCCAAGCCTTCGAGCAAGCCAACCAGCGGATCCACGCCGAAGGGCGCGGCGGAATGGGGACAACTGGCGTTGCGCTGTTGCTCTTCGATCAGGAAGCGATTGTGGCGAATGTCGGGGACAGCCGCGCCTACCTGCTGCGCGCGGGCACGATCCGCCAGCTCACCCGCGATCACTCGTATGTGCAGGAACAGGTTGATGCCCACCTGCTCACCCCCGAACAAGCCCGCATCTCGCAATACCGCAACATGATTACCCGTGCGCTCGGCTACCGCGCGAATGTCAGTGTGGATATTTTCCGCACGCCGCTACAGGTTGACGATTGCTTCTTGCTCTCCACCGATGGCTTGCATGGCTTGCTCGAAGATGAGGAGCTTCTAGAGATTGTCTCCACCCACGCACTGGGCCACGCCGTAAGCCACTTGGTTGATCTAGCGAATGAGCGCGGCGGTCACGATAATATCACGGTGGTGCTTGCCCGCATAGATGCGCTGAACGAAGACAAGGGCGTGAGGTTTCAATACGAAACCCCGCCTACCCTTGCACCTAGCGCGGAAGCCGCCCATAATGCCCCCACCCAACCCCTGCCAGTGGGGGGGATGCTGCCCGCCCATCCCCCTACCGATGCCTCCACCGAGAAGAGCGGCTCGCTCCGTTCGCGGCTCAATCGCCTGCTGGGGCTGATGCTGCTGCTCTTGCTGATTGGCGGCGTGGTGAGCCTGCTGCTGTTGAGCGATGGCTTTGCTGGGATCACCCTCACCGGAATGCCCACGGCTACCGCTACCCTCATTGTCACCCTCACCCCAATTGCCACCGATACCCCCGTGCCCGTCATCACCCCAATCACACCCGCCGCGCTCGAAACGCCGCCGCCAACACAAACGCCCACGCCCTGACGGTTGCCCTTGACGGCTGCCCGCAGGCAAAGCAAATGCGCGGGGCATTGCCCCGCACATCGTCGCCCTGCCCTGCTCCAAATTGGCGGTGTTCGCTGCGCGGGTTAGCTTGTTTTCGATGCTTCGGGTGCGTCTGCGTCAGTCACATCTTCGGCTTCGCCCTCGATGATGTGGTCCTCGCCATCCTCATCTGTGAATACCGCATCGCCAACGAAGATGCCGTCGGGATCAATGCCAATCCCGCTCACCTGCACCCCTTCCGCATTCTCGACCACCCGCGCCGCCACCGTGCTTTCGCCGTCATCCAGCGCCGTGTAGATCACGTTCCCATTCGCTTCGAGTTGGGTAGCAATATCAGCCGCAAGCGCACTCCGCAAAACGGATGCACCCGCTAGCAGCAGCTCGTCCTCCAGCTTGGCAACCCACGTATGCTCAATCACCGCAATGAGTGCCGACGAGTTGGGCGGCAACGACTCGCCCACCGACTTCATCATGCTGTTGGTGGGTATGCCCGCCAGCCGCCCAGCCAGCATCCCCGATGCACCACCGGCTGCCGCCGCCAGCACCACCGGGCCTGCCAGCAAGCCCAACATGCCGCCCACAATGCCGCCCGTAATCAGCCCCTTGCGCCGCCGACTGCGCCGCTTGGAGTCCGTCACTTTCAGCTTACCGGCGGCATCCTTCACCACCACCGCTGCATCTACAATGCCAATCAAGCCTTCCTTGCGCCCTTGCTTCAGGTCTTGCAACATTTGCCCCGCTTCATCCGTATTGCTGAATGCGGCTACAATTACCTGCACCGGAACATCGCTCATTGGTCACACTCCTTGCTTCATCCTTTGTGTGGGTATGCTATAGTCACAGAGAAAGGTTATTCGTTGATTCAGTTGGCCAGCTCGCTAACACCGTGTAGTATACCACGCCTTCCATAGCGGATTGCTAGCGATGCCCAGATACACGGCAATGCATGCCCTCAAAGCGGGTGCATCCTCGTGTATAATGGGGCTAACGTTGGGCTAGCTTGGCTGTGCCCATTGCGTTGAACGCTCGACAACTGCGTTGAACGCTCGGCAACAATCACAATCGCACACGGGGTTCACCGCACTTGGTAGCGAATCCCTTCAGACGCGGGAGAGTACGTTATGGATTCAGACATCCCCCTACCGGAAAACTACGGCGGCGATCAACCGCCCCAACGTAGCGGGCTACGAACGTGCCTGATCGTCTTAGGTGTTATGACGGCGATCAGCTGTATCGGCATGCTCATCGTCGGCATTATGTTTGGAGCAGCCGTAAACCAACTCATCGCCCAAATCCAATCGGGCGATCTGAGTGGCATGGAAGGGGTCACGATCACCACTGGCGAGGATGATGGCTTCTTCAGCGAAGATGATGACTTCTTCAGCGAAGCGAGTGATGAGGCTGAGACTACTGATGCAGCCGAAGCCGCCCCCTCGCTCGACCCACCGCCCGCCGCCGATCCCACCCCCGTTGCACCGCTCGA
>JAAUTZ010000112.1 GCA_012031225.1 Chloroflexaceae bacterium
GATCCCCACCGCGACGGAGACCCCACCGCAACTCCCACCGCTACCGATGAGCCGACGGCAACCCCCACCGCGACGGCGATCCCAACGGCGACCCCCACCGCGACCATTGTTATTGTGCTGCCGACGGAGACCCCGACCGCAACCCCGCTAGCAGGAACAGTCGAACTGTCGGTGACACTGCAAGGCGCAACCCAAGTGGCACCCGGCGCACGGCAAGCCTTCACCGTGCAGGTGACGAATAGCGGGACCACGAATACCACCACGCCCGTGACGATCACGGTGCAAGTGCCAATCTCAACAACCTTCAATGCCACCAACAGCAACCCGAATTGGCGCGAGCTTACACCGGCAACACGGGAGCAGGGGGCAATCTACGGGTTGACACTTGACCCGCCGCTTGGTACAGGGCTGACAGTCCCACTCTCATTCACGGTGGAGGTGCCCGCCAGTGTACCCGAAGGTACGCTCCTGAATGTACCGGCGACGCTCAACTGGACAGACGCTAGCGGGCAAGCCCAGACTAGTGCCACCCGCGCTGAGGTGCAGGTTGCCTTCTTCCGCGCCTATCTACCGCTTGTGGTGCGGGCAGCCATTCTGCCAGCAGATACCTTCCCTGATCTGGTAGGGGCGATCCGGCTGATACCCAGCCAGACCCGCTTTGAACCCGGCGCACCCGTGCTGATCGAAGTCGTTGTCACCAATCAGGGCGAGGCTCCCTCGAATGCTGGCTTCTGGGTAGACCTCTACATCAATCCCGCTAGCCCGCCCCGGCAAAACCAGCTCTGGCCCACTGTGTGCGGGCTGTTCCCGTGTCAAGGCGTATCGTGGAGCATCAGCGATACGCTTGAGATTGGGCAGAGTATGATCTTGACTTCGACCCTCGCAAGCTATCGTCAAGAGTTTACGATCTGGCAAGGCAGCTTCATCACCGGTACAACTGACCTGTACGGCTACGTGGATGTGTGGGATCCCGATACCACAGTAGGGGCAGTCTTTGAGGGTGAAGCAGGTGAACAGAACAATGTCACGCGGCTATCTGGGCTGAATGTGCCGGGCTTGCGCTTGATGCTGCGCGACGAGGAGTTGCCGATGGTGCCGCCCCGCCCTGCTATCCCGCTACAACGATAGCGGCGGGCAGGTGATCCATCAGCGGTGACAGGGTTCAGGGGCTAGGTGTGTCAGGTAAATACAACACCTAGCCCCCCAAGCATCCACACCTTAATCACACACGTCAGCCACGCCCAAGGCTTCGCGGGCTGCCCCTACCACGAACAGAGAGCCTGTCACGCAGATCAGGTCATCGCGGGTTGCATGGGCTTGGGCTAACTCCAACGCATCCGGCACATCATCGGTGAACAGCGTCTCACCAGAGTACCAAACGGAACCCTGCTGCGCCAAACGCGCTAGGTCGGTCAGCGCACGCGGGTGGCGCGAACGGGTTAACACGAGCAGGCTCGCGGCAGGCAACAGCTCGCGCAGGATCGCTTCGATCTGCTTATCCCGCGACACACCCAACACGAGCAGCAGGCGGTGGTAGGCAAACTCAGCTTGTAACGCTTGGATCAGCTTGTATGCCGAGTCACCATTGTGTGCTCCATCCAACACAATCGTAGGCTGTTGCCCCACTACCTCCAGCCGTCCGGGCCAGTCCACGCTTGCCAAACCTGTCTGAATGTGGGCATCATTGATTGTGAGCGGGTGCGTCGTGTGTTGGCGCAACAGCACCGCCGCCGCACACGCAAGGCGGGCATTCTCGTGTTGGAACGCGCCACGCAGACGCGGGATCGGTGGCACAGGACAAGCGAGGGTGGGCAACGGCGTGCGCTCGGTGTTTTCATCCCAGCAGAGCGGCGTAGCCGCATCGCGGGCACACACCGCAACATGCAACGGCGTACCGACCTGCTGCGCGACGGCAGTGAGGGCAGCCGCAGCTTCAGCGGGCTGGGGCACAGTGACAGCGGGCACGCCGGGTTTGAAGATGCCCGCCTTGTCGCTGGCAATCGCCGTCAACGTATTGCCCAACACATTCATGTGGTCGTAGCTAATCGAGGAAACCAGCGAGACCAATGGGGTCAGGACATTGGCACAGTCATAGCGGCCCCCTAGCCCCACCTCGATCACGGCAAGTTGTACGCTTTGCGCGGCGAAGTGACACAAGGCAATACTAAAGCCAAGTTCAAAGGTGGTAGGTGCGCCATAGGTTGCGGTATCGAACTGCTCGATCACTGGCGCCAGACGGTTGACTAATGCCACGAGATCAGCTTGGGTAATCAGCGTGCGGTTGACCTGAATGCGTTCGCGGTAGCTATTCAGGTGCGGCGAAGTCCACAATCCGGTGCGGTAGCCACCTGCCCGCACAATGCTTTCGAGGATCGCGGCGGTGCTGCCTTTGCCTTTTGTGCCTGCGATCACGACACTGTGAAACTGTGCTTGCGGGTTGCCGAGTGCTGCCAGTAATGCCCGTAGGCGATCCAGATTGTGCGCGGCTTCGGCGGGCGTGCGTGCTGGCTTGCGCTCATAATCTATGAAACTATACAGGTAATCCAGTGCATCTTGATAGGTGCTGATCTTGGGTGTTGTAATTGTCATAGGTTCCTTTCATGCCGCGACAGGGCGGCGAGCATACGGATAGACTTGGTATGGGCGGCGGGTCTTGAGCTGGACCCTACTCGATCTCTGCTTCATGCTGGGTAGCTTCGTATTCGCGGCGGGTAGCCTCCATCGCCTGTCGTAACTGCTGCAATTCCTGTTCGTGCTGGGCTTTCACATCTTGCATCAGGTACTCGATCAAGTCAGAACTCATTAGAACCTCCTTCGTCACAAGGCGTTCGTATTCGCGCTGGGTAGCCTCCATCAATGGGCTGAGCGTCATCAGCACCAGATGTCCACTCGCTGCCGCCTCTGCTGCATCAAACTCCCACAGCCGAATGGCACGAACCTGCCAATCATAGATCAGCTCCCCATCCACCTGCACGCTGATCCGATCTCCCATATCGTCGCTCGGCTTAAGATAGATCACGATGCCGATTACCGGCAGGTCAGGGTTATCGAGCGTCACTACCCCCATCGAGACCACCAGCCGCCACAAGATCGAGCGGTCGCGGTAGCCTTGCCATTCGATGATAATCAGGTATTCTTGGCCCTCTGGGCTACGCACCCGCAGCAGGGTATCCAGTGCCTGCTTGGGGAGCGGCAACTCTGGTACACTCACTTCGATCACGCTAGCGGCGGGCAAGCCGAGCAGAACAAGGAGATCGGCAGGGTGCAGCAGCACGAGACGTTTCAAGGGCAGGTCGGTTTTCCTTCGCTCCTTATCAGGTTGGCATCTGCCGCTCACGATTATTGTAGCATAGCAGCACGCTGTAGGTGCGGCGTGTACCTCGCAGATGCTCCTGTGCAACCGAGCGTGTAGGGCAAAGTTTTAGAACAAAAATTCTAATACTTCTCTAACAGACAGAACACCCTCACACTGGTATACTATTCCTAAGGTTTTCACACTGGCGTAGTCAATCTGCTTGCACATGCATCCTATCCCATCCCAGAGCCACTGGTTTGCCCTATGTGCAGACATGACCGACACCCTACACCAGCCGCATAAAACCTCTCGAAACACGCGGCATAGCGACATCCTTAGAGGTCATCCCTAAGCTCACGCTTCACGCTCGGTGTGCGAGCATCCGAAAGGAGCATAGTGATGGCAGTTGTACAGCGTCCTCTCAATGGGCGATGGCGGAAGACTCAGCAGGTTTCGCGGAATACATCGCTACCCCTGCTAAATCTGGTGGCGACTATGCTGTTCCTTGTGGCCCTTGCCCTCTTGGTACAGCGTGGTTTAGAATTGGGTGAGCGCAAGCTCAACGATTGGCGGTATGGCTTCCCGCGTGCCGCGAGTGTTACAATAATGGATGGATCGGATGCAGTACGCGGGCCCACATGGTGGGTGCAGACGATTAACTTGAATGGACAGATCAGCATTCTCGCCATTCCAAATGGCGATGCTGCCCAGATGCAGGCTCTAGCGGGCCCCTATCTGGTGGGCTACCAGAGCATCTACGAGGTGGCTGTGCCCACTCTCCGCGATGTTGACGGCGATGGTCAGGTGGATCTTATGGTAACGATACGCGGTGAGGTGTTCGTGTATCTCAATGATGCTGGCACGTTGCGCCCGATCAGTGGCGAAGAACGGGCAATGTTGGTGGGGGCAGACCGTGATCTCTAGACGTATCGCATGCGGCAGTTTCGGCGGCGGGCACTTCCGGCTCTGGGCACAGGGCGGGCAGTGCCCGTTGTGCGTGGTGGCGTAGCTATCGTGTCGCCACCTATGTCGCTATCTGGGCCTAGCCCGCGCCCGCCAGTCTCAGTCGTGATCCCAACGTGGAATGCGCTCCGCTATTTGCCAGCCTGCCTTGCTGCGCTGCGGAGCCAGCTCACTCCTGAAGATGAGCTGATCCTTGTGGACAATGCATCCCGCGATCAGGCGGGCGCGTGGGCGGCGCAGCACGCGCCGGATGTGCGCCTGATCTGCCTGCCCACCAATTTGGGCTTTGCAGGCGGCACGAACGCGGGCATTCGGGCGGCGCGGCATCCATTGCTGTTGCTGTGCAACGATGATGCACTGGTGGAGCCGGGCTGTGTGGCTGCCCTCGTTGCCGCCCTGCACACCCACCCCGATTGTGGTGCCGTAGCGGGTGTGCTGACCTTCAGCCGCCACCCAGAGCGGGTGGCATCGGCCGGCATTCGCATGCAGCAGGATGGGCTAGCACTGGATACGTGGATTGGCTATGCGGTCGCAGGGTTGCCGCGCCTACCGCAACCAGTATTCGGTGCAAGTGGCGGACTTGCCCTGTTGCGGCGAGCGATGCTGGATGATGTGGGCTTGTTTGCCGAGTCGTTTTTTGCCTATCTCGAAGATGCCGATTTAGCGTGGCGGATGCGCCTGCGCGGGTGGCGGACCTACACGGCCCCTTCAGCGCGGGCCCGCCACGTCTACGCGGCGAGTGGCAGCCCATTCAAGCAGCACCTGCTCGCCCGCAACCGCATTCGCATGCTGGTGCGATCTGTCCCCACGCCGCTGCTGTGGGCGCACTGGGCAGCGATCCTGCGCTACGATGTGTTGGCGTTGGGCTATGCCACGCTCACGCGCCAGCCAGCAATTGTACAGGGGCGGCTCGCGGCCCTGCGCGAGCTACCCGCGCTCTTGCACGAGCGTCGCCAGATACAGGCCCAGCGTACCGCCTCAATCGGTGAACTCGCCAGCTGGCTGGAGCCGCCCGCCGCGCCGCGTGCAACGTTGCGTCTGCGCCGCGAGATCGCCCGCCTGAGTCGTGGGGCGTGAAGAGCGGGAACATCGTGGCACGGAAAAGGCTGAGACCGGGTATGGTGACACTCCGCACGGGCAAAAGCCCAACGGCTTCTTGCGGTTGCCCCTAAGCCACTTGCCCCGTGCAGGGCACGATGCAGAACCCGCACGTTGTACGGGATACGATATTGTTCCGGTTGGGCAGATGTGCCCCGGCCTTCCCCACCCCCACCGCGCCCCGCGCCCGCCACCGGCGCGGTGGGCTGAAACCTGACCCCTATCCCCTGATACCTGCCCCCTATCCCCTGATACCCGACACCTATCACCTAACACCTGCCCCCTTCGTGCCCTTCGCGGTAGGTGTTCCCTGACATCCAGCACCCACACCAGTGGAGTATGTGCGCCGGGCCTGCCGGATACGGCGGAGCTTCGCCCCGCCGATACTGCGTGGTTGCCCTGATTGTATCGGTGCGTCCTCCAAAACATGAGGTTTTACCTCATGGAAATTGGCTGTGGTGGAGTGTATAGTATTAGTGAAGTGAGCATGCTTCGCTTCACATTATCCCTTTTGCGTACCACGCTTTGCGTTCATCTCAATAATGCGGAAATACCGCAGGAATGAGTATGCTCTAATAATGGAATTGGCAGCAGTCTTCCTTATTACGTGAAGATTTCTCTGCTAGGAGGAATACCAATGTTTGAGGACAAAGCGGACAAGAAATCGCGGATGGAGGCGATTGTGAACGAACTCGAGTGCAATCCGAAAAATCAATCGCAACTCGCTCGCAGGCTCGGCGTAAGTCCATCTACGATTGAAGCCGACCTCATCAAGCTGGAGAAACAAGGGGTCCTCATCCAGCAAGACCAGTACGGCTTTTTGAGTATCTTTCGGCGAAGGACGTAGGCGCGGCACGGTGGGCTGTGCTATGGTATCAGCGGCTGCGGCGTGCCGCCCCTACGAGCGTGCCGTGCCTGCCCCACCTGTAGAGTATCCCCGCCTACGCTCCATCGCGCTGGGTCTCCTCCTCCACCCACTGGTTCCAGATCCTGATCGTTGTCGGGTCAGCTGGATGATACTGCACCACCCGGAAACGGGGATCACTGACAAAATCGGCACCATAGGTATTGAACGACAGCACCGTATCCGCATCGTATTGCAACCGGATGGGTCCTACCGTGCGGATCGAAACTGCCTTAAGATCATCGGGGATACTTTCCCAGATTGCCCCGAATGCCGGATAGTTTTCGCTTGCCGTGCGAACCATCTCATGGTACCACGGCTCATCCCAGAAGGGGCGCAGTTCCGCCTTCACCAGTGCCAGCAGTTTCGGAGCCAGCTCATCGGCATTGAGCAAGCGCGTCGTCGAGGGCAACTGTTGATTGAACAGCATGTCGAAAACCCGCACATTCTCCATGGAGCCGTAGGGCAAGGTTTCGAGCGTTAGCCCCATCATCCGTGGAGCATAGCGATTCCAAACCAGCACCCGTTGATCGTAACTGATGAGGTAGGATGGTAGGTGGATATGTTGGTATTCCTCCAGCCAGAGCTGACAAGCCCGTGCGATCTCGGCATCAGTGGGGGGGACAAAGATCGGCTGATAGCCATACGCCATTAAGACCTCATTCTTGTCCTCAACAGAAACTACTGCAACCTGATCTAAGGCGATGAAGATGCGCTGAATGGTGGCCAGTGCAGGGGTCGGCATCACCCCCCGCTCGATGTCAGAGATAGTGCGGTAGTCGAAGCCGGCCGCCCGTGCCACCGCCTCAATGGTGAGCCGTCTGCCATCTGCGCCGCGCCGGGCCTGCCGGATACTGCGGAGCTTCGCCCCGCCGATACTGCGTGATTGCTCTGATTGCATAGGTGCGTCCTCCAAAACATGAGGTTTTACCTCATGGAAATGAGCTGTGCTGGAGTGTATAGTAACAGTAAAGCGAGCAAACGTCGTTCCACATCATCCCGTTTGCCTGCCACGCTTTGCGTTCATCTCCATCACCATACCGTGCAGAAGCCGTGCAACGGGGGGCATTGTCGTGCGGCGCGAATACGGATGCGGGCACACCACAGAAATGAATGTACGCTAAGGGGGTAATTGACGGCAGTCTTTCTTTTACGTGAAGATTTCTCTACCGTGAATTTCGAGAATCGAAAAAAACACTCTAGCAATATGCACCCCCATTATGCTAGGATTATTACAGAAGGAAGTACTTGTCTTACACCATACGCAGGCGCACGGATGTATTGCGTATGTATGTAAGATACCGATGTGTTGGTAGTTGTAAGTATGCATAGATATGCACAAAGGAGTTTCACATGAACCGACCAATCACCCTGCGCACGCTGTTGCTGACCAACGGACTGACCCTGCTCGCCGTCGTTGCGATCATTGTGAGCACGCCCACCTTCGCCCGCACACTGGCCCAGATCACCACCGCAACCACCCCGCCCGCCACCGTCCCCTATCAGGGCACGCTCACCGATGCGAGCGGCACCCCCATCAATGACTCGGTGGCGATGACGTTCAAGCTCTACGCCGCACCGAGTGGCGGCACCGCTCTCTGGACGGAGCAGCGCACGGGTGCAAATGCCGTGCCCGTCACGAATGGACTGTTCAGCGTGGCACTGGGGCAGGTCACGCCGATCCCCGCCGAGGTGCTGGCCCAACCGCTGTGGCTAGGCATCAGCGTGAATGGCGATGCCGAGATGACCCCCCGCGAGGCAGTGGCACTGCCCGCGATGGCTGCGACCGTGCCGGATGGCAGCATTACCAGTGCCAAGCTCACCACGATGACGAATCATCTGGCAGATGGTAATCATGTTCCACTTGTGGGCGGCAACAAAACCACAACGCTGAGCACCTTCACGTTGGAGAACCAACCAGCCGGCGATGTCGTGGTGTATCTCACCCTCTACGGCTACAAGGATAGTGCGGATGTTGCCGGTAGTGTCCATCTTGTGATAGACGGCAAGGGTGTTGGAACGGCCCCCCTTCATACCCTGACCGAACGGTTTTCACCGATAGTCTTTCACGGACGGTTAGCAGACTTTAAAGGGGGCACGCTTACGATTCGTGTGGATGCTCGGACAGAATCTCAGAGCACAGCCCAAGTTTCCTTTGGCTTCCGAAACAACGATCCCCGATTTGGCCGCTTCGTTACGGTGATGACCGGCTGGTAAATCCCACGCGCCCCGCCCCACCGCTAGTGCAGGTGGTGGGGTGCGGGGTGCGGGGCAATCTTATGAGAAAGGATAGAGCAATGCAACGACGACGGATTCGTGCTGTAGCACTATTCGCCCTACTCTTGATCTTTTGTACAACTGTAGTGCCTGTACAAGCTCTCGAAACCACACCTACACCTTTCGCCTCTCAAGACGCACTGACAGATGAAGAGTTGCAAAAACTCAATCAGCGGCTTGAAGATGCTGTTAGGCAAGCATTGGCCATCTCCGGTTATCCAGTGGCACTTCGTGAGTTGTATTTTGACAATACAACCATGACGATCAACCTGAGTGCCGAAGCACGTTCAGTATACAACGATGGGAAATTCTCGGAGTTGGTCAACCGTATCAACAATGCTATTAACACCGTTTTTGAGCAGGAGGGTTTCGCAGAGCAACGGAGTTTCGAGTATGTTTTCCTCATTGAAGGAGATCCCCTTGTGAAGCCCCTTCCACCAGTACCACCTACTCCTGTATTGACATCTATCCAAGGTGCGCGGATAATGCTTAATCCCGGACACGGGTATTTTTATGATGGAGGCTGGAAACTAGCACGTGGACTCACCAATGGTGTCCGCGAGGATTTCACCAATGTCGAATTCGCTATCCAGACGCACGCACGGTTGGCGGCAAGAGGGGCAACGGTTTACGCAACTCGTGAACTCAATAAATCCGCAGGTAATCATTCAAGTGGCTATCCGCTATGGCAGATGGGAGCAAGTGTATACACTCGGCATATAGGTCTTCCGCAAAGTATCTGGGGCGGGGATGGCGAAGGATCAGATATAAATGCACGTCCTCGTTACGCAAACCACGTAAATGCTAATCTTGTTGTTAACTTGCATACAAATGCAGGCGGAGGATGTGGCACAGAAACGTGGTATGATACAGCGAATGGCTACCAAGACCAAAGCCGCCGACTTGCCGAACTGATACAATCCAAAGTCGTACAAACCCTTCGCTCTGAGTGGGGTGGCTCATGGAGCGACTCTAGGTGCTACAATCGAGGTGATCGAGGTGTTAAAGGATCTAATGGAGTTTATGGTGAGAACCGCTGGGCAACCCGACCAGCAGCGTTGATTGAGATTGCGTTCCACGACAATCCGTCTGATGCCCAAGCTATTCTTGATCCGCGCTTTCAGGCTTTAGTCGCACAAGCGATTGATGCGGCAATTGTTGAGTACGTTGGAGGTTCTGTCTCACCGCCCCCCAACCAGCTACCCAACCAGCCCGTGCTGACAGCACCGGCCAATGGCTTCGTCACTACGCAGGGCAGCGTGCGCCTTGAATGGCGCGATGGCGGCGACCCCGATAATGGTCCTCGCGGTCACCGCGATTTTGAAGCCGAATTGTGGCGCGGCACCACGCGGGTCAGTTACAGAACGTGGGGGGTGGGAACCGTATGGGACGTTTCTGGTCTGGCTCCCGGAACCTATACGTGGAAAGTCCGCTCGGGCGATGGCAAAGACGCGAGTGCGTGGGCTGAGCGCAGTTTCACGATTGCTCTCCCCAACCAGCCGCCCAACAAGCCCACCCAGAGCGAACCTGCGGCCAATCAGCTCTTCGCCAGTGTTACCCCCGTTGCCCTGAAGTGGGCGGATGGTGGCGACCCCGACAATGGCCCCCGTGCCTTCCGCGACTACTACGTCGAACTCTTCCGCAATGGCACCAAGATCAACGAGTTGGGGTGGACCACCGCTACCGAGTGGGACCTCGGTGTACTTGCGCCCGGCACCTATGCGTGGCGGGTACAGTCCGGCGATGGTGCCGAAGGCAGTGGCTGGACCGCACAACGCCCCTTCCGTGTCAATGCCGTCCCCAACAAGCCCACCCTGACAGAACCCGCCAATGGCGTTGTCACATCTCAGCGCAGTGTGCGCCTCGCATGGCGCGACAACGGCGACCCCGACAATGGTCCCCGTGCCTTCCGCGACTACTACGGCGAACTCTTCCGCGATGGCACCAAGATCAGGGAACTGGAGTGGACCACCGATACCGCGTGGCAACTGAACGACCTCGCCGATGGGCTGTACGAGTGGCGGGTACAGTCCGGCGATGGTGCCGAGGGCGGTGGCTGGTCGGCGAAGTACCGCTTCCGCGTGGACACCACCGCTCCCACGCTCAGTGCCGCGACCCTCAACTACGGCTGGGGCACGGCTGCACAGGTTGCGGTGCCGCTGGCAATCACCGCGAGCGACACGGGCAGCGGCGTGGCAACCTTCCGCACGGCGGCCACCTGCGCCGCGCTGGGTGACACGTGGCAACCCTACCGCGCCAGCAGCACCGTCACGCTGAGCGGGCAGCACGGCGACACGGCGCGGGTGTGTGTGCAGGTGCGCGACGCGGCGGGCAATGCCTCGGCGACTGCCGAGCGCACGGTGATGCTGGACTTCTACCCAGCGCAGCCCT
>JAAUTZ010000113.1 GCA_012031225.1 Chloroflexaceae bacterium
CGGTGGGGCGGGTGCGCGGGTAGGGCGGGAGCGGGTGGGGTGGCGGTGGACTAGGTGGTATGCCAGATCGGGCAGGCGCGTGTGCCGCCCAAGCTGGCGCACAAGCTGGAACAGTGCGCCGGGCGTGGCTTCGCTGCGCTGTTGCTCAATGGCGGCGATGGTGCGGCGGGCAACCCACGCCGCCGCTGGGTAGCGTTGCAGCCGGGCGGGGTTGGTGGGGATGCCGCTTTTGGTGTGGATTGCCGTGCGCGTAGGCCCCGGATGCACCACCAGCACCTGTGCCGTATCGCCTAGCTCGATCCGCAGGCTGCGGGCAAAGCCATCGAGTGCGGCTTTGCTGGCACAGTAGATGGGATAATCTGGGCTAGGCAGATCCGCCGCAATCGAGCTAACCAGCACCAGCGTGCCGCGCACCCGTTGGACAAGTGGCAGCAGCGCGTGGGTGATCTGGATCGGTGCGGCGAGGTTCACCGCCAGTAGTTCATCAATGCTGTGGGTGGGCTGCGCGGCGAGGGGGCCATACCAGCCGATGCCGGCATTGTGCAGCAGCACATCTAGGCGCGTGATGGCTTGTTCGGCCAGAAAGCGGGTGATGGTTTGGGTCGCGCAGGCTGGGTCGCGCAGGTCGGCTTGGCAGTAGCGGTGCGGTGGGTAGAGATCGGCATCGCTGGCGGCAACTTCTGCGTGGGGGCGTTTGCCCACCAACACAAGGCGCACGTTGCGGGCGGCATACTGCTGGGCCAATGCCCGCCCGATGCCGTCAGTTGCGCCCGTAATCAGGACGGTGGTTGGCTCGGCGTAGGAGGTTGGGGTCATACCGATGGCTCAATGTTCGCCGCACTGGTCGGCTCAGGCAGGGCTGCAAATTCAGGCGTAAAGCGGTGCATCGCTGTTCCTCGTAGGCAGTTGGGCTAATATTGAACGATAGTGTAGATGGGGTAGCGGCTGAGATTATCGCGCCCATTCAGGAAAGTCAGTTCGATCAGGAAAGCCAATTCTTCAACGACCCCGCCCACCTGCTCAACCAGTTTGCAGGCGGCGCCAATCGTGCCCCCCGTGGCCAGCAGATCGTCCACGAGCAACACCCGTGCGCCCGGCTGCAACGCATCGCGGTGGATTTCGAGCTTATTCGAGCCGTACTCTAGCTCATACTCAACCTGATAGGTGGCGGCGGGCAGCTTGCCAGCC
The DNA here is from genome assembly GCA_012031225.1 of Chloroflexaceae bacterium. Classification (GTDB taxonomy): domain Bacteria; phylum Chloroflexota; class Chloroflexia; order Chloroflexales; family Chloroflexaceae; genus JAAUTZ01. The sequence continues at coordinate 1,189 of JAAUTZ010000113.1, forward strand.
TTCCGCACCGGCACTAGCCCAACCCCAAGCGCGTAGGCTAAGGGGGCACTGAAGATGAAGCCGCGTGATTCCACCCCCACAATTGCGTCGAGCTTGCGCTCGGCGTAGCGGGTGACGAGCAGGTCTATCGTCTGCTTGAAGGCTACGCCATTGTTTAGCAGGGTGGTAATATCTTTGAATTGGATGCCCGGTTCTGGGAAATCGGGAATATTGCGAATCAGATCGCTAAGTTCAGTTGTAGACACGCGCTACCGTCCTCTCATTACAATAGGTCAAATCCAACGTTTCCAGCGAAAAAAGATGAACAGCCCGAACCCCAACAGCGACATTACGCCCAGCGAGGCGGGCAATGCCCAGTTGCTTTCGGCAAACGGGATTTCGACATTCATACCGAGAATACTCGCAAAGAGCGTCATTGGCAAGACCAGCACCGAGATCATCGTGAAGATTTTCATCTCTTTGTTGATGCGGTGCGAGGTTAGGCTATCGAGGGTGGCATTCAAGCCGACGATCAGCTCGTGCTGTTCTTCGAGCGTATCCCACAGCTTGCTCAGGCCGTCGGTGAGGTCGCCGAAGTAGACCTCCTCATCCACGCGCAGGAAGGTGCGCTCGCGCACTTCAAGCGAGCGTACCACTGCGATATTGGGGCGCAGGATGCGGCGCAGGGAGATAATATCGCGGCGCACAAACGATAGCTCCTCGATCATATCGGCGGCATTGCGGGTGAAGATATTGGCTTCGATCCGATCAAGGTTCTGATCTACGCGGTAGAGCATGGGGAAGCAGGCACTGATCAAGGCTTCGATGATCCGGTAGAGCAGGTAGCCTGAGCCGCGCCCCATCAGAGCCGTGCGCTGCTGCTCATCTTGGCCTGCCCGCACCAGCCGGGTGAGTGGCTTGAGCTTGCCATCGTGCAGCGTAATCACAAAGTCGCGCCCCGCGAATATATCTATCTCGCTCACCACCGCCACCCGATTGGCTTTGTCAAAGACGGGGAAATGCAGCACGAGAAAGACATAGCCGCTTTCGGGGTTGTCGTCTATTTTGGGGCGTTGCAGATAGGAGAGCACATCCTCTAGATGCAGGGGGTGGAAGCTATGCTGCTCGCGGAGGTGCGCGAGTTGCTCCGCACCCGGATGAATGACATCCACCCAGCGCAGGGTTCCCATCTCGAAGGTGTGCGTGGTTGCACCTTCATTGGCTTGCACGGGGAGTCGTCCAGTTTGCTTGCGGGTACGGACAATCATGCAGGTGCATCCTATTCTTGGGTACTGGCTTGCTCGGTCGCGGTAACGGGTGCTGCTTCGGCAACGATCCTCTGCATTATACCCGTTCCAGATCAGTTGGGCAACTTGGGCAAGGGTGGGCACGGCGGTAGCTGTGAGGCGGGGCGGGATGCCGATGCGGTGGCGTTGGGCTACTTGTCAAGGTAGGCGCGTTGCTGCTATAATTCACGGGCGCACGACGCATCCGACAAACAATGCTAATCACCTGAGGCCATGCCCAAATACACACCAGAATTGCATCAATTTGGGCTTGTGGCTGGTTCCTACCAAACCACGAGTCCGTTTATTCTCACTGCCGAGCCACGTAGCCCGCTTGCCGCCGAAGCCCGCAAAGGGCGGCTGTATGTGTTGACGGAACCGTTTGAGGTGGCGGGCGATGGGCAGACGGCGTGTCAGCTTGTCACGCGCACAATCCACAAGGCATTCTATGCTCATCCTTCTACAAGCATCACGACGGCTCTGCGGGTGGCATTAGTCGAAGCGAACCGGGTGTTATACCAGCACAACTTCAGTGCGCCGCTGCCCAAGCGGGCACAGGTGGGGGTGGTCTGTGCTGTGTTGCGTGAAGCGGATCTGTACCTTGCCCAAGTTGCGCCGGCCCAAGCCTACGTGCTGTGCCAGCAGCAGGTGCGGGCATTTCCGCAGCCCCCGCATTGGCGCACGGCGCACACGAGTGCCGCGCCCTTCCTAAGCTATACCCCGTTGGGGCACAGCCTGTTTGTCGAGCCGGAGTTGCATCGCTGTCAGATGGGGGTGGGCGATGTGCTGTTGCTGTGCAGTAGCAACCTTGCGCTGCACCTTGCCCGGGCCGAGCTGATGCCGTTGTTGCAGGCAAGCAGCCCGCAGGCGTTGATTGAGCATGTGATCACCGTCAGTACCAGCCGTGCGTTAGCACAGAGCCACGCGCTAGCAGTGGCACTTGCTGCGCCTGCGCGTGGGCCTAGCCCCCCGCCTGTCGCGGCTGCCCCCACGCCGAAGCCGTCGCCGCCGCGCAAACGGGGCACGCCCGCCCCACCGCACGATGTCCCCGCCCCACGTGATCCGCTGCCAGAGGTTCCCGGGTTGGAGCTAGGTGCAAGCCTACCGGAGCAGGTGGCGGCGCACGCCAACGAGCGTCCGCTGTCGCCTTCGCTGTGGCTCGGTGAGACTGATTTCGGTGCAGCACGGGTGCAGGGTGATCCGATTGATTTGGGCGATCCGTACCTCCGCACCGTCACAGTGCAGCCCTACCAGCCGCGCCGCATACGCCGCCCGTTGAGCGATATGCCCCTCGCCGAGCGGCTCGTGTATCCGTTCCAGCTTTTGGGCGATGAGATCGAGGATCGGTTTGTGCGCCCGCTCCGCTCGCGTTCCCGTGCTAGCGCGCATAGCCCCCGCCGCCCAGAGCGACCAGCGCGCCCGCCGCGCCACGAAGATGATCCGCCCGCCGCTCGCCCGATCCTGAGTACGCTGATGGGGGTGACGATCCTTGCCGCCTTTGTGGTGCTGCTATTCCTGTATGGCACGGCGGTGGCCCGGCGAGCCGCCACAGAAGATACGGCGGGCTACCTTGCTGTTGCCGAAGAGCGGATGGCGGCGGTGCAGCAGGCGGTTTCGCTGGACGAGGCGACACGCAACCTTGCGAGTGTGCAGCAGGCGATGCTGGAACTGCGTGCCAATCCTCTGATTACCGATACGAATGCGGCTTTTTGGCTGCGCTACACGGCGCTGCAAGCCGATTTCGAGGCGGCTGAAGCAAGTGTGCTGCGCCAGACGTACCTCGATCCGGTTGAGGTGCTAGCCACGCACCCCACGCCCGGGCGGTCATTTACGCGCTTGGCGGTGCCGCCCGCCGTAGCCTCTGTCACTGATACTGTGGCATTGGAAGTGGTGCAATATATCTACGCGCTGGATGGCAACCGCGAAACAGCGCAGATGTACCGCATTCCGCGCAGTGGTGGGATCCCCGAAGTGGTGCTGGGGCCCGGCCAGTTGGTGCAAGAGACGGTAGCCGGGCCGCTTCAAGCGATTGCGTGGCGGCTCGATAATGTGGTGGCGATTGACCAGAGCGCGAGTGGTTACGGCTACTTCTTCATCAATCGCGGCGAGTGGAACTATACGCGGCTTGGAGGAAGCGAGATCTGGCTGACCGAGAGTGTGCCAGTGTTACGCACGTATGAGGGCAACCTGTATGTGTGGGGGGCAGAGCCAAACGAGATCCTGCGCTACAACAGTGGTCGCTATGGCGATTTCCCGGATCTGTGGCTGGGCAAGGATGGCAGTGCTGGGCGCGATATTGGCACGGCGATAGATATGGCGATTGATGGTGGGATTGCCCTCCTGCAACCGGATGGGCGCATCTTCATCTTTGCACAGGGCGCGTTCCAGCGCGAGCTACCCACCCCGCAGGTGCAGCCGCCGGTTGCACTGGTGACACGCTTCAGCACGCTGGGCAATCCTGAAACGGGCGCGTTCTTCATTTTGGATACGCTCAACGGACGCATCATCCACATTGATAAAGCCAGTGGCGAGGTGTTGCAGCAGATGCGGGTGCGTGATTCTAGCCCAATTCGCCTGAACCAGTTGCTGGATCTGCATGTGCTTGAGGAGGGCGGGCGGCTGATGCTGTATCTGATCAACGGGGATCAGATCCTACGGGCGGGTGTGCCGCCGGTGCCGCGCCCCTTTAGCCCGCCGAACCAAGCGGGGGCACGCCCATGAGCAAGGCGCAATGGCTGGGGCGGCGGCTGGTGCTAGTGCTGCTGCTAGGGGTGCTCGGCGCGAGCAGTGCCGCCTGCGCCGATCCCGATCAGGCTGCGCCACAGATTGGGGCGGATAGTCCGGCGGCGGCAGCGACAGGCTTCTTCAGTACCTTGAATGAGGCACTCCAAGATCCGACGCTCGATACGTTTGATACGCGCCGCAGCTATGCTGAGCGGATGTCCGCCTACTTCCCGCCCAGCGAACGGATGACGTATCGCCAAACGCTGCAAGAGATGCTCGCGGCATTTGCGGGGGGGAAAGCGAATATCCCTGCCGATCAAGAGCTGTCATTGGTGCTAGAGTATGATGATCTGGATGTGCAGCAGCTTTCCGAGCGGCAGGCAACGGTGCGCTTGATCGGGGGGAGCTTGCGCTATCGCCTGATCCGCACGACTGAGACCGGCTTCCGTGAGGTGCTCTTTGATCGGCAGTACACACTGGCTACCGTGTTGGGTTTGGAAGGCGGCGATTTCCCCGCTGTACAGTTCGAGGGGCGGTGGTATCTGAGTGCCAAGCCCGCTTTGTAGGTAGGTGTCGGGTGGCAGGGGGCAGGTGTCGGGTGGCAGGGGTGAGGTGTCAGGTGCGAGGTGTCGGGCACTGTCTATAGCTGTTGGTGCAATGTGCTTTAGCTCTGCATCCCAGAAACCTACAACTTGATACCTATCACCTGTCACCTGACACCTAATCACCCGGCAAGTGGCCGCGTTAGCGCAGGCTCTGGTATAGCTCTAGCGTGCGCTCGGCAATCGCCGTCCAGCTAAAGTGCTGCTCGGCACGTTGCCGCCCAGCCGTGCCGTAACGCCGCTGCAACGCGGAATCACGGGCGACTTTGTTGATCGCCGCCGCCAGATCTCGCGCATACTGGGCTGGGTCAACTGGCTCGAAGGTGCCCGGCTTGAGGGGTAGCTCAACCAGTTCGCCCGTCTCACCCGGCACCACCACTTCGGGAATGCCGCCAATCGCCGAAGCCACTACCGCCGTTTCGCACGCCATCGCCTCAAGGTTGATGATCCCAAATGGCTCATACACCGAAGGGCAGCAGAAGACCGCCGCGTGCGAGTAGAACTGGATCACCTGTGGGCGTGGTAGCATCTCCTGCACCCAGATCACGCCTGAGCGGTGCTGGGCCGCGGCTTGAACACCGGCAGTCATCTCCGCCGCAATATCGGGCGTGTCGGGTGCGCCTGCCAACAGCACCACTTGCAACTCTGGATCAAGATGCTGGATCGCCTCAACGAGATGGATGATGCCCTTTTGGCGCGTGATGCGCCCCACAAACAAAACGAATGGGCGGGTCAGATCCACCCCGTGCTGTTCGAGCGCATCAGTTGCGGTTGCCTTGCGATACTCGTGCAGATCAATGCCATTGTGGATCACCTGCACCCGCTCCGGTGCAACATCAAACAGGCGCAACACATCCTCGCGGGTCTCCTGCGAAACGGCAATCACCGCATCGGCTTGCTCAATCGCGGTCTGCTCGATCCAGCTACTCAGGTGGTAGCCATTGCCGAGCTGCTCCACCTTCCACGGGCGCAGTGGCTCCAATGAGTGCGTCGTCACGACCAGCGGCACATCCCAAAGGGTGCGTGCGAGTACCCCCGCCATGTGCGTGTACCACGTATGGCAATGCACCACGTCCGCATCGAGGGTGTCTTTTGCCATAGCCAAGCAACGCGAGAATGCGCCCATTACACCCGTGAAGCGGCGATCCGTGTTGACTTTCATCTCCTCCCAAATCTGGTAGCCGCGCACGCGCAGGGTCAGCTCACTGACATCCTGATCCCCGAAGCAGCGCACCTCCACTGGGATCAACTGGGCTAGCTCCCGTGAGAGATACTCCACATGCACGCCCGCGCCACCATAGATATAGGGCGGGTACTCATTCGTGAAAAACGCGGCTTTGTCTATCACACCCATGCGGTCTTCCTTTCGACTTGCACACTGTCCAATTGCATCAGCGCAGTGCCTGCATTATAGCACGCTAGAAAGCTGACCCTTCCACCACTTAGCGGGCGACAGTATGGTACAATCGTAAGAGAGAATCACGCACACGATGCCGAGCAATGTGAGCACAGAGGCTCCGTCGTACTTGCAGGGCACTGCGGTACTAAGTAAAACACATAGGGTAAGCTGATGTTTACGACAGTTCTAGTTGCCAATCGGGGCGAAATCGCCCTACGTGTGATGCGAGCCTGCCGCGAAGTCGGGCTACGCACAGTTGCGATTTATTCTGAAGCAGATCGGGATGCGTTGCATGTACAATACGCCGATGCCGCCTACCTCGTGGGCGGCCCGGCACCGGCCGAAAGTTACCTCAACATTGAGCGGATCCTTGCGGTGGCCAAAGAAGCGGGGGCTGAGGCGATCCATCCCGGCTACGGCTTCCTCTCCGAGAATGCCCAATTTGCACGGGCGGTGCGCGAGGCGGGCTTGATCTTCATTGGGCCTTCGCCCGAAACGATGGAGCGGGTGTCAGGCAAAGTGGCGGCCCGCAACACCGCGCAGCAGGTGGATGTGCCGGTGGTGCCGGGCACGCTCGAACCGCTCGAAGATGTGAACGATGCCTATCACCTCGCGGCATCCTACGGCTACCCGATTGCCATCAAGGCGGTGGGCGGCGGTGGCGGGCGTGGCTTGCGGGTGGTGCATACCCCAGATGAGATTAAATCGGCGTTTGAGAGTGCCCGCCGTGAGGCTGAACTTTCGTTCAAAAATAGTGAACTCTACATTGAAAAGTATCTGACCAACCCGCGCCACATTGAGGTGCAGATTCTGGGCGATCAGCACGGCAATGTCGTTGCCATTGGCGAGCGCGACTGCTCGGTGCAGCGGCGCCACCAGAAGCTGATCGAGGAGTGCCCTTCGCCCGTGATTGCGCCCGCGCAACGGGCCGAGTTGCAGGCGGCGGCGGTGCGCTTTGCCCAAGCGGTGAACTATGTCAGTGCGGGCACGCTGGAGTTTCTGTATGAGGATGGGCAGTTCTATTTCCTCGAACTCAACTCGCGCATTCAAGTTGAGCATGCGATCACCGAGATGGTGTATGGCATAGACCTTGTGAAGATGCAGCTACGCATCGCGCAGGGGGAGCCACTCGGCTTTACCCAAGAGGATGTGCGCCCGCGTGGGCACGCGATTGAGTGCCGCATGAATGCGGAAGACCCGAAAGAGAACTTCCGGCCCGGCTTGGGCAAGATTACGGCCTACCGCGAGCCGACGGGCTTTGGGGTGCGGGTGGATAGTGGCATCTACGCCGGCTACACCGTGCCGCAATACTACGACTCGATGCTGGCCAAGCTGGTCGTGTGGGGGCAGGATCGCCCCGAAGCCATTGCCCGCACGCTGCGTGCGCTGCACGATTACACCATCGAAGGTGTGATTACGGTGAAGCCGTTTCATATTGCGGTGCTCGAACACCCTGATTTTCAGGCCGGTGAGGTGAGTGTGAACTTCATCCCGCAGCACCCCGAACTGCTGGCCAATCTGCCAGAGCAGACGCTTGTGCCCGTGCTTGTCGCCGATGAAGAATTGGATATGCGGACGTTTAAAGTTGAGGTGAACGGCAAGCAGTTTGATGTGCGGGTGGCTGCGCTCGATGAGCCGGACACAGCCGCCAAGCCACGCAAAGCCGCTCGCAAAGCCCGTAGCGCACAGCTTAAGCAGCAGGTGGATGGGGTCGTATCGCCCTTGCAGGGCACGCTGCGCGAGGTGCGGGTGGAGGCTGGGGAGCGGGTTGAAGAAGGCGCGGTGCTGTTTATTGTGGAGGCGATGAAGATGGAGAATGAGATCAAAGCTCCACATACCGGTATTGTTGAGACGATCCACTTTGCGCCGGGCGTGACGGTGGAAGCCGGAAGCGTGTTGGCAACCTATAAAGCCGCGAGCTAGGCGGTACAAGTAGCAAGAGCACATTCATACAAAGGAGCGGTGATGCCCAAAGAAGGAATTACTCCGCGTGCCACTGATTACTCGCAGTGGTATCTCGATATTGTGCAGCAGGCAGATATGGCTGATTACGCCGAGATCGTGCGTGGCTGTATCGTCTTCAAGGCAACCGGCTATGCCGTTTGGGAGGCGATGCAGCGCGGCTTGGATGAACGCATCAAAGCGACGGGGCATAGCAATGTGTATTTTCCATTGCTGATCCCGAAGAGCCTGCTGATGCGGGAAGCCGAACACGTCGAGGGCTTTGCGCCGGAAGTGGCTGAAGTGACCCGCGCCGCTGGTGAGGAGTTGCCAGAGCCGTATGTGATCCGCCCAACCAGCGAAACGATCATCGGGTACTTCTATAGCAAGTGGGTGCGAAGCTGGCGTGATCTGCCCGTGCTCTACAATCAGTGGGCCAATGTGATGCGCTGGGAGATGCGTACCCGCCCGTTCCTCCGCACCGCCGAGTTTCTGTGGCAAGAGGGGCATACCGTGCATGCCACCGAAGCCGAAGCTGAAGCCGAAGCCCTCAAAGTCCTGCACGAGGTCTATGCCGATTTTGTTGAGCAAGAGATGGCGTTGCCAGTAGTGCGCGGCTTGAAAACGCCCAAAGAGACCTTTGCAGGGGCATTGCGGAGCTATGCACTGGAAGCCATGATGCAGGATGGCCGCGCCCTGCAAACGGCCACCTCGCACAATCTGGGGCAGAACTTTGCGCGGGCTTTCGACATCACCTACACGGATCGCAACAATACGATCCAGACCGCGTGGACGACCAGTTGGGGCATTAGTACGCGCCTGATCGGGGCAATGATCATGGCCCACTCGGATGACGAAGGCCTTGTGGTGCCGCCACGCCTTGCCCCGACGCAGGTGGTGGTGGTGCCGATCTACCGCAGCGATGAGGAGCGCAGCATGGTGCTACAGGCGATTGATCAGCTCACCGCCGATTGGAAAGGCACGCTGCGCTTCAAGGTGGATGATCGCGACCATGTGCAGCCCGGCTTCAAGTTCAACGAGTGGGAGCTAAAGGGCATCCCCGTGCGGGTAGAGCTAGGCCCGCGTGATGTGCAGCAGGGCACGGTGGCGGTGGCGCGGCGCGATCTGCCCGGCAAAGCGGGCAAGGCGTTTGTGCCGCAGGCTGGCTTGCGCGAGCATGTGCAAGGGCTTTTAGAGGACATCCATCAGGCATTGTATGACCGCGCCCTGCGCTTTCGGGATGAGCGCACAGTAACGGTGACAAGCTACGCCGAACTGGCCGAAGCAGTCGAGACGGGCTTTGCGCGTTGCTACTGGGCGGGTGATACGGCGGATGAGGTGAAGATTCAGCAGGAACTCAAAGCCACTACCCGTGTGATCCCCTTCGATCAGCCGGACACCGCCGGACGCTGCATCGTGACGGGCAAAGAAACCACCCAACAGGTGATTTTCGCTCGCGCCTACTAGGGCAATCGTGCTCGTGCTCGGTGCAGGCAAAGCGGCGCAGATGGGGCGGGTGGCAGCACCCGCCCTTGTTTCATCGCCCGTGACGACAACAACCGTGTGCGTCTAGTCCCATGCAGATCGGCACACGCAACGGACATCCACAGGAGGCCATACGACATGACAACCACTGATTTGCCGCGCACATTGGTTGCGCCACTGGTGTACCCCGAAAGTGATGGGCAACCGATGGCTGAGAACACGGAACAGTTTCGCTGGATTGCATTGGT
>JAAUTZ010000028.1:0-3029 GCA_012031225.1 Chloroflexaceae bacterium
TGGGGGTTGCGTGCGGGGTCGTCCGTCGCGGTGGGAGGTTGCGGTCGGGGTCTCCGTCGCCGTTGGGGTCGCGGTTGGCTCATCCGTCGCCGTTGGGGTTGCCATCGGGGTCGGGATGTCGGTCGGCGTGGGCGTAGGGAACTCATCCGGCACGAACCCGGCTGAGATCGTGTTCAGATCGTCACCTGCGTTCAACGTAATTGGGTCCGTGCGTCCAGTGGTTGGATTGATCGCACTCCCTAATGGATCGCTACTCTGGGTGGTGAAGCGGAAGCCTTCAAACAGCCCGACCTGAATTTGATACAAACCCGGAGCGCGGCTTGGGAAGCTATAGATGCCATTCACGCCCGTAAAGGTTTCGCCGACAACAACATCATCTGCCGTACCAAAGATGCCATCCGCGCCCGCTTGTACAAGTTCGACTTGGATGTCTTCTAAGCCAAGCTCCCCACTATCCTGCTGCCCATTCAGATTGCTGTCAAACCAGACGCGCCCGCCGAGTGTGCCTGTCGTCGGCGCGTCGGTGGCAGTTGGGGTGGGTGTGTTCGTCGGAGTGTTACTCGCAGTAGGTGTCGGGGTTGCGGTGAAGATGCTGGTTGGGGTTGCCGTGAGTGTGCCCGATGGGGTAGCCGTCGCTGTTGGGGTGACAGTGGCAGTGGCAGTAGCGGTTGCCGTCGGGGTATTGGCTGGGGTGGGCGTATTGGTGACAGTAGGGGTGTTGGTGGGCGTAATTGTAGGCGGAATTTCCGGTTGGACACCCTGCGTCTCATACGCGCCCAGATCAATCACCCCATCGAAAATACGCGGGTTGCCATCGAGATCAATGGTGGTGGTGTTGGCGGCATTCAAGCCCACATTGATCAGCGGTGATTCGAGCAACAGGCGATAGCTGCCCAGCGTGGTGGGGGCATTGCCTGCGCCGAGTGCCCCAGCAAATGCAGGGGTATTGCCGCCGGGGATGTTTGTACCACCAAGATCTACGTTTTGCAAAAAGCTGTACTCATAAACTGGCACACTGCCACTGAGATTGGTGACATTAAGCCCATTGCCCCAGATGATGCTGTTGGTGAAGGCGGGGTCACTGTTCGTGTTAAAGACCCCACCACCACTCACAAATGCAGCGTTGCCTGCAATCGTGACGTTGGTGGCACTGATTGCCCCCGTGCTGTTGAACATACCGCCGCCGCGTGTGCCGGCGGCATTGCCATGCAGGGCAACATTCGTCAGGCGAACAGCACTGTTTGTATTGTATAGCCCACCACCGTTGGTTTGTCCGAGTGCCCCGACGGTACGGTTGCCCGCGACGGTGACATTGGTCAGGATGGCGTTGAGGGTGGTGTGGTATGCGCCGCCGCCAGTGCGGGCGGTATTGCTATTGAGGGTGCTATTCGTAAGGATCAGTTCGTCGCCTTGACTATAGATTCCGCCGCCGTTGACGGTGGCCGTATTGCCGACGATAGTCATGGTGCTGAGGGTGAGGGTGCTAGAGATGGCATACACGCCGCCACCGTCGCTGGTGGCAGTGTTGCTGATGAGGTTCGTATTATTCACGGTGAGCGTGCCCTCAACGGCGGAGAGACCACCGCCCTCGCTCGCGGTGTTGCTCTGTAGCAGGCTATCGGTGATCGTCAGCGCGCCACTTTGCTGGTAGAGACCACCGCCACCGCCCGCGCTCGCGGTGTTGCTGATGAGGTTCGTGTTGCTCAGGGTGAGCGTGCCAGATACGGCAAACAGACCACCACCAATCTCGCTCGCAGTGTTGCTAACAACGGTACTATTCGTAAGACTTAGCACGCCATCTGTGACAAGCAGACCGCCACCCAGTAATGCAGTGTTGCTGATGAAGTTCGTATTGCTCAAGGTGAGTGTGCCGGATATAGCATATAGACCGCCCCCACCGCCCTCGCTCGCGGTGTTGCTGAGGATGGTGATGTTGCTCAGATGTGGGCGTGCGGTTTGGCTACTGAAGCCACCACCAAATATGGCTTGGTTGTCAGTGATGATCAAGTTGGCAAACCGGGCTTGGCTATCGGCGTATACCAATACGCCCCCTCCAGTCTCATCAAGATCATCCCCATCGGCGTTGCCGCCGGTGATCCTGAAACCATCGAGGATGGCTGTCTGATCGTTGCCGTCACTAATAACAACGTGGTAGGCATTGTCAGCATTATTGCCAAAGTTGGGCGTATCGTTCTGCTGGAGATCGCCACTGAGGATGGTGATATTGGCAGCGGGGTCGCGCTCACTCAGGGCTGTTTCCCCACCGGCAAAGCCGCCATACACGGCAACGTTATTCCGCAGGCGAAATGACGACGTGCGGTCATCATTCGTTTGCCCAGTGCCTTGATCGGGGTAGTACGTGCCCGCCGCCACCCAAATCTGGGCATTGCCCGTGATGCTGGTGGTGGCGGAGAGAGCTGTTTGCAGATTGGCAAACGCCTGATCCCACGCAGTGCCAGTGTTGCTGTCATCGCCAGTGGTGGCATCTACGTAGATGATCGTTACATCCTGTGCGTAAGCTGGGGTGGCTGGTGCTAACGCAAACAGGCTGATGAAGATCAAGATAACAGCCAGACCAGCTAGCATGGTGCTGAGTTGCCATACTGATTGCAGAGCCGATCCGTGCCGAAGGGGATCCACCGTATAGCGGTGGGGTGTACAGGTACGCATAATTGTCCTCACTCCCTGTGTGGCGGGGTGGTCGCGTTGCACCTCACTATTACCTGTACAAGTGCCCAACAAGAACGCTTGACCACACCGATTGGAACGCCTAAAACGCCCCGTGTTTTGATCCCAACGAAACCGTATGCCCAGTGATGGAGTTCCCCCACTATCACTGAGCTTAGTATAGATCAAGATTTGGTTAGTGTCTATAGTACGGAAGGGTATGTTGTGTGGACAGGCGGGGATGCTGTGCGGAGCAAGGCCCGCCGATGGTACGGTGCAACGGGCACGGGGCAACCGATGGTGCCTCTTGCACTGGCAATGGTTATTATGATAGAATAGTAGTGCTATTTCTGGTATAAGTA
>JAAUTZ010000028.1:3129-39260 GCA_012031225.1 Chloroflexaceae bacterium
AGACGTGGTTTACTGTCCTGCGCGGTGCTGCCACCCCTGACATGCTCGAACCCGCCGACTTTGCAGATCGCACACTCATCCGCTCGCACTGGGACACCGTAGAACAGCAGATGCGTGAGTATCTTGCAGCGTTGCGCGACGAGATGTTGTTCGACAAACCATTCACTGAGGGCGAAGACAAAGATCTATTCTTCGAGGATGAAGACAAAGATCTATTCCTCTGGCAGGTCTTACTGCAAGTCATAAATCATGGGACGGATCATCGTGCCCAACTGCTCAGGCTCCTTCATGATTTGGGTATCGAAACCGGACCTCAGGACTTCATCTTCTATGTGTATGACAATGGGTAGCTCAGGAACAGTGCCAAGCCCAGACAGGATCAGTTCAGCTTGAGCCTGTAATACAAGCAAGCGTACTCGTTTACATCGTCGCCACGTCAGCGGTAACTATATGCGCTGCGTATGCTCAGAGGAAGCTGCTCAATCTGCGGCTGGAACGGAGTGCGTCGCCAGCCATGCCGTCAGGTCGGCAAGAGTGGCGAAATCGAAGATCGCATCCGCCAGATCGAGCAGGCGTTCGCCGCCGAGTTGTTGCACCTGCGCTACGACGGGTGCGGGCAGGGGGCCTAGGCGGAGCGAGAGTTGGCGCAGCACAACCGATGCGCGGCCTTCTTCGCGGCCCTCTTCGCGAGAGAGGGTGATAATCAATGGCTCTGGCAGTCCGGCATCATTATTGCTAGCTGGTCTGCTCTGCATGGTGCTGCGCCCTCAATCGGTAGGTACGGCCGCGTGCGCGTCGAGCCATGCCGTCAGGTCGGCAAGAGTGGCGAAATCGAAGATCGCATCCGCCAGATCGAGCAGGCGTTCGCCGCCGAGCTGTTGCACCTGCGCTACGACGGGTGCGGGCAGGGGGCCTAGGCGGCGCGAGAGTAGGCGCAGCAAGACGGATTCACGGCCCTCTTCACGGCCCTCTTCGCGTCCCTCTTCGCGTCCTTCTTCGCGTCCCTTTTCGCGGCCTTCTTCGCGAGAGAGGGTGATAATTAGCGGTTCCGGTAAGCCGTAATCGTGGTGATAGATTTGTTGTGCCATTGCAAGAATCTCCTGATTGGTACAAAGTGAGAGTAACTCCGAGAAGAAGTTAAGCCGTAGCTCACCTTCCGTATGATTGTAGATACGCTGCATTGCCAAGCGCAGATCACGCTCAGGATTGACAATCTTGGTCTGCCCGATCAGCACTGCTAGCGCAGGCGGATCAAGTGCCAGCAGTTCCTCAGAAGTCATTTTCCAGAGATGGATCACCCCATACTGCCACGCCAGCAACACGTGCCCATTGTGATCAGTACGGGTGTGGCTGCCCATATCATTTGCCCCTGCCCCACCCACATACAGCACAAAGCTCCGCACAATCGTAGTGGGGTGCTGCACCAGAATCCGTACATTGTATTCTAGCACCCGTAGCGGCATCGGGCGGTGGCTACCTACGCCTTGCAACTCGATATGCACAATCGTCTCGTGTTGGCTAGCTGTCGTGGCAAAAAAGATCAGATCAGCATCAATCGCCTCCGGTGAACCGTAGATTTCATCTTTGCGCGTGGTGACGCTAATCACCGGCTCATTCAATAGCCATGTTGCAAACGCTGTTGGCGCAAGCATAAACACACGTTTGAGCGGGTGGTCTGTAGCGGGCATTGTAGCAATTCCTTATTATAATCCTGAACGCGACAACACAAGTATGCTATTCCTATTGTAGCATATACAGGCAAGCCCTGCTCGGTTGGGAACAACTGCCCCGCTCGATGTGTGTCAGGCAGTCGCCAGTGCCTAAGCCAGTATGGTATACTATGCGTGTGGAAACACAAACACTGCATCAACTGCATCGCTGGCATATTCTCCAGCTTGGCTGCATACCCTATGCGACTGCGTGGGCATGGCAACGCGAACTCGTGCGCCTGCGCTCGCTCGGTGTGATTGAGGATACGTTGCTCTTGCTGGAGCATCCGCCGACGATCACGCTGGGGCGGGCGGCAGATCGGAGCAACATTCTGGCCAGTCCAGACGAGTTGGCGCAGCTTGGCATTACAGTTGTCGAGACGGATCGCGGTGGCGATGTGACCTATCACGCCCCCGCCCAACTCGTCGGCTACCCGATCCTCAAGCTCTCGCGCTACGGCGGTAATCTGCTCGGCTACCTGCGCCAGATCGAAGAAGCCCTGATCCGCACCCTCGCCTCCTATGGCATCGCGGCTGGGCGGATCGAGGGCTTGACGGGCGTATGGCTCAGTGCGCGTCGCCCACGCCTGCATGATCCCGCCCTGCCGGACACGCCGGATGCTGACCTCGATCAGAAGATCGCGGCGATAGGGGTGCGCCTCAGTGCCAGTGGCGTAACCTCGCACGGCTTTGCGCTGAATGTTGCCCCCGACCTCTCCGGCTTTCGCCAGATCATCCCCTGTGGCATCCGTGAACGCGGCGTAACTTCGATGCAGGCGGTCTTGGGCACTGCCCCGCCGCTCGCAGAAGTTGCCCCGCAGGTAGTTGCCCATCTGGTTGAGCTGTTTCAGATCGAACCGAACATTGATCCATGCATAGATATAGAAGAACTGGTAAGGAGTAACCATGGCTGAGTTCATTCCTCTCACGGCATTCGAGGCTCCCGTACATACACCCACCCCGACGCGCCCTACCCCAAAACGCCCAGAGTGGCTCAAAGCGCGTGCCCCCACAGGTGCGAACTATCAGGATGTGCGGGCCTTGATGCGCGACCTCGACCTGCATACCGTGTGCGAAGAAGCCCGTTGCCCGAACATCGGCGATTGTTGGAACCACCGTACCGCTACGTTCCTGTTGCTTGGCGAGGTGTGTACTCGCGGTTGCCGCTACTGCGCGATTGGCAAAGGCAAGCCCGAAGCCATAGATGAACACGAACCGGAGCGCGTAGCACGGGCGGTGCAACATCTCAAGCTGCGCCACGCTGTACTGACTTCGGTCAACCGCGATGACCAACCCGACGGCGGGGCGCAGATCTTCGCGCAGACGATTACGCTGATCCGTGATTATGTGCCGGAGTGCAAAGTTGAGGTACTCATCCCCGATTTCGATGGCAACTGGGATGCCTTGCAGATCGTGCTGGAGACGCGCCCCGATGTGCTGAACCACAACATCGAAACCGTGCCGCGCCTGTTCCGCCGCTTCCGCCCGCGGGCCGGCTTCGAGCAAAGCCTTGAACTGCTCGCCCGTGCCCGTGCTTTCGACTCCGCAATGGTCACGAAAAGCGGCATTATGGTTGGGGCCGGCGAAACCAATGCCGAAGTGCTGGAAGTGATGGATGCCCTGCGCCGCAGCGATGTGAATGTGATGACGATTGGGCAGTACCTCGCCCCAACAGATAGCCATTGGCCCATTGACCGCTATGCAAGCCCTGCCGAATTTGCCATGTTCCGCGAGGAGGGGCTGAAGCGCGGCTTCCGTCACGTTGAGAGTGGACCTCTCGTCCGCAGCAGCTACCACGCCCACGAACACGTCGCAAATCTGTAACCTAGCTTGGTGGGCAAAGGGTGAGACTTGGTGGGCAAGCCGCAGGCTCTCTCTCGTGCAGGAGAGAGCCTGTTGTATGGTGTGCCGCCAATCTGAAGCTATGCTTCTCACCGAGCATTTAGCCGCAATCTCAATCATCAATGTTATAATGTCCAAATGACTGAACCATACCCCACTGGCGGGGTTGCCCAATGATGTTGTGGAGCAATGAAAGGACGGAGTGTGAAACGGCAGCCTGATATTGTCTTTCTTGTGTTGGATACGCAGCGTTTGGATCGGCTCTCGTGCTATGGCTATCCGCTCGAAACCTCACCCCACCTCGATGCTTTTGCCGCCGATGCAACCCGCTTTACCAACGGCTTCTCGGCTGCCCAGTGGACGATCCCCTCCCACAGCTCGATGTTTACCGGGCTCTATCCGACGGCCCATACGACGGTGCAATCCTCCTCGCGCCTGCCGGATAGCATCCCCACCCTCGCCGAGCGGCTGCGGGCAGGCGGCTACCACACCGCCGCCTTCTGCAACAACCCGCTTGTGGGGGTGGTAAATAATGGCTTGCGGCGCGGCTTCGATAGCTTCCTCAACTATGCCGGCTTACTCACCTCGCGCCCCAATCAGGCTGGTATAAAGCCGGGCGTAATCGGGCGGTATCGCCAATTCTTCAAGCGCAACCTTGCCAATCTCGTGCAGCAGTTGCAGGACTCGTTTGCCCATTCCGATCTGCTACTGCGCTTTGCCTTTACGCCGCTCATGGTTCCGCTCTGGCAGACCGCATTGAGCTTCAAGGGCAATACCAGCAAGTCGCTTAATGATGCCGCCAAGCTGCTGATTGAGCGGCGGCGCGTGGCCGCCGATCAGCCGATCTTCACCTTCATCAATCTCATGGGCGTGCATCTGCCGTATCACCCCTCGCGTGCCGCAATGCAACGCTTCGCGCCGGAGGTGCTCCACGACAAAAGCCGCCTGCGCTACCTGCACCGCTTCAATGGCGATATTTATGGTTGGCTTGCACCGCTTGCTGGCGAAATTGATGCTGAACATAAAGCCCTGATTGACAGCATGTACAATGCCGAGATTGCCACCCAAGATGAGCATCTAGGGCGGTTCTTCACTAGCCTGCGCGAAAGCGGTGCCCTCGATCAGACGCTCGTGGTGGTGGTTGCCGATCATGGCGATCACCTCGGTGAGAAGAAGCTGTTGGGGCATCTCTTTTCGCTCTACAACGAACTGATCAACGTGCCCCTGATCATCCGTGATCCGGCAGGTGAGCTACCGCATGCTACCACCGTTGCCCATCCGGTCTCGACCCGACGGCTGTTCCAGACGGTGCTGAGTAGTGCCGGCATCGCCACGCCCGACGAGCACCGCTATAGCCTTGCCGCCACGGCCAGCAACCCCGCCAGCGATCCCGATCAGGGGGTAGTGCTATCCGAAGGTATTCCGCCTACGAACGTTGTGAGTATGATCCAACGCCGCCAGCCGCACATTGCCCGTGAGCGGCACTGCGAGCTACCCCGCCGAGCGGTGGTGCAGGATGGCTACAAGCTGATCCAGACCGGAACCCTCTTGACCGAACTCTACCACCTCAAGGATGACCCGCGTGAGCAGCACAACCTCGCCGTAGCCCAACCGCGCCGCGTGCAGCAGATGCAGCAGCACTTCCGTATGCTCCAGCCGGGTGAGGTGGCTGCACAGATTGTCCCTGAGCATGATCCCGTACTTGCCCGCCGCCTCCGTGATCTAGGCTATATCGAATAGGAAGCCGTATGTATCCACCTGTTGATCCGATCATCGTTCAGCTTGGCCCAATCACGCTCCGCTGGTATGGGCTACTCATGATGTCGGCCATGCTGATTGGCGCGTGGGTGGCAGCCCGCTACGTCGAGACGCAAGGCGAAGATGGCGACAATATTTGGGACATGCTGATGTGGGTGCTGATCCCAGCCCTGATTGGCGCACGCCTCTACTACGTCTTCATCCAATCCCCGCGTGGACCCAATGGGCTAGATCGCTACTTGCAAAATCCCATCGAGATTATCCAGATTTGGCAAGGGGGCATTCATATCTTTGGGGGCTTCATTTTCGGCGGCATTGCGCTCTATCTCTACACCAAGCTCAAGCAGCTCCCGTTGCTGATCTACCTTGATGGGATTAGCTTGGGCTTGCCCCTCGCCCAAGCTATCGGGCGGCAAGCCAACTTCATCAATCAAGAGCTGTACGGTCCGCCGACAACGCTGCCGTGGGGCTTGCGGATTGACTTGCAGCACCGCATCCCGCCCTACAACGATATTTTCGTCTACCCCGAAAGTACCCGCTTCCACCCCCTGTTTCTCTACGAATCGATCTGGAACTTCATCGGCTTCCTGCTGATCCTGTGGATCGTGCGACGGTTTGCCGAGCGGCTCAAGGCGGGCGATATTTTCCTGATGTACCTGATCTGGTATCCGGCGGGGCGGTTTATGCTAGAGTTTCTGCGGACAGACTCGTGGTTCTTTCCGGGCACCCCGTTCAATGTGGTGCATATCCTCTCCGCCCTCTCGGTGGTGATCGCGGCAACGCTGCTGTATCTGCGCCACCGCCCGAACGGGCAACCTGTGCGCGGCTCATCCGCATCGGGGGCGGGATCGTAAAGCCGGCCCCCGATTGTTGGATTGCTGCGGCACGCGGCATCCCAGCCTACCCGATCCCTACCTTACCCACCCACCTGCTCTTGCGGCACATACGGCAGATAGACGCGGAAGGTTGTCCCAGTGCCGGGATAGCTCTGCAATAGGAGCCGCCCGCCGTGTTGCAGAATCGCCTTCTGCGCCACAGCCAAGCCCAATCCGGTCTGCCCACTGCGGCTGAACGGCTCGAAGATGCGCTGGGCAACATCAGGCGCAATGCCCGGCCCATTGTCCTCTACATCCAGCACACACCACAGCTGCGTCGGATCAAGCGGCGGGTCAAGTATCGGTATGTCGTGCAGCGTCGTCAGGCGCAGGACTATCGTGCTGCCACGCTGGGTATGGCGAATACCATTGCTAATCAGATTGGCAATCGCCTGTTGCAACACCTCACCGTCACCAATCACGATCACATCTGGGGCAAAGGTCTGCTCCAGTGCGCCATCGTGATCAAACAGGATCGTCACGCCGCGTTCGCGGGCATGGCTATGAAAGGCTTGGGCAACCTGCTCCACCAACAGCTCCAGCTCAATCGGGTAGCGGTGAGCGGGCGTAGCTGCTTCCAGCCGTTGCAGATCGAGGACTTGCCGCGTCAGGGCAAGAGCCGCATCCACTTCCTGCTTGAGCAGCATGAGTGTGTGCTGTTGCTCATCGCAGAGCGGCTCGGCATCCGGCTCCAAGAGAAACTCAATGCTGCTTGACATGCCCGACATCCGTGAACGCAGATCGTGCGTTACAAGGGCGAGCAGATCAGCGGTGCGCTGCGAACGCAAGGTGAGTTCTTGGTTTTGCTCGGCAACCCGTTCGTGCAGCAGGCTCAGCTCATAATACTGCTGCTGAATGTGCTGTTGGAGGCGCATCTGGTTGCTCTGATCGGCGAGGATCACCAGCAACCCAGATGCGAAGCTCAGCGCATACAGCGAGAGGTAGCGCGTCTCGCCGTTTGGTTGGAACAGATTGAGCTTCTCAAGCGCAAATTGGGTCAGCCTGCCAGTAACAACCTCAAGCAGGCGGGGCGCACTCATTGCCAGTGCTAGCACCGCATCCGTAATCGGCACACCGAGTAACTCATTCGGTGCTACACCGAGGAGTTCGGCAGCGTGGGCACTGATCGCGGTAATCTTCAGTTCGGGATCACACACGAGGTAGGCAACCTGTGCCTCATCGAGTGTGGGCATCATCAGCATAACTCCGGCTCCTCTGGTTCCCCCCCAAAGGTATGTAGGTGATGGATAGGTGCAAGGCAACCGCTTATGGCTGCTGGACCGCTTGCTCGATCAGCCGTTCGCCCAGCGTGGTAAACATATCCTCGACCCCCACCCCTGTGCTCGCACTCGTCAACGTGAGTAGCTGATCAAGCTGGGCGGCAACCCGCCGCACCAGAATCAGGTGTGCATGTTCAAGCGGCAACAGATCGAGCTTGTTCCCCGCTAGCACAATCTGCATTGCCGGATTGACGCGCAGCAACAGCTCAACATAGTTCTTCATGTTCATGATCGTTGTGAGGCGTGTCAAGTCGCACACGACCACCGCGCCGGTTGCTGCATCAAGATAGCTTTCGCGCACCGTTGCACCATCTTTGCCGCCCTCAATATCCCACAGGATCAAAGCCGCAGCGGCACCCCGGGTCGGCACAATTTTGCGCTGCATCCGCACCCCAACCGTCGTCAGGTAATCTTCCGAGAATTTGTTATAAATGAAACGGCTGAACAGACTCGTTTTACCGACGGCGAAATCGCCGACGAGACATACTTTACGTTGGATCATGAGATCGTATCCTGTGTAGCGAGCAGCGGCGCAAGTAGCTCGTGCAACGTCTCTGGGTCAAGCGGATCGCCCTGATAGTCGCGCAGCTGGCTCCCGAATTCGGCGTGGATCACGCTCAATTGCTCGCGCATGCGCTGCCGGAAATCAGCCGGTTCAATGCCCTCAAGCACCACCGCGAGCAGGGCCGCACTGCCTTCTTGAATCACAATCTGGCGTTCACCATAGTTGATCTCATCAAGCGTCTGCTCCTCATCGCCACCGAGCGAGTCGCGCACATAGGAACGGATCGCCGTGAGCATACCGCTAATCAGGTCCGCATCGGTGATCGTCCCCGTTGCCGAAGCGTGATGCAGCAGCAGCCCAGAGCGACGGTGGATCAGAAAGATCTCTTGCACCGTGAAGGGCAGCACGTCACGCAGCATCGCTTCCTGCGGGTTCACCCCTTGCAAGCGCAACCAGAGCCGTTTGGCTACCTGCGGGCGCAGGTTTTGGCGCACCGTTGCATCAATCCGTTCAGCAAGATTGCGGATCGCCTCATTCACAGCGCGGGTGATGCTAGAGCCAATGATCGGGTAGAACGCCTCCACCATCTCATCCCGCGAATCACGCACGCGGTTGGCAATCGAATTGGCAATGACGGGACTGAGGATCTCGATCAGCGCATCTTGGCTCATCAGCTGTTGCTGGAGCTGGGCAATCTCGGCTTCGAGTTGGGCGATGCGGGCATGTTCGGGGGCAAGCAAGATGCGGCGCAATTCGATCATCTCCGGCGAGAACACAGGAACAGACCTATCCGGCAACGCTGCCGAGTCGGTCTGTTCGGTATGGGCTACAGCAAGCGCGTGGGTACCATTGCTATGAGGGGCGGCTTGCCCTTGTGCATCGCCAATGGTCTTCCCGATCAGGCGCAGTAAGAGCTGGCTATGGGCATTGCCGACCTCGGACAGCAACAACTCACGCAGGACCACCTGCTGGAAGGCTTCATCATTCAGGCTGAACACAAGGCCTGACTCAGGCTCAGTCACCATCGTGTGCGTGATCCACCTTGATCGTGGTATTGCTTGCATCGCTGGTAAAGCGGTTCGTCAGGCTAGGGCTAGCAGCTTGCGCGGCAGCTGCCCGTTTGACTTGCATGCCGAGCGAGATCAACAAATCGGAGAGTTGGTCGTTACTGATCTTGTCGCCTTCCAGCCGATCAATGAGATTGTACAGTGTGCCTTGCAGCTCATCGAGGCGGCGTTGCGTTTCACGCTGATGATCGCGCAGGCGTTCGTTCACAAGGCGGATCATCTCCTCCATACGTAGTTGCGTCTGCATATGCTGATCGCGGCTACGCCCATTCATATCGGCGTGTTCTTGGCGCACCTGATCGGCGAACTGATTGAAGGCAGCGAAGTTGTTGCCGATCTCGCGCTCTAGCGTGCGAAAGCGACGTTCATAATCACGGCTGTAGTTACCGAAGAGCAGATTACGTACCTGATCAATGTCCCCTGCTGTCTCGGCTTCAGTGTCCGCCGCAAACCCACTCCCGATGGATAGTTCGGGGTTCGTATTCTCACTATTGCTCATGCTCTGACCTCGCTTGTTCTGTACAGATCAATATTCTTTTCTTTTCGCGCAATATCCTAGACCTTCTCTATTATACCGCGTAACTGCTCGATTAGGATAGGCTCCCAATGAATTGCTCTTCCGGCATGCTGGGTGCGCCCATCCCAGCATAGTCCAGCTAGGTTGCTCACTCCACGCGCACCTGATCCAGCATCAGGCTCAGCGGGCGCGTATCTACGCTGTCGGGGAAGGTGTGTGCGGGCACAAAGATCGGCGCATCCAGTTGCAGCACCAACGTTGAGCTACCAATCAAGGCGGGCGGAATACTCAGCCGATACTGCCGCCACACCCCACTTGCAACACTGAACTGCTTTTGCGTCCCATTCGCAAAGGTGACGGTAAGCGGGACGGCTTGCGGATAGCCAGCCGTCATATGCAGGACGACTGTTGTACCCGCTTGGATCGGCTCGGACAAGGGGATTCGCAGCAGCCCACGCCCCTGTAGCCAGCGATAGGCAATGGGCGTGCCAGCGGGCAGGGTCAGTTGCTCAACGGACGAGAAGCCGTGAATGTAGCCCAGATCCAGCCCCGTACCCACGTCCACCTGTCGCGTCGGCGGAGCATTGAAGCCGAGCATGTAGTGCTGCATATCTGCGCCGTGCCACTTCTCCGATTCAACAATCAATTCACGGGCAAGCTCTGGCTGTCCTTCAGCGTGGGCTAGCATGCCGCGTGCCAACACCGCATGCTGCGTGGTGCGCGTGCGGAGTAGCTCGCGGGCGGTATCCAGATCGCCCTGCTCAATGGCGAGCAACGCAAGCGCGGCACGAGTCTCAGAAAATTGGCCATGCACCGCAAGGGCTTGGGTGTATGCTGCGTGGGCTGCATCCAGATCGCCCGCGTGGTAGGCTCGCTCGGCAGTGACAAGGGCGGCTTCGCGCTGGATGATGCGGCTAATCAGGTAGGGGTAGTCGCGGTAGGTAAAGCAGGTGAACAGGAACCCACCGCCCACCAGAACAGCCAGTGCCATGTGCCACCAATGCTGGCGCACGCCGCGCCACACGCCGCGCAGATCGGCTAGGGTAGCCGCGCCGTAGATCATCAGAAAGAGCCAGATCGGGAATAGATAACGCGGCTCGATGTGAAAGATCATCATACCGACGATGGTGTAGCTGACCCACGCTAGGGACAGCAGGCGGAATGCCCCCTCACGCGGGCGCAGTGGCAGCGTCAGCCCGATCAAGCCGGTAAAGACAAATGCCAACCAGATCAGATCACTTAGCCCACCGAGCCACATCGCGGGGCGCAAGGGTCGCCCGTAGAGGCTGCGCTTGGTAGCAAAATCTTCGACAAATTGGGCCTTCCAGATATGCTGGAAGTGCGGCACGGCATTGCGCCACACCAGCCCTAGAAAGCCATCCGGATCAGCTTCGTAGATGCGGCGGGTATCCTCTACGGCGAAGATATGCCGTTCAGCTTGAGGCATCGTCTTGAGCACCTCAACCCCTTTCTCAGGGTACTGCTCAATATGCAGCCACAGGTTCACCGAGCCGAGCGTATCTACCGGAATGAAATGCCCATACGTCACGTAGTTGCGATATGTCCACGGGACGACAATCGCCACCGCAAACGCCACGAAAACTACCGCATTGCGGATGACATCCAGCCACCACTGCCGTTCGCGGAGCTGGGCCCACCACCACTGGAGCAGTTCGCGGGCCCATGCGAGCGGCGTAGCGGCGGCAAGGCGGGGGGCGGGGTGCGTTTCGAGCACGATAAACAGCAGCGCAAACGGGATGCCATACAGCGTCGGTGAGCGCGAGAGTGCGCCATAGCCCACGGCAATGCCCGCCAGCGCAAGCGTCGTCCAGCGTTTGTCGTCGCGCCAGCGGAGCAGTAGCCACAGGTGCAGCACCAGAAAGAAGAAGAAGGTCGGCTCGCTGAACAGGTGGATCGGCAGTTCGAGCAGAGGATACCAGATCGCAAGGATGCCCGCCAGCACCACGCCCGCTGTGCGGCTAAACAGCCGCCGCCCAATATCGTAGCCCATCGGGATTGTCGCCGTAATCATGGTGATCTGGAGCAGGCGGATCAGCAGCAGCGCATCTACATTGCCGAGCAGGATGCTGAGCTTGATCATGGTGGCAAAGAGGAACACATGCAACGGCGGGCGGATCAGCCAGAAGTCATCAATGTATACGCCCGTCGTGGCAAAGCGTAGGGCCCGCTGGTAGTAGTCGCCATCATCGGCAGGCGAGTAGATCGGCTGGAGTTCGTTGACACTCATCAGCCACAGCCGCAAGCCCAAGCCGAGCAAGGTCAGGCTGATCACAAGCAGCAGGTGGACGGGGATCGCCCGCACGCTGGTAGTGGCGTGCGGGCGGGTTGCCGTTGCTGGCGCGGAGCTAACCGCCAGAGGTGGGGTGGTCATTGTTGCGCTTAGGCGTGGGTTGCTGCTACTGCCGCTGGCACAGCCGCTCGAATAATCGCCACGATCTGGTCAATCTGCGCGTGGGTGGTGACAAGCGGCGGAGCAATGCAAATGATGTCGCGCACGATGCGCGTGAACAAGCCGCGCTCAAGCAGCTCGCGGGCGAGGTGCTTGGTGAAGCCACTCGCAGGCGCGAACTGGGCTTTCGTCTCGCGGTTGGCGACAATCTCAACCCCGGCGATCATGCCGATCCCGCGCACATCACCGACATGCTCGATCTCGTACAGACTTTGCAACTGCTGCTGCAAATACGCCCCAACCTCCGCCGCCCGCTCGACTAAGCCTTCCTGCGTGATCACGTCAAGGTTCGCCAGCGCAACAGCGCACGTCGTCGGGTGGCCCGAGTAGGTGTAGGCGTGCATGTACTTGGAGCTAGCGGGGGTATTGTAGAGCGTCTCGCGGATAGTATCCGATACGCCAATCCCGCCCAGTGGCACATAGCCGCTCGTGATGCCTTTGGCGAATTGCATAATGTCTGGCTCGATCCCGAAATGCTCTAGCCCAAACCAGCGTCCAGTGCGCCCAAAGCCGGTAATCACCTCATCGGCAATCAGCAGCACATCGTACTGATCGCAGATTTCGCGGATGCGGGTGAAGTAATCGGGCTGCGGCACAATCACGCCGCCTGCGCCTTGGATCGGCTCGGCAATGAAACCAGCTACCGTATCCGCGCCCTCGTGCAGGATCGCCGCTTCGAGCAGATTGGCTGCCGCTACGCCGGGGCTGGTGTGTTCGTCGCCGCCTGTAAAGCGGTAGGGGTAGGGCGACTCGATGTGGCTGAAGTGGGGCACACGCGGCTCAAACATCGCCCAGTAGCCAGCAATGCCGGTGGCACTGCCCGCCGCCATCGTTACGCCATGATAGCCGTGAATGCGTGAGATGAACTTCACCTTGTCGGGCTTGCCGCGTAGCTTCCAATAGTACCGCGCCGTCTTAAACGAGCTTTCAGTGGACTCTGCGCCGCCACTGGTGAAGAAGAAGGTATTGATCGAAGGATAGGTGAGCTGGCTCAGGCGATTGGCAAGCTCAATCGTGCGGAGATTGGTGGAGCCGGTGTAGGCGGAAGCGTAAGCCAGCGTACTCATCTGGTGCATCGCAGCCTCTGCCAATTCACGCCGCCCGTGCCCGATATGCACATTCCACAACCCGCTCAGCCCATCAATGAAGGTGTAGCCCTCCATATCGGTGAGCAACGCCCCTTCACCTTTGACCCAGATGCGCGGGTGTTGGTGATCGGTAGGGTGATAGAGCGGGTGCATCAGGTGCGCCAAATCATCCTGAATATACTCGGCAGCGTGGGCTGCCTGTGGTGTTTCTAGCATGGTGTGTACTCCTTAACATGTATTTAAGCTAGTATAGCATCAGGTGTGCAAGGCTGCAACGTTCTGCGCCTGTCTACGCTCGGCGCGACTCCGCGTATAATAGGAGTTAGACAGAGAAGCTCTACTAGCAACAGGGAGGTTTGCATGGCAACACACAGTACAGGCGGGGCAACCCGTACCGAGACCGACAGCATGGGCCCGATTGAAGTCGCCACAGATCGTTACTGGGGCGCACAAACCCAACGTTCGCTGCACCACTTTGCGATTGGCGCAGATGTGATGCCGCGTGAGTTGATCCGTGCCTTTGGCATCCTCAAGCGGGCGGCAGCAGAAACAAACCATGAGTTGGGCTTGCTTGCGGAAGAGCAGGCAACACTGATCTTCAAAGCTGCCGATGAGGTGATTGCAGGTACGCTGGATGAGCATTTCCCACTCCGCATTTGGCAGACGGGCAGTGGTACGCAGACCAACATGAACTCGAATGAGGTGATCTCGAATCGGGCGATTGAGCTAGCAGGCGGCACGATGGGCAGCAAGAAGCCCGTCCATCCCAACGATCACGTCAACATGTCGCAATCCTCGAATGATACCTTCCCCACGGCGATGCACATTGCGGCAGTCGAGCAGATCATGCACGAGCTGCTACCATCGGTGCGCGAATTGCGCGACGCGCTAGATCGGCGTGGCAAAGAGTTTGAGGCGATCATCAAGATTGGGCGCACGCACTTGATGGACGCGGTGCCGCTCACGTTGGGGCAGGAGTTCTCCGGCTACGTCGCCCAGCTTGATTTCGCGCTGAAGCAGATCGAGGGCACGCTGGAAGGGCTGTATGAACTGGCACTCGGTGGCACCGCCGTCGGCACAGGGCTGAACACGCACCCCGAATTTGCCGAGCGGGCTGCTGCAAAGATTGCCGCCCAAACTGAACTGCCCTTCGTGAGTGCGCCGAACAAGTTCGCCGCCCTCGCCGGGCACGATGCGCTCGTGGCGTGCAGTGGCACCCTCAAGACGTTGGCTGCCGCCCTGATGAAGATTGCCAACGACATCCGCTGGCTCGGCTCAGGTCCCCGCTGTGGACTCGGCGAGCTGAACCTGCCCGCCAACGAACCGGGTTCCTCGATTATGCCCGGCAAAGTCAACCCGACCCAGAGCGAAGCCATGACGATGGTGTGTGTGCAAGTGATGGGCAACGATGCCGCGATTGGCTTTGCTGGCTCGCAGGGCAACTTCGAGCTGAATGTGTTCAAGCCGGTGATCATCTACAACCTGCTGCATTCGGTGCGCCTGCTGGCTGATAGCAGCCGCTCGTTCCGCGAGTTCTGCGTGGATGGTCTCCAGCCCAACACCACCCAGATCAACCACTTCCTGCAAAACTCGCTGATGCTCGTCACGGCATTGTCACCGCACATCGGCTACGACAAGTCGGCGAAGGTTGCCAAGCACGCCTTCGAGAATAACTCCTCGCTCCGTGAGGCGTGTCTCGAATTGGGCTATCTGACGGGTGAGGATTTTGACCGCATGGTGCGCCCAGAGGATATGCTCGGGCCCAGTGCATAGGGCTTGGGGGGCGTGGTGGCAGGTGGGCGGTGCGTAAGCGGGCCGCGCCCTGCCACCTGCGGCTTCTGGGGTCGGATTGGTACGTAAGCATAACTCAGCGCGAGAAAGAGCAACACCCCCATGACCACCCAAACGCAGCAGGCTGATGTCGCTATTGTCGGGGCCGGCATTGTTGGATTGGCGCACGCACTCGCCGCCGCCCGGCGCGGGTTGCGGGTGGTAGTGTTTGAGCAACACACCCACGCGGTTGGTGCATCGGTACAGAACTTCGGCTTGGTCTGGCCCATTGGGCAACCCGCCGGACACCTGCACAACCGCGCCATGCGGAGCCGGGCGATCTGGCTTGAGGTGTGCCAGCAAGCCCAACTGTGGCATGCAGCGAGCGGCTCACTGCATCTGCTGTATCACGCCGACGAAGAAGCCGTCGCCCTAGAATATCTGGAGACCAGTGCCGAGAGCCACGCCTTAGGGCGCACGATGCTCACGCCGGCGGAGGTCAGCGCGAAAAGTCCGGCGGTGCAGGCAGAAGGGCTACGCAGTGCCCTGTGGAGTCCAACCGAGATCAACGTAGACCCACGCCAAGCGATCCGCACGCTCCCGCAGTGGCTCACTGCGGCGTATGGCGTGCAGTTTCAGTTTGGCACAGCGGTGCAGGCCATCCACGCGCCCCACCTTGAAACGGCGGCGGGGCAGTGGCAGGCGGCGCAGATTATCGTGTGCAGTGGCACCCACTTCGAGTCGCTGTATCCGGCTCTGTATGCCGCGAGCGGGCTGCAACGCTGCAAGCTGCAAATGCTCCGCACGGCCCCGCAGCCTGCGGGTTGGCAGCTTGGTGCAGCCCTGTGCGCGGGGCTGACGCTGCTGCACTATGGCGCATTTCGGCCCTGCACAAGCCTTGCACCGCTACGCGAACGGCTCCAAGCCGAGTTGCCCTTCTACATTGAGGAGGGCATCCACGTCCTCCTTTCGCAGACCAGCTTGGGCGAATTGACCATCGGCGACCACCACGAATACGCATGGAGCCACGATCCCTTTAGCCGTGAAAATGTGGATGCAGCGATTCTTGCCTATCTGCATCAGTTTGCCGTGCTGCCCCAGCCCACCATTGCCGAACGCTGGGTGGGCATCTACCCGATTCTGCGCGGGCAGAGCGAACTGGTGCTGCACCCCGCAGCAGGTGTAACCATCGTGAATGGGCTAGGCGGGGCGGGGATGACGCTTTCATTTGGCTTGGCAGAAGAGATTGTCGCCGCGCTGTAGGGAGATCGGGGAGAGCCGTACCAGTGCTCGTGATACGGCTCTCGATTGAGACTGTGCCGCTCGCTTGTGGGCGAGGGGCGAGGATGGCTACCGCTTGCGCCACGCCTGCGTGCGGGTGCGAATACTCCACGTTGCCACGCCATACAGCACGCGCACACCGATGCTGGTTGCCATAATGAGCACCGACATTGCGGCGGCTGAGGCCGTTACCCCTGCGTCATCCATGTTCACCACCGCCACTGCCGCGAGCGGGAGTGCGGGCGGGTACAAGAAAATCACCGCCGATACGGTGACCATCGCATTGACGAAGAAGTACATTGCAATCTCTAGCACGGCGGGTAGGCACACGGGCACACTCACGCGCCAGAAGGTCTGGTAGAAGGGCACGCCCATCGAAGCCGAGACCGTCTCGAATTCCGCATCCATCTGCTTCAGGGCGGTTGAGGCGGTGAGGAAACAGACGGTGTAGAAGTGAATGATATTGGCGATCACGAGAATTGCCATTGTGCCATACAGCCCATTGAGCGGATTGGGCACGCGCATCCCCAAGAAGTTGAAGGCGGGAATGTTGAAGAAGAAGATGTACGCCAAGCCAATGACTAGCCCCGGCAGCGCAACTGGCAGCATCGAGGCGAAGTAGATCGTTGAGCGGGCCCACTCCAGCCGTTTGATCTTCTCAACGAGGTAGGCACTGATAAAGACGATCACCGTGCCGATGATAGCCGTGTAAAACGCCATGCGGACACTGTTCCAGTAAGCGGGATAGCCGCCGCCACTGACCCGCGAGAAGTCGTAGTGGCGCATGGTGAGGCTCATATCGTAAGGCCAAACATTGACTGTAGAAGCCAGCACCGCCGTACCGAGTGTGGCGAGGATCATGAAGCAGATCAGCGCACAGAAGATGAACATGCTGAGATCGAGCAGGCGGGTTGGTTTCGGTTGCAGCGGTACTGCCCGCGCACTGAGCAGGGCAACTTGGCGTTGTTGGGCGATGCGATCCAGAATGAATGCAAGTACTGTCGGGAGCAGGAGCAGGATGCTGACGGTCGAACCCATCACGAAGTTCTGCTGCCCGATCACCTGCTTGTAAATATCGGTGGCGAGGACGTTGAAGCTACCGCCCACCACCTTTGGCACGCCGAAATCGGTGAATGCGAGGGTGAAGCAGACGAACGCGGCACTAATGATGCCGTAGCGCACACTCGGCAGCGTGACGGATGTGAAGGTGCGAAAGGGCGAGGAGCGCAGGGCCGTTGATGCTTCGTAGAGGCGGGCATCAGCCAGCGAGAGCGCAACCGTCAAAATCAGCACGGCTTGCGGGAAGCAGAACAGCACCATACCGATGATGATGCCAGTCGGGCCATAGATGCCAATATCAAAGCCCGGTAGCACGCCAAAGAAGCCTTTGGTGATTAAGCCTTGATTGCCAAAGAGATAGATCAGCGCGATAGCATGCACAAGCGAAGGTGCATAGAGCGGTAGCATGGCAATCACCATAAAGATGCTCTTGCCGGCAATCGCCGTGCGTGTAATCGCATAGGCAAAGCCAAAGCCCAGCACTACTGAGATGACCATGCTGGCAAGCCCAATGTACAGGCTATTGAAGAACGAGTTGAACAGGGCCGGTGTGCTGAAGTAGGTGATGTAGTTCTCGAAGCCAACAAACTCGCCCGCGCTATTGGTCAGGCTGCGCCACAGGATTTGCAGCAGGGGGAGGGCCACCGTCACGATCAGCCACAGCCCAGTCAGGGCGATCAAGCCGCGTGCCAGCCAATCTTCGCTGGTGATATTCTGGCGCACGCGCTGCGTCGCAAGCTGAGCCGTAGCCTCACTGCTCAGGGCGGCGGGTGGCGGCGTTAGGGATGTTTCACTCATGCGCTACCTCCCTCTGGAAAGACCTGCACCAACTCAGCCGGAACTTGCACTGCTACCTCTGCACCACTGACAAGCGGCATCACACGGGCCGCCTCTGCGCCTACGTCAGCGAGCATGCGGGTCGGGGGGGTATCGGCGGTGGGGCTAGGCAGTTCGAGGCGCACGCGGTAGAATGCACCGAGAAACTCAACATCGCAGAGCCGCGCCATGCGCGTATCGCCCGTGCCGTTGGATATGCCCAGCAGGCGTACATCTTCGGGGCGGATGGCGACTTGCACCGGCGTACCAGTAGCGGCCCCATTCAGGGCATGCGGGAGGTGCAGATCAAAGCCTGCCGCCTGCACCCGCTGGCCCGCCGCAACGATCTCGCCACTGAGGAAGTTCATCACCCCGACAAAGTTGGCGACAAACGGGGTCTGTGGGTTGCGGTAGATCTCAAGCGGCGTGCCAATCTGAACGATCCGCCCCTGATCCATCACGACAATCCGATCCGCCATTGAGAGGGCTTCTTCCTGATCGTGCGTCACCATAATTGTTGTCACGCCGATCCGCCGATGCAGCGCAGTGATCTCGGTGCGTAGGTTGGTGCGGACTTTGGCATCCAGCGCAGAAAGCGGCTCATCGAGCAGCAGCAAGCCCGGCGCCAGAGCCAGCGCACGCGCCAGCGCAATGCGTTGCTGCTGCCCACCCGAAAGCTGCGCGGGAAACTTTGGGCCTGCATCGGGCAAGCCGACCAGATCGAGCAGTTCTTGTACGCGCTGCTGCACCTGCTGGCGGCTCATCTTCTCGTTCTCCAAGCCGTAGGCAATGTTTTGCGCGGCGGTCAAGTTGGGGAATAGCGCGTAGGACTGGAACACAATGCCGAAATCGCGCCGCGAGGGCGGCAGGCGGGATACGTCTACCCCATTCTGGATCACCTGTCCGGTGTTCTGCTCTTCCAATCCGGCAATGACCCGTAGCAGGGTAGTTTTGCCGCAGCCACTGGGTCCGAGAAAACAGATGAACTCACCGGGTTCAATATCGAGGCTGACATCAGCAAGGGCAACAAATTTGCCAAAGGTCTTTGTAACCTTGCGTATCTGGAGATATGCGGATGCTACAGACGAAGGCGCGGGCGTGTGGGGCGCATGCCTAACAGACGCAGTGGCGGGGGGGCTTGCATTCATCAGAACTCCTTCCGTCAAGATTAGTGAGTATATGCCTGCTGGCAATAAACCGATGAGAGAGGCATTCTTGCGGAAAGCCTCTCTCTGGGCGGATCACATTTGCTGTGCTGTGCGCGTGAGCCTATTGCGGCTCCGATTTCGCGTCGAAGCGGGCGATCCACTCTTCGAGGATGCGCTCCCGATTGGTGGCGGCCCAATTGAAGTCATTCTCGATCAACTGCGCCACCGGATCGGTCGGGAACTCTGCGGCAATTGGTAGCCCCGTTGGGACAGAGGTGATCGAGTAGTTCTGGCCATAGAGTTGCATAATCTCATCGCTGATCGCCCAATCGAGGAACGTCTGGGCGGCAGGCTTGATCGTGTCTTTCTTCACCAATGCATTGGCTTCCATGTCCCAGCCAGAGCCTTCAGTGGGGAACACCACTTCGATTGGCTCGCCGTCTTGCTTCTGCGAGATGCCTCGAAAATCGAAGGAGATGCCGATGGGGAATTCACCTGCACCTGCCATACGACAGGGCTTCGAGCCGGAATGGGTATACTGGGCCATGTTGGTGTGCATGGCATCGAGGAATTCCCAGCCGGCTTCCTCGCCCATCATTTGCAAGATGGCCGAGACCGACAGGAAGCCTGTGCCCGACGAAGCCGGATTGGACATCACAATCGAGCCTTCATACACCGGATCGGTCAGGTCTTCCCACGAAGTTGGGATCGGCAAGCCCTTGGCTTCGGCTTCGATGGTATTGACACAGAAGGCCGACATCCAGACGGTGATACCGACCCACGTTGGGACTTCACGCGGGTCGCGGAAGCTGTCAGTGACACGCTCTAGCCCAGCCGGTGCATATGGCTCCAGCATGCCTTCCTGATCGGCGACGAGCAGGCTCGTTGCAGCCAAGCCCCAGATCACGTCGGCTTGGGGGTTGTCCTTCTCAGCTAGCAGGCGGGCGGTGATAATACCCGTTGAGTCGCGCACGATATTCAGATTGATGTTGGGGTATTCGGCTTCAAACAGTTTGCGATACTCAGCGATCTGGTCATCTTCGATAGCAGTGTAAATGACAATCGTGTCAGCCTCGCCACCACTGGCGGCAGGAGCTTCGGCAGCGGGTGCTTCGGCGGCAGGGGCTTCGGCAGCGGGTGCAGCCGCCGGAGCCGGAGCAGCGGCAGGCGCACCACCACATGCGGCAAGCAGGACGCTTAGCATCAGACCTAACATGATCAACGTCGTATTCTTCAGCATACAATCCTCCCTGAATCCATTGTTACATACCCTTACACAGGCCATTCCAAACCGGTACGAACCATACCTACCTGTTGTCCACCACAGCATAACCCGCACACAACGAAACCCCGCTGACGACCGTGCAGCGTGAGAATTGGTGCGGGGTGTATAGTGCCACGAGGCACGCCCATTCCACCTATCACTGTACGCGGAATGGGTTAAGTCTGTGTTATGGTTGTGTTAAGATTTGAGGTAGGGACAAACCGGATTGAAGGATAGGCTAAGGCTTCTCGCCGCGCTGCACGGCGGCCGCAAGGGTATCGAGCACGGCGGGCACATCGGCAATGCTCTCGACAACCGCGTGGGATCCCGCCTGTAGGAATTGCTGCCGGATCTGGGCAAGGCGGGCGGCGAGGGCCTCCGGTGCAAGGGCAGCTTGCTCATCGGGCAGTAGCCCCAGTTCATTGCCGGTGCGGGTCAACCCAATCGTCCAGACCCCCGCATTCAGCCCCTCGCTAATGTCCGGCAGCGTATCGCCCACCTTGACGATAGCTTCCATTGGATAGACCCCTAACTGCATCGCATTCTGAAAGATCATCCATGGGGCGGGGCGGCCTGCGGCGACTTGATCGGGGCATACCAGCGCATCGGGGGTGTAGCCCTGTGCGCTGGCAAGCGGCAGGAGGGCCTGCATCATAGCCTGATTGTAGCCCGTCGTGGAGCCGATCTTGAGGTGGCGGGCCCGGCACGCAGCTAGGGTTTCGAGCGTGCCGGGAATGAGGGTGGCATACTCACCGATCAACTCGGCTTGGATTGCAGTAAGTTGCTGGTAAAGTGACTCTACATCGGATTCAGTCCATGCACGTTGGTGCTGCGCTTGCCACTGCTGGCGAATTGACTCAAGCTGGAGGATGGTGCGAATATGATCGCGTTTGTGCAAGCCCATTGGGATGCGGGCTTGGGCAGTGGTGATACGCAAGCCGTGCTGCTCAAAGAGTTGCAACAGGGCGGCAATCGGGGCGTAGCTGCCATAGTCGAGTGTAGTGCCCGCCCAATCAAAAATGACCGCTTGCAACGGGCCGCGATAGCTGCGCCGAAAGTAGAAATCCATCGTGCTAGGCTCCTTCTGCATTACCCTCGTTGGGCCGATTTTGGCTCAACATTGGGGCTATTGTACCCGACTTGGCCCAGCTGCTGGTTACCGCCGCACCACCGCCGGCAAGTATTGGCGGAAGCTCGGCACGTCGGAGCCAAATTCAAATGCACCCACATCGCACGCGCTGCCCACCGTGCGCGGTGCGCCGCGAGCATCCCGGGCCGCACAGGTGGCCGGCGTGCCCGCATCAATGCCGATGCTGCCCTCCAGCAGGGCCACCGTCGGCACGCGCCCGCCGTTGTTGGCTGGTGCGGCGTAGCGTGGCTCGGCAATAGTTGCGCTAGCGGTGCAGTCGCGGTCATTCGTGCTGCCAGTTTTGGCCGGGAACTGGATCACCGTGCCTGTCTGCTGGAGCGTGGTGCGGCAATTCTGGAAGATGCCCCAGCTATTGCCTTCATTGTCGGCGGTGTTGTGGGCAATGATCGAGTTGCTAAGTTGGGAGTCTTGCAGATCATACAGCCCGCCGCCATTCGCTCCGGCGTGGTTCCGCAAGATCGTGCAGTGGTTGCAGCCTAATACACCCGCGCCCCCAATCCCGCCGCCGTAGCCGCCCGTGCCGGTGCTTGGCTCGGCGCGGTTGCCATACACGGTCACATTGGTCAGGCTAGCAACACCGGTGCGGGTTAGGTAGAAACCGCCCCCAGCATTGCGGGCGATGTTATTCAGGAAGGTGGTATCACGCATGGTCAGGGGCACGTTGCCATGAATCAGCCCGCCCCCATTGGCGGCCCCGCTATTGTTGGGGCTAATGCTGTTGCCCTCAAACAGCAGCCCTTCCATCGTGGCGGTATCGGGCGGGTAAAGCCAACTGTATACCCCGCCACCCTCGCCCGCCCCGCGATTGTTGCGGATGATCGTATTACGCAGGATAAACTCGCCCCCGACGGTGCCGTCACGGCTATCGCTTGCACCATCAAGATAGATTGCCCCGCCAAAGCCGAAGCCGGCGGGCCCGCCTGCCGTGCTGTCGTTGTCCTCAAACAGCGAGTTTTCAATCGTGAGGGCGGCATTGGTGATGTTAACTGCTCCACCGTTTGCGCCACGATTGCTGCGGAACACACTCTCACGGATGATGACAGGTGATTTATCGCTGTAGATTGCCCCCGCCCCAAACTCGATTAAGCCCGCCGTGCCGTCGTTATTCTCAAAGGTACTCTTGAGAACGGTGAGGCGGCTGCGCGAAATGGCATAGATCGCCCCGCCGCGCCCATCGGCGGCTTTGCCATCACGCAGGGTCAGGTTCTGCACGACGAGGTGCTGGCCCATCTCGACAGCAAAGATGCGCGTGCGCCCGGCACCACTCAGGGTGATCTGCCCGCCGCCATCTATGTTGGTGTCCTGCGTAATCCGCATCTCCGCGCTCAGCGTGATCGTATGAGGAGCCGCGCCGCAGTTGAAGCTGATTGCGCCACTGCGAGCCACAGCTGCCTGTAGGGCCGCCGCGGTGCAGCTTGCAGGCGTGCCTGTGCCAACCACATTGCCGACATTGGGCGGCGTGCTTCCGGCGGCAAGCTCCACCGCGCCGCTATCGCACCTAGCCTGCTCGTCACCGTTGGTGGGGCGCGGGCTGCCGCGTTGATCGGTGGGCGGGCACTGCTCGGTAATGCCGCCATCAATCGCGGGGCTGCCTTGTCCGGGTAGCATGGTCAAGGTGACCCCGCCATTCGCGGCGAGCGGTGCAAGCAGCGGATCGGCGGTGCGGATCGCTGGGCCGCAGGTGTTACCCGGAAACTGAAGATTGCCGCCGAGATTGGTGATTGTTCCCGCACAATTCTCGCGTGCGCCACTCAGGTCATTTGACATAATCGTGTTGGCGGCGGCAAGCGTGCCTTGACTGTTGAAGATGCCCGCCGCGTATTCGCTGGCCCGGTTGGCGGCAAAGGTACTGGCAATGATCGTCGTGGTGGTACGGCGGCTATACAGTGCGCCACTATTCACGGCACTATTCGCGGCAAGGGTGCTGTTGACAATCAGCAGCGCCTGCGTCGCGCCACCACTGCCGCCCGCCGAGATCGCCCCGCCGATGTTGGCGGTATTGGCGGTGAAGGTGCTGGCTTCAACCGTCATGCTTATACGCGGGCGGTTTTCGTGGTAGTAGTTGATCGCCCCGCCACCTTCCGTCGCGGTATTGTTGGCAAAGGTGCTGTTGCGGATCGTCGCGGTGCCAACGCCGTTGTAGAGTGCGCCGCCGCTCCGGGCGCGGTTGCCTGTTAGCACCACCCCATCAAGCGTAACGACCCCGCCATTGTTGTTGATTGCGCCGCCGTTGCCCGTGCCCGCATTGCCGCCGCTCAGGGTGATCGCCGTGAGCGTGAGCTGCCCGTTGCTGCTG
The DNA here is from genome assembly GCA_012031225.1 of Chloroflexaceae bacterium. Taxonomy (GTDB): domain Bacteria; phylum Chloroflexota; class Chloroflexia; order Chloroflexales; family Chloroflexaceae; genus JAAUTZ01. The sequence continues at coordinate 27,025 of JAAUTZ010000028.1, forward strand.
ACGCTGAACAAGCGCGTGGCATTGTCCCCATCGAGCGTGACTGCCCCGCCACCATTGATGGTTGTGGCTGTGGTAATATTCAGGGCACGGGTGATGCGGATCGTGTGTGGAGCAGTACCGCAGTTGAAGGTAAGTGTACCGCCGCCGCTCAAAGCAGCAGTGAGGCTGGCTTCGGTGCAACTAGCGGGTGTGCCTGTGCCGACAGTTCCGGCGGCAGCGGCAGGAGTTCCCCCCGTGCCGAGCCAGCCAATCAAACAGATCGCGCAGAGTAGCCCGCGCCAAAATACAAGTCGTCGTGTATGGTGCATATCCTGTTCCCCTACAGTAAATGCGAATCTATTCAACCGCAAGTTTCTGCTGGTATCATAGCAGAGGCAACTCGCTTTAGCTATGGGTCAAGAGTCCTGAGATAAATAGGGATCAGATGTCCGGTGGCGGGGATGGCATCGCACGAAGGGCACGAAGGGCACGAAAGACACGAGGGACACAACGCACAGCACAACCGGCATTATCCTAGCGGGCGGGCAGAGCCGCCGGATGGGGCAGGACAAACGCCGCCTGCGCCTGTGGGGGCCAACTGCGCCAACCCTGCTAGAGCATACCTGCGCCGTGCTGACCCCGCTCTGCACGGCTACGCTCGTGGTATTTGCCGATGCGGAGGATGCGGCGGCGTGGCACTTGCCGGGCATACAGGCCGTGTGGGATGCCGCCCCCGATGCGGGGGTGCCCGCCGCGCTGGTAGCGGGCTTGCAGGCGATGGCTACGCCGCACGCGCTGGTGGTTGCCGCCGATCTGCCCCTGCTCAATGCGGCTCTGCTCACCGCGCTGCGCGACGATCCACGCCCGTGCGATCTGCTCGTGCCGCGTGCCCTGCACACCCGCACCCGCAATGCGTGGCACGCCGAACCACTCCACGCCCGCTATGCCCAAAGCTGTCTGCCGATGTTGCAGGCGATGGTGGCGCGGGGGCAGCGGCGCATCACCGATCTATTGGCGCAGGTGCAGGTGGCGTGGTTTGAGCCGGAGCAGACACGCCAATCCGATCCGCACGGGTATTCGTTCCTGAATATCAACACCCCGTCTGATCTCGCACAGCTACAGGCTGTGCTACACTATAATCCTGAACCAAATACGTTTCAAAGGTCAGAGAAGACAGACCACGAAGAACACGAAGGTAGGTGACTAGGTGAGTCAGTTGTAATCCGTGACACCCGCCACGCACCACCTGAAACCTAGTACCTGAGACCTGATACCGTTATGATAAGGAGGGCCAACAGGGATGACCACTAGCCCGATTACCAAAGTTTATGGGGTGTGCCCGCACGATTGCCCCGACACCTGCGCCACCATTACGGAAGTGCAGGATGGGCGGGCGGTTGCCTTTTATGCCAATCCCGATCACCCGTACACGCAGGGCTGGCTCTGTGCCAAAGTGCGCCCCTATCTGGAGCGAGTGTATGATCCAGAGCGGCTGATGTACCCCTTGCGGCGCGTTGGCGCAAAAGGCAGCGGGCAATGGCAGCGCATCAGTTGGGCTGAGGCTATCGCCGAGATTACCACACGCTGGCAGCAGATCATTGCCCAGTATGGAGCCGCCGCGATCTTGCCCTACTCCTACAGTGGCACACTTGGCATCGTGCAGAATGCGGTCTGCCAGCATCGCCTGTGGAACCGCATGGGCGCAAGCGGGCTAGAGCGCAGCATCTGTGGGGCGGCGGCTGAGCATGCTGTGCTGGCTACGCTGGGGCGGCGCATTGCGGCCCCGCCCGAAGATGTGCTGCACAGCAAGCTGGTGATCCTATGGGGGCACAATCCGGCAAGTACAGGCCCACACTTTATGCCCTTCCTGCGCCAAGCCCAGAAGCAGGGCTGCTATGTGGTAGTGATTGACCCGCGCCGCACGCGCACCGCCCGCAGTGCCGATCTGCATCTCCAGCCCCGCCCAGCTACCGATGGTGCGTTGGCACTCGGCATCATGCATGTGCTAGAGGCCGAAGGCTTGCACGATGAGGCGTGGCTGCACCAGTATGCAACTGGCTGGGAAGATCTGCGGGCACGGCTGGCCGATTACCCGCCAGAGCGGGTAGCGGCAATCACGGGTGTGCCGGTAGCGGTCATCACCGAGCTGGCACGGCGGTATGCCCGCACCACACCTGCGCTGATCAAGATTGCCGATGGGCTGCAACGCCACGCCAACGGTGGGCAGACGGTGCGGGCGATTGCGTGCCTGCCCGCCCTGACGGGGCAGTATGGACTCGCGGGCGGGGGCTTAGCCTACAGCACCGGCGGCTACATCGCATGGGATGGAGCCACGCTGGCCCGCCAACACGAATGCCCGCCGGTGCCGCGTGTGGTCAATATGAATCGGTTGGGGGCGGCCCTAACAGGCGAAGTACACGACCCGCCGATCATGTCGCTGTATGTGTTCAATGCGAATCCGGTGACAAGTACCCCGAACACGGCGAAGGTGATACAGGGCATGCAGCGCGAAGACCTATTCACGGTGGTGCATGATCTCTTTCTGACTGATACCGCCCAGTACGCTGATCTGGTATTGCCCGCCACCAGCCAATTGGAACACGCCGACCTACACCGGGCCTATGGGCAAGTAACGCTGCAATACAACGCGCCCGCGCTTGCGCCGCTCGGTGAGTGCAAGCCCAACTGGGATGTGATGCGCCTGCTCGCGGCGGGCATGGGCTACACCGATACGTGGCTACAGCAGGATGATGAAACAGTGCTGCGCGAGATCCTCGATGTGACCCGCACGCAGGGCGATGCCTTCACGCGCTCCGTATTGGCTGGGATCACGCTAGAGCGGCTCAAGGCGGAAGGCAGTGTGGGCCTGAACCTGCCCGCCGACTTCGTGCCCTTCCGCGATCCGGCAACGGGCACGCCGCGTTTCTTCACCGATGATGGGCGCATCAAGCTGCGCTGCGACGCACTGATCAGCAGTGGGCTGGACCCGGTGCCGGAGTATCACACGCCCGCCGAATTTGCCCACGCCACACCGGATGACCTGATCTTGATTACGGGTGCGCCGCACCATTTCGTCAGTGGCAGCTTAGGCAATCAAGCCAGCCTGCGCCAGAAAGAGGGTGCGCCAAGCATCGAGATCAACCCTCACGACGCGGCTGCACGCGGGATCAGCACGGGTATGATGGTGACGGTGGGCAATGCTCGCGGCAGTTGTCAGCTACAGGCTCTTGTCACGCAGGATGTGCCGCCGGGCGTGGTCGTGGCTCCGAAGGGACACTGGGGCAAGTATGCGGCGGATGGGCGCAATGTAAACTGGACGACACCGGATGCGCTCGCTGATCTGGCCGGGCAAAGCACCTACCACAGCAATCTGGTGCGGGTGGTAGCAGATGGCAGCGGGCAAGGAGCATGATGTGCATACCCAAGCTCTTGAGGAACTATTCGCGTATAACTATCACACCAACCATACCCTGCTTGATCTCGCAGCACAACTGCCTGATATGCCGTGCCGTGCTGCAATGAACGCCAGCTTTGGCAGTATCTACGCAACGCTGGCGCACATCTTCGGGGCAGAACAGATCTGGCGCATGCGCGTGCAGGCAGGCGTATCGCCGCCACGTATTCCCGATGCGAGCGATTTCGCTACCCTTGCCGAACTGCGGGCGGCGTGGCAACCCGAAGAAGCCGCCATGCGGGCCTATCTGGCAACGCTCACCCAAGCCGATCTGCTGCTTCCCGTTACCTACACAAATACTTACGGGGTAGTGTTGCAACGCCCGCGCTGGAAGTGCCTCACGCACATCGTCTTACACGGGATGCAGCACCGCAGCGAGGTGGCCGCAATGCTCACGGCACTGGGCAAATCGCCGGGCAACATTGACTTGATCTACTTTGAGCCAGAGGAGGAGTAGCCGCGCATGCCCCCCGCACCCCTGCTCATCACCGGCGGCACGGGCTATCTCGGTGCTGCACTGGTGCGCCAAGCCACCGCACAGGACACGCCAGTTGCCGCCACCTACCACACCCAAGCCCCGCCACCACTGGCGGGCGTAACGTGGCATGCGCTCGATCTGCGTGATCCGGCGGCGGTGCAGCAGGTAGTTGCACAGGTCCGCCCGCATGCCGTCATCCATACCGCCTTTCGCCAATATGATCCCGACCTGTGGGCTGTGACGGCAACCGGGGCAGGGGCAGTAGCCCAAGCTGCGTGGCACTGCGCTGCCCGCCTGATCCATCTCTCCAGCGATGTCATCTTTGATGGCGAGCAGCCCATCGCCTACACCGAAGCCGACCCGCCAACCCCGATCAGTGCCTACGGTGCAGCCAAAGCTGCCGCCGAGCAGCTGGTGCAAGCGGCCCATCCGCAGGCGGTGCTGGTACGCACGTCCCTGATCTATGGCTTTGACCCGCTGGATCGGCATACCCGTTTCATCCTCGATGTCGCCGATGGGATGCAGCAGGCGGCTTTATTTCACGATGAACTGCGCTGCCCCGTCTTTGTCGGCGATCTGGCGGCGGCATTGCTTGAACTTGGGCCAATGACGTGGCACGGCATCCTCAATATTGCGGGCGACGCGGTAGTTAGCCGCTACCAATTCGGGCAGCTGCTGGCGGCCCACTACGGGCGCGATCCGCACCGGATTACGGGCGGCTACACTACTGATCATCCGGTGCGCCGCCCGCGCAACTGTGCGCTCGATCTGACGCTGGCTCGCAGCCTGCTCAGCACACCGTTGCGCGGCGTGCCAGCGGTGCTACGGGATCGGGGCTAGGTGGGCAGATGGCAAGTGCTGTACGGATACCGCCGCCCCACGCATGGGCTGTGACCCCCGCCGAAGCGATTGCCATTCAGCAGGAGCTGCGCGGTTTGGTCATCACCCACGACGATCTGCCCCCAATCAGCACCGTTGCTGGGGTAGATGTGGGCTTTGAGCAGGAGGGGCAGATCACCCGGGCCGCCGTTGCCGTGCTGTCCTTCGCCGACCTGACGCTACACCGCCACGCCATCGCCCGCCGCCCCACCAGTATGCCCTACGTGCCCGGCTTGCTGTCGTTCCGCGAAGTGCCCGCCGTCCTTGATGCACTGGCTCAGCTCGACCCACCGCCCGATCTCTTGCTGGTGGATGGGCAAGGCTACCTGCACCCGCGCCGCTTCGGGATCGCCTGCCATCTGGGGGTGCTGACTGGCATCCCGGCAATAGGGGTGGGCAAACGGCCCTTCGTCGGTGAACACGCCCCCGTGCCCAACCTGCGGGGCGCGTGGGAGCCGGTGCGCGATGCGGGCGAGGTAATTGGCGCAGCCCTGCGCACGCGCCCGAATACCCGCCCACTGTATATCTCGGTGGGGCATCGCCTCAGCCTCCCAACCGCGATTGCCTATGTGTTGCACTGCACGCCGACGTATCGCTTGCCCGAAACGACGCGCCTTGCCCACCGCTTGGCGAGCGGGCAAGCTGCCGCCAAAGCCGCCCGCAAGGTGCGCGGGGGCTAAGCCGCTCGCCCGCCAAGACGATGCCCGCACGCCCTGCGGTTCGGTGTATAATGCTTATGGTTGCATTGTTTGCCTGCCCGAACGAAACGCCGCGTATTATGCATGAAGGATGTTTGTCAGATGCAGTTGTATAACTCGTTGACTGCCCGCAAAGAGCTATTTACGATCCCGACAGATCGCCCAGTAACGCTGTATGTCTGTGGGGTTACACCCTATGATACAACCCACATGGGCCATGCCCGCACCTACCTCGTCTTTGATGTGCTGATCCGCTACCTGCAATGGAAAGGCGCGGAGGTGCTGTATTGCCAGAATGTGACCGATGTAGACGACCCCTTGTTTGAGCGGGCCCAGCGCGACGGGTTGCATTGGTATGATTTGGCGGAGCAGCAGATCGAGCAGTACCGGAGCGACTCAGCCGGCATGAATTTCATCCCGCCGACCTACTTCCCGCGTGCCAGCGAGGAGATCGCCGGCATGATCACGATGATCGAGCGGCTGATCGAACTCAAGCATGCCTACGTGCGGCAGGGCAATGTCTACTTCAGCATCCACACCGACCCCGATTTTGGGCGGATGGCGCACACCGGTTATGCCGATCTGCTAGCGATTGCCAACCAGCGCGGCAACGATCCGCTTGATCCGCTCAAAGATGATCCGCTCGATTTTGTGCTATGGAAAACGGGCAAGCCCGGCGATCCAACATGGCCTAGCCCGTGGGGCGCCGGACGGCCCGGCTGGCACATCGAATGCAGCGCAATGACAACCCGCTATCTTGGCAATCAGATAGACATTCACGGCGGCGGGCGCGATCTTGTTTTCCCGCACCACTCGTGCGAAATCGCCCAGACTGAGCCAGTCACGGGGGTGACACCCTTTGCCCACATCTGGATGCACACCGGCTTGGTGTGGCTGGGCGAGGCCAAGATGAGTAAATCGCTCGGCAATCTCGTGTTTGCCCGGGATGCGCTCAAGGCGTATGATGCCGATATATTGCGGCTCTACCTACTGACCTTTTCCTACCGCAAAGACTTCAGCTATGAAGATGCGGGCGTGCAGCATACCCGCCAACGGGTAGACGGGCTGCGGGCGGCGGTACACGCACCGAGCGGCTCTGGTGCAGTGCTCGACCTGAGTGGCTATCGGGATGAGTTTGATCAGCATATGGGCAACAACCTGCGTACCTCCTATGCGATCCATACGCTCGAAACGGCGGCAGCAAGCATCTTGCAGGCGGCTGAAGCCCAGCAGGATGTACAGTCCGCACAGGCAACCTTGCGCGAATTGGCGGGGGTGTTGGGCTTACGCTTGGCGTAGCAGCCCCAGCAGCATTGCCATACACCCGCCCGCCTGCTACAGGCTTATAATTGCCAATGATGAATACGAAACACCACCAGCCCCATCAGCTTGTCACGTCGCCCCCGCCGCACCCCCAGCAGCTTGGGAAGCAGGCCGCTTGGCTGCACCGAGCGCGGCAGCTTGGGGTGCTTGGGCTAGCTGGGCTAGCGGTAGCCGGGTGCGCCCTGACGCTACCCGAACCGCCCCAAGTCAATCTACCGACCCAGCCTGCCGTGCTGCATATCACCCCTGCGCCCACCCTCGATGTAGATGCAACGGCAACGGCAATGGCGGGCATGCTCCGCCCTACGCCTACTCCGGCGGGGCTATATATCATTCAAGCGGGCGATACATTGAGTGAACTGGCGGTGCGCTACAATACGACGGTCGAGGAGATTCTGGTTGCCAATGGCTTGAGCAACCCGAATGATGTACAGGTTGGGCAGGCGATTATCATTCCGTCGTTGCTGCCCAGCCCAGTGTTAGAAGCCGCCCCATCCGAAGCGCAAACCGCCCCGGCGGAAGCAGAAGCCGCCCCAGATCCGCCCCAGCCATAATGCCGCGTGCGCCTACTCAAATACCAAGAACTCGGTCAGCAATGTCTTGCGGAAGACATCCATAATCTCCGGCGACACCCGCGTGAGGGCTAACTCGCCGCCGTGCTGCCGCACGATCTTGAAGCCGTTGATCAAGGCGGTGATGCCCGTGCTATCCAGAAACGGCACATGCTCAAGATCAAGCACAATGCGGGTGTTGCTGGCACTAGGGGCAAGTGTTCGTAGGTGGCTCTCTAGCTCAGGTGCATAGCGGGCATTCAGCGTGCCGCGCACAGCTACAAAGATGCGCCCATCTTGTTTCGTGGTCTCAATCGCTATTGTCATACCATGCTACTCATTGTGTGCCCATTGCTGCGGGCTACCGAGCCGATCTCAACTACCCATATAAACGGGGAAATCTGGGTTATCCCCAGACTTCCCGTCAGCGTTTGAGCAAGTGTGCTCATCCTCACATGCATACTACGTGGGGCTGTGGCTTAGGTCTCCAGCGTGCTGGTATCGCCCACATCCTGACCAAGGGCCTGTGCTTTCAGCACCCGCCGCATAATCTTACCGCTGCGCGTCTTGGGCAGAAAGGTGACAAACTCGATCTTTTCAGGGCGGGCAATCGGCCCCATCTCGTGCCCGACGTGGGCTTTCAACTCAGCTTCGAGCGCGGGCGACGGCTCAAAGCCCATCCGCAAAATGACGAAGGCATGGATCGCGTTGCCCTTCAGCTCGTGCGGCAAGCCGATTGCGGCGGCTTCAGCAACGGATGAGTGGCTCACCAGCGCACTCTCCACTTCAGCCGTGCCGAGCCGGTAGCCACTGACTTTGATCACGTCGTCGAGGCGGCCAATCACCCAGATGTAGCCATCCTCGTCCTTGCGGGCACTATCACCGGCAGTATACACACCACCGGGCACTTTCTCCCAATAGGCGGAGACGTAGCGATCTGGATCGTTCAGCACCGTGCGGAGCATACCCGGCCACGGCTTGCGGATGATCAGCATCCCATCTTCGTTGGCGGCGCAGGATGAGCCATCCTCATGCACCACGTCTACATCCACCCCAAGGAAGGGGCGCGTGGCACTGCCCGGCTTGAGCGGCGTAATCGGGGTGGGCGTAATCATAAAGTGGCCGGTTTCCGTCTGCCACCACGTATCCATAATTGGAGTCTCACTTGCGCCAATCGTGTCGCGGAACCAACGCCATGCTTCGGGGTTGATCGGCTCACCGACGCTACCCAGCAAGCGGATGCTGCTCAGATCGTGGCGGCTCGGCCATGCCTCGCCGAAGCGCATCAAGCTGCGGATTGCCGTCGGTGCAGTATACATCACGTTGACCCCGTAGCGCGAGACAATGTTCCACCAGCGATCTGGATAGGGGAAGTTGGGTGCGCCTTCGTACATAATCGAAGTCGCCCCAGTGATTAACGGCGCATACACAATGTAGCTATGCCCAGTGATCCAGCCCGGATCGGCGGCACACCAGTAGCGATCTTCATCCTTAATGTCAAAGACCATCTTCAGCGTCGTGTACGTCCCGACCATATAGCCGCCGTGCGTATGCACCACGCCTTTGGGCTTGCCCGTCGTGCCGGAGGTGTAGAGCACAAACAGCATATCTTCGGCATCCACTGGCTCGGTATCGCACAATGCAGAGGCAATCGGCAAGCCGAACAGATCATGCAGCCACAGATCGCGTCCCGTCTCCATCACCACATCTTGGCCTGTATGCTTGGTTACAATCACGGTCTGGATGGTGGGCGTGCGTTGCAAGGCTTCATTGACGATCTTCTTCAATTCGATCACCTTGCCGCGCATGTAGCCGCCGTCGGCAGTCAGGAGTACCTTGCTCTTGGCATCGTTGATGCGATCCGCAAGCGCATCTACACTAAAGCCACCGTACACAACGCTATGGGCCGCACCGATCTTGGCACACGCGAGCATAGCAAACATCAACTCTGGGATGCGTGACATATAGATCGTCACGATGTCACCCTTCTTCACACCCATGCTCTTGAGCACATTAGCAAGGCGGCTGACCTCACGGTTGAGCAAGTGGTAGGAGTACGAACGCATCTCGCCCATTTCGCTCTCCCAGATCAGAGCCACTTTGTTGCGCCGCCATGTGGTCAGATGGCGATCAATCGCATTATGGACAATGTTGCACTTGGCTCCCGCAAACCATTTGTAGAAGGGTGCGTGGCTCTCATCGAGTACCTGATCCCACGGAGCGTACCATTCCAGCTCCTGTGCCATGTCGGCCCAGAAATCCTGTGGGTTGTTGACGGTCCACTGATACAGGTCATCGTAGGTGTCGAATCCCTTTTTCCGCATGTACGCCGTGATGTTAGCATTCTCAATCATGCCGTCACTTGGCGCATATACGTCGCTGCTTGGCGTAGTATCCGGCATCTCTGCCGTGTTTGGTGCAACCGTGCCATTCGCCATCGTGGCTTCCGGTGCATCGCTGCGTGCCTCCGACATAGACAAACCTCCTTGTTCTCTTGCGTTGTGTGGTTTTCAGGTATAGAATCCTGATAATAGCTTTTGGCCTCTAAATTATAAGCAAATGGTATAAGCCTTGTCAAATCCTGATTGGCAAGCAACGCGGTGTCATTGGGGAGCGGTATTTTTGGGTATGATAGTCAAAAGCTCGATTTGTCAACAAAGTGTCTTCGTGAAGGAATGACTACCAAGCGTAGTCATGTCTTTCCTATTACCCACTACCCGACCACACAAAAGCCTCGCTGATGCAGTGGGTGCGGCAAGCGTGTGCGTGCAGGTGGTACCGCGCTTACCGCACCGCCGCCCCTACCTTGAATGATTCTTGCTTAACAGTAAAAATATGGTACACTTTCAACATATCTGCACGCAGATCGCACTAGGGATCCATTTCTGTGTGCAAACTATTATCATAGCTGATGTCAGGAGGTTCGATGATGAGCTATCAAGAGATGCATCAATGCTCGATCTCGCAGCCCGCCGAATTTTGGGGTGCGCTCGCGGAGGAGTTGCACTGGTATCGCAAGTGGGATACTGTGCTGGACGACTCGAACGCGCCCTTCTTTCGCTGGTTTGTGGGCGGTGAGACGAATATCTGCTACAACGCCGTAGATCGGCACGCGCTCGGCCCCAAGCGCGGGCAAGCCGCCCTGATCTGGGAAAGCCCCGAAGCCGATCAATCACGTACACTGACCTTCCACGAGCTGTACCGCGAGGTCAATCGCCTTGCCGCCACGCTCAAAGCCTTGGGCGTGCAGAAGGGTGATCGCGTGATCATCTACATGCCGATGGTTCCTGAAGCGATCTTTAGCATGCTGGCGTGTGCCCGCATCGGGGCGATCCACTCGGTCGTCTTCGGTGGCTTTAGCATTAGTTCGCTTGCCAACCGCATCAACGATGCCGAACCAACGATGATCCTGACGGCTGATGCAGGTCTCCGTAAGGGCTTGCCTGTGCCGCTCAAAGAGATTGTGGATGAGTCCCTTGAACTGGCGACGGTGGATACGGTCAAGCATGTGTTGGTGCTGGAGCGCGGGATCGTCAAGAATACGATGAAAGAGGGGCGCGATCTCGATTGGCAGACGCAAGTCAACGAACACGGCAAGCCCTACGTTGAGCCGGAGCGCATGCTTAGCACCGATCCGCTGTACATCCTCTACACCTCTGGCACAACGGGCAAGCCCAAGGGCGTAGTGCGCGATACCGGTGGCTATATGGTTGCGCTGCACGCCTCGATGGGCCACATCTACGATGTGGGCGATGGTGATGTCTACTGGTCTACCTCTGATATTGGCTGGGTGGTGGGGCATAGCTACATTGTTTATGCGCCACTGCTCAAAGGCGTGCCGACCATCGTCTTTGAAGGTCGCCCCGATCACCCCGATCCCGGCGTGTGGTGGCGCGTGATCGAGAAGTATGGCGTGACGTGTATGTTCACCGCGCCAACGGCGTTACGTGCGCTCCGCAAGTTCCCCGAACACTGGATGCAGCAGAGTGATCTGTCGAGCCTGAAGCGCGTCTTTAGTGCGGGCGAGCCACTCGATGGGCCCACCTACGATTGGGCGACGGCGATGCTCGGCTTGCCCGTGATTGACCACTACTGGCAGACCGAGAGCGGCTGGTCTATGATTGCGAATTCGGTGGGCATCGAAGACCTGCCGATTAAGTCCGGCTCGCCCACCTTCGCCGCGATGGGCCACCATCTGGAGGTGGTGGACATTGACGGCAACCCGGTGCCACGCGGCGAGAAGGGCTTGCTGGTGGACTACCCGCCGCTGCCGCCGGGCATGCTGCTGACGCTCTGGAACGATGACGACCGCTACCTCAAGAGCTACTGGACGCACTTCAAGGACAAGCAGCTGTACCTCACGGGCGACTATGCGATCCACGATGCGGACGGCTACTTCTGGCTGCTGGGGCGGGCCGATGAGGTGATGAATGTGTCGGGGCACCGGCTGGGAACCCGCGAGATCGAGGAAGTGGTCTCTTCGCATCCGGCGATTGCCGAAGCCAGTGTGATCGGCGTGCGCGACGAGTTGCGCGGCGAGGCGGTGCTAGTGGTGTCGGTGCTAAAGGCGCACATTGTCCCCGCTGAGCAGGATAAGATTGCGAATGAGATTCGCCAGCTAGTGCGGGAGCGCATCGGTGCGATTGCCACGCCCCACGGGGTTCACTTCGTCAGTACGCTGCCCAAGACACGCAGCGGCAAGATTATGCGGCGCGTGATCCGCGCTGTGTATCAGGGCGATAATATCGGCGACCTCAGCACGATTGAGGATGATGCAACGGTGGATATGGTGCGCGAGGCGGTCGAGATTATGAAGGGCGAGTTCTAGGGGGCAGGTGTCAGGGGTCGGGTGTCAGGTGTCAGGGGTCGGGTGT
>JAAUTZ010000029.1 GCA_012031225.1 Chloroflexaceae bacterium
CCCGTCAACTGGTTGTTGTAGAGCCAGAGGCCGGTCAGCTTGGTGAGGTTGCCCAGCTCGGGCGGGATGCTCCCGCTCAACTGGTTGCCCCAGAGGTCGAGTTGTTCGAGATTGGTGAGGCTGCCCAACTCCGGCGGGATGCTGCCCGTCAACTGGTTGCCGGCGAGTTCGAGGCTGGTCACGCGGCCAGCGGTGCAGGTGACACCTCGCCAGCTACACACAGCGTTATTCTGCCCCCAGCCGCTGTTGGAAAACCAGTTTGGCCCATCAGTAGCGAGGTAGAGCGCGAGCAGGGCTTCGCACTCGGCTGGCGGCACGGCGGTTTGGGCGGCGCAGTCAGTGGTGGTGGGGGTTGCGGTGGGCGTTGCCGTCGGGGTGCTGGCTCCCCGCTGGTTGCGCCAATCGTCGCTGAATCTGCGTTCCTGATCCAGCCACGCCAGCAGTGCCGCATCAGTGACGTTGGGGTCAAGCGCGTTGTTGGCGAGGAACAAAGAGGAGACATTCAGGTTCGCCAACTCCGGCGGGATGCTGCCCGTTAGCTGGTTGTCGGAGAGGGAGAGGAAGGTCAGATTGGCGAGGCGGCCCAACTCCGGCGGGATGCTGCCCGTCAACTGGTTGATGGAGAGGTGGAGCCAGTCCAGATTGGTGAGGCTACCCAGTTCGGGCGGGATGCTGCCCGTCAACTGGTTGTTGTAGAGGGAGAGGAAGGTCAGATTGGCGAGGGTGCCCAACTGCGGCGGGATGCTGCCCGTCAACCCGTTGTAGGAGAGGTCGAGGGTGGTCACGCTGCCAGCGGTGCAGGCGACACCTCGCCAGCTACAGACATTGTTATCCTGCCCCCAGCCGCTGTAGAAGAGCCAATTTGGTCCATCGGTGGCGGTGTAGAGTGCAAGCAGGGCTTTGCACTCGGCTTGCGGCACGTCGGTTTGGGCGGCGCAGTCAGTGGTGATGGTTTGGGCCTGTGCGCGGGCGGGTGCCAGCGCATCGCCCACGGGGGTGGGCAGGTATTCCGGCGCGGTGAATAGTGCTGCAAGCAGCAGGGTGAGTAGCCCACGAATGAGCGCGTGGGTCAGGATCGGACGCAACCGATGATAAGACGAACGCATGAACAACCTCCTTGATGGATGTTTGGTGTATTTCCAGACGACCGGCGAGCAACTGAGGGCGGGTGCAGGCGTTGGCTCTGCCCCTCATAGCCAACGCGCCGCTGCGGGATGCCCCCATGGTTTCCTTTGCAACAGCGCACCGTGCAAGCTCGCACAACACGATCAACGCATTGGCCGATGCACACTGCGGCATGCCCGCTACGAATGATTATAGCAAGGATGGTGAGGGATGGATGTGCGATGTTGGGGATTCTGGGTAGAGGAATGTTCACGCGGCGGGCGGGGAGCGGGGGCGGAGGGGCAGGTTTCAGAGCAAGAAGGCAGACCACGAAGGGCACGAAGGACGCGAAGAACACGAAGGGGGTATCAGGTGTCAGGAGTCGGGTGATAGGTGGTAGGTGTGAGGTGGCGGGTGATAGGTGTGAGGTGTGAGGTTTCAGGGGAAGGCAGACCACGAAGAACACGAAGGGGGTATCAGGGGTCAGGGGTCGGGTGAATAGGTGGTAGGTGGCGGCGGCCAGCGCGGCGTAATCAATGGCGAAGATCGGGCGCGGCTGGGGGAAGTTGCCCACGCGCTGGGAGCCGACAATCTGGAGTAAGCCGAGCTGCACGAGCCGTTCGAGGATGCCGGGCAGCAGTGCGCCGGTGCGCGGGCAGCGGCGGGCACTGAGGGCGCGGCGGCTCACGCCAGCGGCATCGGCAAGCTCGCGGCTCCCGATGCTGGTGCGCCCGCGCTGCAACAGGCGATCTACGGCCCGCCACACGGCAACTTCAGCGGGCGTGCGGCAGCGGGCATCCACAATAGCAGGGGTGGACTGCATTGGTGCGGTGGCACTTTGCGGCTGGGGGGCAGATAACATCATCGGGTATGCTCCACATTCTTAGCCCCGTTGGGGCACCGTCCGTTGATGAATGAGTGTTTAAGAGAAGCACCGCGGTGCTTATGTGTGCTAGACTGATCCATCTCTGCCTCTTTTGTGTTGATAAGCCATATGAAGGCAATACAGAGCCTATCCGTCAGATATGCATTGACGGCGTGCGGTACGAAGCGTATAATGAAAATACAGCAGTCGCTCGTCGTACCGCGTGCGGCACGGCTTGCAAAGGGCATCTCATTTTAAGCCCGACAGGTTGTATTTCACACTAACAATGGACTGGAACATCGCTGTCTGCCTCTACAGGCAGCGATATGGTTTTCGGTTATGGTGGGAGCATCGTATACCTCCTTCAGGGCTGACACGGTGCGTCTTGCATTAGACCTCAAAGCCAACATGAAGTTCACGGATGTCGCTAGGTCGGCCCTCAGCGTGACTCCCATCGGCGTATGACGGAGGTTCCGCTGCGCCGATAGCAGAAGGACGGAAGCGTTGCACGGCTGGGTTGGGCTGGCGCAATGCTACCGGCGGTGCAGGGGTGTGGGCGACTTCTTCGGCTTGGGCTTGGATCAGGGAAAGATAGAGTGGATGCAGGATCGCCACGAGTTCTGGTTCAAGCCGTTCGGCCAACAAGGCCCGTACATCGTCTTTATACTGGGCCATATCTGCATCGAGTTTCAGCGCAAGCAACACCAATGCGATACGAATGGTCGTAGATGGATCGCTGTACTGATGTGCAAGGCGATCTAACGCTGGGCTGACCCGTGCCGTGAGACGCTGGGAAAGGCGGCCGCGAGACGCTTTTTGCGCGGTAGGCTTCATCCTTCGCCCTCCTGCTGGCGCACCAGCCGCCGTGCTAGGCGAGCATAGCCGCGAGCTACTGCTAGTTGCGGATCGGGCACGACCTGCGCGTGCGGGAACCGCTGCTGGATCGCGTCGGTGAGCGGTGCGAGGGCGGCACCACCGCCGCCAAGCAGGATCGCATCGAGTTGCTGTCCACTCCCCCACCGCCGACCCCGCCCTCATGGCGGCGCGGGAGCAGCAATATCGTACTGCGCTCGCGGATGAACTCGACCAGTTCGAGCTGTTTGGCTTGCCGCGCATGAAAGATGTCGTGCTGTACCAGAAGCTCAGCAATGCCTACATCACGCTGTCGGTGCAGCGTCGCCCCGATGATGATGAGGACGACGACCTGCGCCCCCGCTTCCCGCTACCCTCCCCCACCCAGCCACGCCAGCACCGGCTCCGGCGCGTAGGGCGGCTCCAGCAGCAGATCGGCGTAGAGCTGGTATTGCTCGGCAAGGTGCGGATGGCGCGTGCGCGTCGCCGCATCGAGCAGGGCCACACTCGCCACCCGCCGACACGGGTGCTGGAGCGTACCCAGCAAGTGCGCCAGCAACGCCGGCTCGGCCCGCGCCGATACCAGCAGCAGCACCGTCGCGGCGGGCGCAGCCGCCACCAGCGGAATCAGCCGGCCCGCCAGCGTGCAGCACACACAGCCCCCCGTCAGCCGTACCCGCCGCACCAGCGGCGGCAGCTGCTCCAGCGGCAGGGGCATATCCCCATTATCAATCAGCAACGTGGCGCGGCCGGTGGCGTGCAGATGGTGCAGCAGCGTCAGCGTCAGCGCGAGCTTGGCCTGCACGGGCACACCACCCACCGCTAGCAGCGTGGTCGCAGTCAACGTCATCACAGATACCTTCGCTCAGCCCCGATCCCAAGCGCAGTGCGCTGCATGCAGTCTAGGCCCGCTGCACCTGCCTGTCAAGGTGCTTGACAGCCGCGCTAGCCTCTGCTACACTACCACAGGTTGTTGAGACTATGTATCAATAAAAGGCTGCTGTCTATGTCCAAACTCCCAGTTACGGTGCTCTCCGGCTTTCTCGGCGCAGGCAAAACCACTCTGCTCAATCACGTCCTGCACAATCGGCAGGGCATGCGCGTGGCCGTGATCGTCAACGATATGAGCGAAGTCAACATTGACGCATCGCTCGTGCGCGACGGCGGCGCACAGCTCAGCCGCACCGATGAGCAGCTCGTCGAGATGACCAACGGCTGCATCTGCTGCACCCTGCGCGACGATCTCCTGCGCGAAGTCGCACGCCTTGCCCAAGCGGGCCGCTTCGATTACCTGCTGATCGAGTCCACCGGCATCTCCGAACCGTTGCCCGTAGCCGCCACCTTCACCTTTGAGCTGCCCGGCGGCGCAAGCCTAAGCGAGGTTGCCCAGCTCGATACACTCGTCACAGTGGTGGATGGCGAAACCTTCCTGCACGATTACCTCTCGGCCCAAACGCTCAAGGAGCGCGAACTCGCCACCGGCGACGAAGATCGGCGCACCATCGTAGATTTGCTTGTCGAGCAGGTGGAGTTTGCCAATGTGCTGGTCATCAATAAACTTGACCGGGCCCACCCGCAAGATGTCGCCCGACTAGAAGGATTGCTGCACACGCTCAACCCAACCGCCCAGATCATCCGCACCAGTCACGGGCAGGTCGCCCTCGCCGCGATCCTCAATACCAGCCTGTTTGATATGGAGCAAGCCCAACGTGCGCCGGGCTGGTTCCGCGAGTTGCAGGGCACGCATACCCCCGAAACGGAGGAGTACGGCATCAGCAGCTTTGTCTACCGCCAGCGTGCGCCATTCCACCCGCAACGCCTGATGCGCGTGATCCAGAGCAGCGTGTTTCGGCAGGTGCTGCGCTCGAAGGGCTACATCTGGCTCGCCTCGCGCCCCGCTCACGTGGGCGTATGGTCGAAGGCGGGACGCTTTCTGGGCGTGTCGCCCGGCGGCTATTGGTGGAGTGCTGTGCCGCCCGAACGCTGGCCGACTGACCCAGATTGGTATGAGCAGTTCCAGCGCGATTGGCATCCCGAATTTGGGGATCGGCGGCAGGAGATCGTGTGCATCGGGATCAATATGGATCGGGCGGCGATTGTGCAGGCCCTCGACAATGCCCTGCTCACGCCAGCCGAGCTGGTAGAAGGCTTGGCGGCGTGGGCCCACTACCCCGATCCGTTTGGCTGGGAATAGCGGTTCCATCCATAGGAAGGAAGGTATTATGAAGGTTGCGTATATCTTTGCCACATCAGGACACACCGCGAGCTACAAGCTCGGCAAGATGATCCTGCCTCAACTGGAGACCGGCACGCACGGCGTAACCGTAGTGGGGATGTTCTTCTTCGATGACAACACCTACCTGCTGCGGGCGGGCGATCCGATGGGCGAACGCTTGGCGCAGGTGGCCGTAGAGCAGGGCATGCTGCTGATGCTGTGCGATCAGTGTGCGCTGGAGCGCGGCTTGGCCGAAGGGATCGCGGGCAACTGCCACCCGCATGGCACGGTGGCAGGCGTGCAGGTGGGCTGCTTCCCCGATTTGTACGCGGCCCTGTCCGGCAATCCCCCCGATCAAGTGATTACGTTGTAACAGGAGTTCCCCCATGCACGATGATCTCCCAAGCCTACCGATTGTCCCGATCACGCTGTTGGCGGGCTTTCTCGGCGCAGGCAAAACCACCCTGCTCAACCGGCTGATTGCCTACCAGCGCGGTGAGCGTGTAGCCGTGCTGGTGAATGATTTCGGCAGCATCAATATTGATAGTGCGCTCGTCGTGAATGTCGAGGGCGATATGGTCAGCCTGAGCAATGGCTGCATCTGCTGCACGATCCGCGAGGATCTGCTCGACACGGTGCTGGATGTGCTGGAACAGCCAGAACCACCGCAGCGCATCGTCATTGAAGCGAGTGGCGTTTCGGATCCGTGGGCCCTCGCCGAGACGCTGCTGCTGCCCGACGTGCGTGAGCGGGCCCGCCTTGAGAGCATCATTACGCTGGTGGATGCCGAGCAAGTGCCCCACGCGCACGCTCTCGGCATGGAGTATGCGTCGCTGCTAATCAACCAGATTGCAGTGGCTGACATCCTGATCCTGAATAAGATTGACCTGATTGGCGAACGTGAGCGCGACGCGCTGCACGAATGGGTGCGCCAGATTGTGCCGCAGGCCCGCATGCTCGATGCGGTGCAAGCCGATGTGCCACTGGCGTTGCTGTTTGATCTGCCGCCCACCGAGCGTACCGCGCCTGCCCACGCTGACCACGCCCACGCTGACCACGCCCACGCTGACCACGCCCACGATCACAGCACACAATTTGCAACGTGGAGCTTCACAAGCGATACCCCGCTCCCCCTTGACCGTCTGCGGATTGCCTTGAAGAGCCTACCGGTTGGAGTCTTCCGTTTGAAGGGCATCTTACAGCTGGCTGAGCAGCGCGAGCGGCAGGTGATTGTGCATGTGGTGGGCAACCGGATTCAGCTGACCTTCGGTCCGGGCTGGAACGACACCCCCGCCCAGACGCAGCTGGTGGCGATTGGGCTGCCGCACAGCTTCGACCCCGCCGAGCTGACGCGCCAGTTTGCGGCGTGCGTGCAGGCGGCTCCGGCGCGGCAGTGGGTGGCGCGGGCGGTGCGGGCGGCATGGCGGTTGGGGCAGGTATGCTCGGTGGTTGCCCGCTCGCATTACTATTTGTTGGAGGGAGAGGATTGGTGGGTGCGGGGGCCGTGGCGCACCCTGCCAGCAGCAGGGCCAGTACCAGCCAGATGATTAGCCGATAATGGCGGATGGAACTATCGTGTGTCAGCATTGCGGTCTCCTTTGCGTCAGTGCATGCATGGGCGAAGATGTCAGGTAGCAGGGGGCGCGGGTCAGCGGGTACAGGGGGCGCATCACCCCGCGTGGGTCCGTCTCCTACCTTTGTTTATAGCACAGGGCGGGGGGTGACACAATGACATACGCCTTGTAGTAGGGTGGTAGCCAGCTTAACGCAAGGCTCAGGTCAGGCAGTGGTTCCGCATCCTGCATGGCGCAGAACAGGTGTGCGGGGCGGCGGTTGCTAGCGTTGGGTTGCCGTCGGGAGGACGAAGCTGAAGGTTGTGCCGACCCCAACTTCACTCTCAACCCAGATTGCCCCGCTCATCAACTCAATGAGCGGGCGCGTGAGTGATAGCCCTAGCCCTGTGCCGCCCGCCTCAATCTTGAGTGCGTTTTCGGTGCGATAGAAGCGATCAAAGATGCGCTCCACATCGGCGGCTTGGATCCCTACGCCAGTGTCACGCACAGTGATCTGAAGGTACGAACGCCCAGTCTGTAGCCGCTCTTGCACCTGCTCGGTCAGCTCGACATACTGGACTTCGCGTGCATCCACAGCAACTTTACCGCCTTCCGGCGTATACTTGATCGCATTGGAGATCAGGTTGTAGAGGACTTTGTGCAGTTGGGCGGCATCCGCTTGGACGAGCGGCAAGCCCGGCAGAATGCCTAGGGTCAGCGCGTGTTTGCGCTGATTGGCACGGGGTCCAAGGTCAATCATCACCCCACTGAGGGCTTCCGCAAGGTGGATCGGGCGTAGGTCGAGGGTGATCTCGCCACTCTCAATCTTGGTCAGTTCCAGCACATCATTGATGATCGCAATCATGCGCTCGGAGTTATTCTGGATCGTTGTCATCAACTCCATCTGGGTATCGCTGAGGGGGCCAAGATTGCCCATCACCATCAGCTGGGTGAAGCCTTTGATGGCGGTCATCGGGGTGCGTAGCTCGTGCGACATGGTGCTGATGAACTCGGTCTTGAGCCGATCCGAGATGACTTCGCGGGTGGTGTCACGGATCATTAGAATCGCCCCGATCATCTCATCATCATCGCCGCTCAACACGGGGCTGAGCTTGAGGCTGAGGATCGCATTATTCAGCTCAAACGTCGTATCAAAGATGCGTAGCTCGCCGGCATTATCTTGAGGGCGGGACAGTAGATCATCGAGCGGCAGCTCGGCCCGGCGGTTGCCGAGCAAGGTATGCAGGATCGTGTGCAGATCTTGCAGCAGCAACTCCTCGTAGGAACGCCCCAACAGGCGTTCCGTCGCCCGATTCACAAGCTGCACTGCGCCGTAAATATCACACACGATTACGCCATCCACGAGGCTCTGCATAATCGAGGTGATCTGAGTACTTTCAGCGCGGAGCCGTTGCAGCACACTGCTGCGCTCATTCATTGTGTCGGCAATCGTAGTGAACAGGTTCGCGTTATACACCCCAACCGCAATCGTGCCTGCTGCCGCCGCGAGGAGGCGTATATGGTCTTGGTTGAAGTAATCCTGCGTATTGTGCGAAAGGGTCAAGACCCCGACGACTTCTTGGTGGGCAATCAAGGGCACGGAGAGAATCGAGCCTGCCTGCTTGTTCGTCAGTTGCTGATTGGGACTCATCACCCAGCGTTCGTCAGCCTGCACATCGGGGATCAGCGCGGGCTTCTTGTGTTGCGCCACCCACCCCGCTACGCCTGAGCCAATCGGGAAGCGCACATAAGTATCCACGCTGGGATAGCCAAGAACAGCGCGGGTTTCGAGCTGCTCAGTCTCCCGATCCACGAGCATAATCGAGCCATACGGCGCACGGACAATCTGGGCCAACGATTGCAGCGAGGCCGTCAGGAGCACATCTACATCAAGGGTGCTACTGACCTCTACGGAGATTTCTTGCAGCGCAGTCAGGCGTTCTTTCTCAGCTGCAAGCTCACCTGAACGTTGCTCGACAATCTGGTTCAGGTCATTGTTAAAGAGCAGCACCTGCCGATATAGGCGCACATTGTCGAGCGCAATCGCAAGCTGGCTGACTAAGCCGATGAGCAGGTTCTGCCGTTCTAGCGTGAAATGTTCCGTCGGCAGATCATCCTGCAACAGCACCACGCCGCTCGCCAGATTGTGGGCAACGAGGGGTACGACAATAATCCCATGCTGGGGGAAGTGCCATGGCCACTGGGCCGTTTCGCTGAAGGCAAGGTCGCCGTCGATGAGGGGTGTTTTGAGCAGGTACGCCCGCAACACGGGATCCTCATCAGGATCAGTTGAGGCGGTGGTCAGGTTCAGTTGTACCTGATCAAGATGGTTCGCCGCTGTGCCCCACACCCGCAGCGGTGAGAGGCGTGTAGCGGTGTCCTCGCTGCTATCGTCGGCATCGTGCATCCAGACACTGAGATGCTGGGGGCTGAGGAGATCCATGATCTTGTCGGCAACAACTTCGAGCGCGGCATCAACATCGGCATGCTCCATCGAAGAAGCTAGCTCTTGGGCAGTGGCATTCAAGGCTTGTAGATTGAGGGCAGCCTGATCTACTTCTTCCATTGCACTGGACATGCTCTGCGTCAGAAATGTAACTTCCTGCATCTGCTGGTGCTGTACCGCAGCAACGGCGTTGCTCCATGCCTGAACGAGGATCTCAACTGATTGTTCGAGCAGGTGCTCCAGATCAGTCATCAGGGCAAAGCGGTGCGCCGGATCGGACTCGGTTTCTTGCAACGTCTGCCACGCGCTCCGCCGCAGCTGAAACGACACTTGCAGCAAATCGGGCAGGCGGAGCGTATCCAGATCACTCTCCACCAACAGCTGGAGTTGGTGGTTCAGGCCCTCCGTTGCGCCGTGTGCCGCGCCAATCAGCGCATCAAACACCGGCACAAAAGCAGCAACCCGGGCATCCTCCGCCGTCTCAACTGCGACTGCGCCGTTCTCCTCGCTGCCGTGCGCCACCTGCTCGGCGGGAATACGTGCTGTCGCAACTGCTGCGCCCCAGCGTTGCAGCAAAACATCACGTTGTTCAGTTAGCCATTGGGCCAGTGCTATGCTCATACTTTAGGTAGGTTGCCTACTCCACTTTGCTTGCGCCGGTTAAGGTTGCCGCACGACAACCACTGTGGCATCATCATTGAGCTTGCCATACTTAGTAATGATTGCATCTGCGAGATCCTGTGGTGGCAAGCGAAAATCTACAGCGTGTTCGGTCATAAAGTTGGATGTAATTCCATCGCTATAAAGAACGAAGGTATCGCCTGAATTGTAGGTATAGCTTAGTTGCAGCAAGGTGGGCAACCGATAGCCGAGAATGCCGTTTTTCGAGATCGGCTTGATCGCCTGTTGGCTCTGCACATACACCCCAATATTGCCCACCCCCATATAGATCACTTGGCGCGTGTCCATCTGGAGCCGCATCACGCCAATCACTGCGCCGCGTGTGCCGTGCAGCGCAGTGTGTCCCTGCTGCATCAGCACTGCGAGCGGCTGATCGGCGTAGGTGCGGAGCACGGTGGCCGCTGCGCCCGATGCTCGCGCCGCTTCCTCACCACCGCCTAGCCCATCAATCACCGACACCAACAGTCCCGCTCCGGACCGTTCGACCACATACGTATCGCCATTGATGCTTTGGCCCTCCTTCGGGCGAGTAACTGCGCCCCATATTATATCCATGCACCTGTCCTTATGTGTTGTACTGGAAGCCACTTCACAGCACGTACCGTTGTCCCTACACCAAGCTGTGATTCGATCTGCATCTCATCCATCAAGCGATGTACACCGGGCAAGCCGGAGCCGAGCGTATTAGCGGTGCTGTAGCCATCCTGCAACGCCAGCGGTATATCCGCGATGCCGGGGCCTTGATCGCAGGCCGATATGGCTATGCCGCGCTGGGCGGGGGCGGTGGTTGCCCCAACCGGCTCTAGCACCAATTCACCTTTGCCCGCATGCGCGAGGATGTTGCGCGTCAGCTCCAGAATGGCAATCTCGATGCGCGTACTGTCTATTGCATCAAAGCCGATCTGCTGGGCCATTTCGCGCCCACGCAGCACCGCAAGGTAGATGTCCTCCTCCTGCGCGATGCGACAACGAACCAACGCTGGTTGCGGCGTTGGGTGCGGATGTGGGCTGTGGCTCATGCGTTACTCCGCGCCGCGACACTGCGCGGCTGTTCCCAGTTTGTGCTATCTAGGATAATCGTAACCGGTCCCTCATTCACCAGTGTAACCTGCATCATTGCGCCAAATTGCCCCGTCTGCACGGCGATGCCCAGCTCGCGCAAGCTCTGCACATACGCCTCCAGCACAGGCACGGCAAGCCCCGGCGCGGCGGCGGCGGTGAAGTTGGGGCGGCGGCCTTTGCGAACATCGGCGTAGAGCGTGAATTGTGAGACGACCAATGCCGCTCCTGCAACTTCCAACAGAGAATGATTAAATTTGCCCTCTGCATCGGCAAAGACGCGCAGGTGGGCAGTCTTTTCGGCAAGCAGGGCAGCCGTCGCGGGGGTATCGCTGGTGGTTACACCCGCTAGCACCAACAACCCTTGCCCGATCTCACCGACGGTTGCTTGTTCCACCCGTACCGCCGCGTGGCTCACACGTTGAATGATGAGGCGCATCGTGTCCTCCCTGAGTCTACCACAAAGATCAACATTATGGTGAATGGACTCGCGTCACGGCCTGCTCGGCGGGCAGATCGGCCAGCGCGGTGTGATCCACTTGGGCAAATACGAGCCGCCCCGTATTCGTCTGAAGCACCCGCGTCACGATGATTGGCACCCGCTCACCAATCAAGTGGCGGGCTTCTTCAACCACGACCGGCGTGCCGTCTTCAAGGTAGCCGACCCCTTGCTGGCGCGTATTGCCTTCATTACGGATCAGCACCACTAGGCGCTGATCCTGCACCACCGGTGGGCGCACCGCCTCACTCAGCTGATTGAGGCTCAGCACCCGCACGCCCTGCAAGCCCGCCACCCGGTTCAGGTTGAAATCGTTGGTGATGATTGGGTGTCCAGTCTGGCGGGCAAGCAGCACAAGGCTATCATCTACGCGCCCATTCTCGCCGACATCGGTTTCCATGATCTCAACTTGCTGGGCGAGGTTCTTTTGCATTTGATTGAGCAAGTCTAGCCCCCGCCGCCCTTTGCTACGCCGCAGATCGTCAGCCGAGTCTGCTAATGTCTGGAGTTCCTGTAGCACAAACTGGGGCACGAGCAAGGTGCCCTCAATGAAGCCCGTCTTGGCAACTTCAGCGATGCGCCCATCAATGATGGCACTGGTATCGAGCAGGTAACACGGGCGTAGCCCCGGCGCGGTGATTGCTTGGCTGGCTTGGGCTGCGGTGTTCCGTTCTGGCTCACCGCGCCGCCGCAGCCACCGTTGCAGGCTCTCCAAGCCCTGCCGATGGGTGGCGAAGATCGCCGCTCCGAGATAGGTCAGCATCAGCGTGATACTGATCGGCAGGAACTGGCTGAGCGGGGCCGGCAGCAGGATGAGCGGGACACTCAGCAGCACCGACCAGACCAAGCCGAGAAAGCCGCCAGTGGCAATGTAGATAATCTCCTCGATGGGCGTGTTTCGCAGGCGTTGCAGCACGCGCCGCAGCGGGATTATGGTCAGGCGGGGCGTGATGATAAAGCCGAGCGTAAAGCCCGACATGGTGAGCAGCAAGATCGCCAACTGTTGCTGTTCGTTGGGCGTAGTGCCGGCCAGCGTCACGCCGAGATTGGCGGTGAGCAACGTCAGGATGCTTGCGCCTGCAATGCGGATCACCAAGTTCATGTTTGTCATGATGGGCTAGTTCCTGTCGGCTCACTGGCGGTGGCGCGTCCGAGCACCTGCGTCACCACCTCACTCAATGAGCGGGCGGCGGTCAGGTGCAAGCCGGGAATGCTGCTATTGAGCGTGGCGGGCGGCGCAACGGCTTGGCGAAAGCCGAGCTTGACGGCTTCACTCAGGCGGCGTTCAAGCTGGCTAACGCTACGGAGTTCGCCCGATAGCCCGATTTCGCCAATCAGCACTAGATCGGGATCAGTGCGGGCATTGCGAAACGATGAGGCAATGGCCAAGGCTACCGCAAGATCGGCGGCGGGTTCGCTAATCCGCATGCCTCCAACAATATTGACATAAATATCTTGATTGAAAAGCGGCAAGCCCACCCGCTTGGATAGCACCGCCACGAGCATCAGCAGGCGGTTCACATCGAAGCCATTCGCGGTGCGGCGGGGTTGGGCATTGCCCGTGTGCGAAGTCAGGGCTTGCACCTCGATCAAGAGGGGGCGCGTCCCTTCCAGCATCACCGCGACAGTCGAGCCGGGCGTGCCGGCACTGCGTTCGGCGATGAACACTTCGGAGGGGTTGGGCACTTCGCGCATGCCGAGCTGGGTCATCTCAAATACGCCGACTTCGTTGGTGCTGCCGAAGCGGTTCTTCACGCCGCGCAACAAGCGGTATTGGTGGAAGCGTTCCCCTTCGAGGTACAGCACCGCATCCACAATATGCTCTAGCACGCGGGGCCCAGCAATTGCGCCCTCTTTGGTGACGTGTCCCACCAGAAAGATCGGCGTGTGCTGCTGCTTGGCAAATTGCAGCAAGCGCAGCGCACCCTCGCGGACTTGGCTGACGCTGCCCGCCGCCGAGCCAACATCTTCGAGATACACCGTCTGGATTGAGTCCACAATCACGAGTGCGGGCTGGAGCTGCTGCATCTGTTCGAGGATTGCATCGAGCGACGTTTCTGAATAGACATACAGGTTATCGGTGTCCAAGCCGAGCCGATCTGCCCGCAGCTTGATCTGCCGCGTCGACTCTTCGGCACTGACGTAGAGCGTCTTGCCGTGCGTGCGGGCAAATTCCGCCGCGACTTGGATCAGTAGCGTAGATTTGCCAATGCCGGGATCGCCGCCCACCAGCACCACCGAGCCGGGCACTAAGCCGCCGCCCAATACCCGCTGCAACTCCTCGCCGCGCATACTGAGCCGCTTAGTATCATCCGAGCTAATCTGGGTGAGTAGGACGGGGGCATCGCTCTCGGCGACAATCCCCCGCTTGCGCCCATTGGCGGCAGTGGCGCGGGGGCTACTCCGCTCCTCGACAAGGCTATCCCATGTACCACACTCGGTACAACGCCCCATCCAGCGCGTATGCTGTGCGCCACACTGTTGGCAGATATAGTGCGTGCGTGTTTTTGCCATCGTGCATCGTCCCTGACCGTGCAAAAGCGTTAAGAACTAGTATACCACGTCTGCGTAGGCAATGAACGGGCAGGCCCTCCGCGCAGGGCAATTGGCCTACCTGCCGGGCGCAGCACGGCTAGCTGAAAGCGTGCGCTTGCCTCCGCCGCCCACGAGTTGACGGCATGCCATTTGTGATACATGATATACGTGGGATCGCATGCGTGCGTGCGCCCCACCCAAATTCTATGCGACAACCTGATGGAGATACATCATCATGATCGAAATGGATAACCACCCGCGCACCCTG
This sequence comes from Chloroflexaceae bacterium, assembly GCA_012031225.1. GTDB lineage: Bacteria > Chloroflexota > Chloroflexia > Chloroflexales > Chloroflexaceae > JAAUTZ01. Next base: position 14,078 of record JAAUTZ010000029.1, read on the forward strand.
CGGCAGTATGTGCGGCTCTACTTGACCGGCTTTGCGATGGGTGTGGCAGACTTGATCCCCGGCGTGTCGGGCGGCACAATGGCGTTTGTGCTGGGCATCTACCACGATCTGCTTGGGGCGATCAAATCCTTCAATCTGGAACTGCTGCAAAAACTCTTGCGCGGTGATTTCAAGGCGGTGCAGGCGCATGTGCCGTGGCCCTTTCTCGTGGCATTGATGGCTGGCTTGGTGAGTGCCGTGCTGCTGCTGGCACGGGTGATGAGCTGGCTGCTAGAGAATCAGCCGGTGTATCTGTTTGCGTTCTTCTTCGGCCTGATTGTCGCCTCGATCCTTGCGATTGGCTACCACCTTGAGCATTCGCCGAAGACGTGGGGCATGATCGCACTCGGCACGCTGATCGGCTTTGCGATTGTTAATCTGGTTCCGGTGGACATGCCCAACGATCCGCTCACGCTCTTTCTGAGCGGATCCGTCGCAATCATGGCGATGATCCTGCCGGGCATCTCTGGCTCGTTCATCTTGCTCATTCTCGGCCAGTACGACTATGTGCTGAATGGGATCAAAGACCTCAACCTGCTCGTCATCCTGCCCGTGATGCTTGGCGCAGCAGTGGGCTTGCTGGTGTTTGTGCGCCTGCTCACATGGCTGCTCGACCGCTTCTACCAAGTGACGGTAGCCCTGCTTGTCGGCTTTATGGCTGGCTCGCTGTGGGAGATCTGGCCGTGGAAAGTTGTGCTCGAAACGCGCATAGATCGGCATGGTGAAGTGGTGCCCCTCGTTGAAGCCAACGTGCTACCCAATTTCGCCTCGCTAGAATTTGTGATTGCACTTGGCTTGGTGGTATTTGGCTTTGTCCTGTTCAGCTACCTCGATCACCTTGCCTCGCGGAACAACCCGTTGTTCCTATTGCTTACGGGCAAGCCAGCACAGCCCGTTGCCACCAAGCAGCCGGGCACAGGGCTGTAGCGCAATGCCGCAGCGTGCATGGCTTCCATTTCTGGTGCTAGCAGGGGGCGTATTGATTGCCTCGACATCAGCGATCATGATCCGCTTCGCCCAAAACACGGGGATGCCCTCGCTTACCATTGCGGCAGGGCGCATGCTGGTCGCCGCGCTAGTGCTGCTGCCGCTCGCGTGGCTGCGGGTGGGCGATGAGCTACGCCGCTTGCAGCCGCGCCAGATCGGGTGGGGGCTGCTCTCCGGCGTATGTCTGGCGTTGCACTTCGCGGCGTGGATCAGCTCGCTCGCCTACACCTCCGTTGCCAGCAGCGTCGCGCTCGTCTCGACGGGCCCCCTGTGGATCGCGCTGCTCTCGTTCCTGCTCTTCCGCGAGCAGCCCGGCGCAGTCGCTCTCGGTGGCATCGCCCTGACCGTGATGGGCAGTATCTTGATTGGCGTGAGCGATGCGGCAGTCCGCACTGGGTCCTACCCGCAAGCCACACTTGGCAACCTGCTGGCGGTGCTCGGCGCACTGACGGTATCGGGCTACCTGCTGATTGGGCGCAACTTGCGCCGCACCCTCTCGTTGTTGGCGTATATCTGGCTGGTGTACACCAGTGCCGCCGTAATCTTGCTGGCGTGGGTGTTGGTGCAGGGCGTGCCGCTCTTCGGCTTCGCCCTGATTGCCTACCTCAGTATCATTGGTCTTGCCATCGGCCCCCAGCTACTGGGGCATACCTCATTCAACTGGGCGTTGCGTTACCTCTCGGCAACCTTCATTGCCGTGGCGGTGCTAGGCGAACCGATTGGCTCGGCGGGGCTTGCGTGGCTGATCTTTGGCGAAGGCTTCGCGCCGCTTCAGCTTGGCGGCTTCGTGCTAGTGCTAGCGGGGATCTATTTCGCCTCGCAGATGGAACGTCCGCGTGATCCGCCGCCCCCATCCGAGACATTGGTATCCACTCCGGCGGAACCATAGAGCAAAGGAAAGAAGTGTATGCCTGCCACCCTGATGCACATATCGGATCTCCACGCCGGTCCGCCCTTTCTTCCAGAAGTCGCTAAAGCCCTGACGACCCATGCCTATGATCTGAAGCCAGACTTGCTCGTGCTGTCGGGCGATTTTGTGCAGCGGGCGGATCGGGGGCATCAGTGGCAGGTTGCCCGCGAGTATCTCGCCACGCTGCCGCAGCCGCGCCTGTACGTATCTGGCAACCACGATGTACCACTCTTTAATGTTTACCACCGCCTCTTTCAGCCCTACCGCCCCTATCAGCGCAACATCACCACAACGATGAACCCGATCTTTGCCCACGCCGAGCTGAACCTGTATGTGGTGGGCGGCGATACCGCCCATGGCATCACGATTGCGGGCGGCTACCTGAACAAGTTCCAGATCCATGCAATGGAAGCCGCCTTTGCCCAAGCCCCCGCCACCGCCTGCAAAATTGCGGTGCTGCACCACCCCGTGATTGATCCGCCCGACAACCACGAGAGCGAGCCGCTCGCCAATGAGCGCGAAGTGGTGGCGATGCTTGCCCGCGCAGGGGTAGAATTGGTGCTGAATGGACATGTGCATTTCTTCCACGTCGGCACCGTGCAGGAGCTGTGGGGCACGCTGCGCTGGCTCCGTACCCCGCCCCCACCGCCCGCCCGCCGGATGGTCCTGTGTACCGCAGGCACGGCAACCTCGCAGCGCGGGCGGGGGCCTGATCATGGGAAGAATTCGTTCAACCTGATTACGATTGACGAACAGACCATCCGTGTGCAACCATGGTACTATCAGCGAGCCGCGCAGCAGTTCGAGCCACAACAGGAATATTGTTTTGAGCGGGATCGCCCGCACGCAGGATAACACCTGAATCTGCCTTTGAGCCGGGCAGATGCAGCACTCCTGCTGCCCTCCGTGGGTAGCAGGGCACAGAGGATACCCCTATGACCATCAGTGCAGACTGGCATGCTGGCGGCGTGCCATATCAACTGGAATTGGTGCAGCATGCCCTGAACCTATCACCGCCACCCGCCCCTAGCGAGTTGGTGGCAGTGCGTGAGATGGATGGCGAACTGGCGGTGCGCCAGCCCACCGACGGCTCTACGCCGCGCCAATCGGCCGTGTTGCTGCTGCTCTACCCGCAGCAGGAGCAGCTCTGGCTGCCGCTCACGGTGCGGAGCTTCAGCCTTGCCAAACATCGCGGCGAAGTCTCGTTGCCGGGCGGCTCGGCCGATCCCGCTGATCCCGATCTGGTGACGACGGCTCTGCGCGAGACGGAAGAGGAGCTAGGCATCGCTGCCACTACAATCAGCGTGCTAGGCAACCTGACCCCGTTCTACATCCCGGCCAGCAACTTTGAATTGTTGCCCGTGGTGGGCTATATTGGGCAACTGCCGCCGCTGGTGCCCAATCCGGCGGAGGTGGCCCAAGTGCTGCACATTCCATTGGCCCTGCTGGCGGATCGGCGCATTGTGCAGCAGGAGGTGTGGCAGCTGCATGAGCGGCAGATGCGCGTGGAGTATTTCGCCATACAGGGCTACAAGGTGTGGGGCGCAACCGCCTTGCTGCTGAGTGAGCTGATCGCACGGGTGCAGCGTGTGGCGGGGGATCTGCAATCCCAATAGAAATGAGGCAACCTTTTGACCCAACCTGAACCAGACCTAATGCACATTCCGCTGTCGCACGCGATAGCGGAGACGCACGCCCTGTACCGCACATTCCTGCCGATTGGCTTTGAGCGGCTGTGTACCTGCCCCCCAACCCACCTGAACTGCATGACGGCAAAAGAATGGATTAAAAGCCAAATAGGGGTATGGCAGTTTGCCTATGAAGGGCGCGATATTCGGGACAAGAATTTGCACCCCGCGACCTTCCCCCTTGCGCTTGCACGCAAGGTGATCGAACTCTTTACGCACGAGGGGGAGTTGGTACTTGATCCGTTTGTGGGCAGTGGCACAAGCCTGCTCGCGGCGCAAGATGCTAACCGTAACGCCGTTGGCTTTGACCTTCAGCCCGATTACATTGCGCTCTGTGAGCAACGCCTGCAAAGCCCTACGCTGTTTCAGCAAACGCAGCAATATGCGATCCTCGATGATGCCCGCCATATTCCGTTGTACATTCGCCCCGAAACCGTGAGCCTGATCTGGACTTCGCCGCCCTATGCAAATATGCTTAACCGCAAGCGCAAGAACAAATCGCGGCGCGGCAGCGAACGCCAAAACGAACAGTATGATAAAGTGGAACAATACTCGCAAGACAGCCGCGATTTGGGCACGATGAGCATTGCCGAGTATACGACGGCGATGGGCGATATTTATGAACAATTGCTGCCGTTGCTCAAGCCCAAAGCGCACTGTGTCATCAATGTGCCCGACATGTGGTGGGAGAACGAACGGATCACCATTCACATTGAGCTGATCGAAGAGCTGCGCCGACGGGGGTATGAGTTCCGGAATACGATCATCTGGGATCGCACCAACATCGTGAACCGGATTGGCATCTTTGGCTGGCCTTCCAACTACATCACGATGGGCACGACCTTTGAGTATCTGCTGGATTTCTGGCGGCCACCGGAACCTAAAACGGTGAAGTAGTTCACGCTATTCTTTCGGTCTGTATCATGGAATTATTTACCAAGCAATCATTGATTGCCAAACTCAAAGCAATTCGTGAACAAGGGTGGATCCAAAGTACCCGTTCCAGCAAAAACGATGGTGCAATCGGCAACACGCTTGAAGATTTGCTTGGAATCAAGGAAAATAATCTTCCGCTGCCCAATGCGGCTGAGTGGGAGATCAAGGCGCAACGGGTGGGGAATAAAAGTCTCACGACCCTCTGCCATCTGGAGCCATCGCCACAGGCCCTCAAAATGGTAGCGCGGCTGTTGCTCCCACAATATGGGTGGACACACAAGAAAGCTGGAACTGAATATCCGATCACCGAACGGAGTTTCCGGCAGACAGTCCACGCACACGGCTACAGTGATCGTGGCTTCATCGTACAGGTTGATCCAGCGTTGCAACGAATTGCGGTATCATTCAATCATACACAGGTTGCCCTGCGCCATGCGGTGTGGCTACGCGAGGTTGAACAGCAGGTCGGCTTGGGCGAATTGGAGCCGCAGCCATATTGGGGCTTTCATGATCTGGAGCATAAGCTCGGCACGAAGCTGCACAATACGTTCTATGCTGAGGCAGAAGTACGTCGTGGGCAGGGCCTAGTAGAATTTCGATATATACGTTTCTTCATCTTGCAAGGGGTTGCCCTTGAGCGGTTTCTCGCAGGCTTGCATAAGGGGATGGTCTATGTTGACTTTGATGCTCGCACGGGGCATAATCACGGCACCAAGTTCCGAGTACGGGCAAACTACTTGCCCCAGCTCTATGCAACGATACACGATATAGATACGCTATGAGTACACCGATTGAATCTGTGCGCGGCATGCGCGACGTGCTACCGGATGAATACCGTACCCTTGCGCGGGTGCGCCACCAACTCACCGCGACGCTGACCAGCTACGGCTATGCGTGGCTCGATCTGCCGATTGTGGAATACCGCGATCTGTACCTCCGCAAGGTGGGCGAAGAGCTTGCGGGCAAGCTGTACGAATTTACGGTGAGCGGGCGTGAATTGGCCCTGCGCCCCGAATGGACGGCTTCCGTGCTGCGGGCGTATGTCACCCATCTGCACGAGCAGCCGCTGCCGTTGCGCCTCGCCTACACCGGCCCCGTGTTCCGCTACGAACGCCCGCAACGCCGCACCTATCGCCAATTCACCCAGCTTGGCGTAGAGCTGATTGGTGCGCCCGCGCCGCGTGCTGATGCCGAAGTGATCGCCCTCGCCTGTGCTGGCTTGGAGGCTATCGGCATCGCTGATTACCGGATCACGCTGGGGCATATCGGCGTGGTGCGCCAATTGCTCACCCAATTGGGGCTAGAGGAGCGCACGCAGGGCATCCTGATCTGGAACCTTGAGCGGCTCCGCACGAAAGGCGTAGCGGCCCTGCGCGAGCGGCTGGATGAGCTACACATCAGCCGCCCCGATGATGCCGCATTGCTTGCGGGCATGGATGATGAACATGCCTCGCGCCTGCTGCTGCACACCATGCAAGAGATCGAAGTGAGCCTATCATTGGGCACCCGCCCGCCCGCAGAGATTGTGCAACGGCTCGTCCGCAAGTTGCGGCGCGGCGATCCCCTGCCGCGCATTGAACGTGCGCTGGATCTGCTCGTGCGCCTGACTGCGCTGCACGGCCACCCCGCGACGGTGTTGCCACAGGTCATCGCCCTGCTGGAGCAGGAAGACCTGCACACGCCCGCCCTTGCCGAGCTACAAGCCCTGCTCGGCACGCTTGCCGAACATCGCATTGATCCGGCGCGGCTCACGCTCGATTTCGGCATGGGGCGCGGGCTGCACTACTACACCGGCATGATCTTTGAACTGTATGATAACGAGGGCTACCAACTCTGCGGCGGCGGCCGCTACGATGATCTGGTGCTGGCACTGGGCGGGCGACAAGCTGTGCCAGCCGTCGGCTTCTCGTATGGGCTAGAGCGGCTGGTGAGCGAGCTACCCGCCGCCGTGCCAGCTGCGCCGCCCCACCTGCTTGTGATCCCGGTAGCCAGTGAAGACTACGCCTACGCGCTAGAGGTTGCCCAGCACGCTCGCCACGTCGGCTACATCGCCTACGTCGAGCTACGCGAGCGCGGCGTGGCGGCCAATCTGCGTGAGGCGGCCCGACGCGGCATCACGGCGGTGGCACTCGTGGGCAGCGAGGAGCGCAGCACTGCTAGCCTGCTCTGGCGTGATCTGGCTCGCCGCGAGGAACAGCGGCTCTCGCTCACGAGCATCCCGCCCGCCGCCGTGAGTCGGCTCCCGCCGGAGGAGGCATAGCCACGCCAATGAGTACCCTGCGCCTCAGTATCTATATCGGGCTGTTGCTGGTGATGCTGGCGGGGGTGGTTGCGCTAGCGATCACCATGCCCACCGTGCCGCACATTGCGCTGGTCGTGCTATTTGCCGTCGGCTTCTACCCCCTGATCCGCACCGCCTTGCGCCTGCACCGTGAACATCGCAAGCACGAGTGACGAATGCCCCCCGCCCTGTGGTACAATACCCTCTGTGACTTATGCTGGGGTGTGTCCAATCCGTAAACTCGATCCCATAATCCTGTATGGCTGACCTAACCGCGCCTGTCCCAACTGAGCTTGCCCCTACGCCTGTGGTGCATCGCCTAGCTACCCGCCGCGAGAGCGTGCTGCTAGCGGTGGTGCTGCTCGTGGCTCTGCTGCAAGGCGTGATCTACCTGTTCCTGCTCCCCGCGTGGCAGCACTACGATGAGCCGTCGCACTTTGAATATGCGTGGCTCATGGCGCACGGCGGCTACGATTGGACGGCTGGGCGGCTCGGCGCAATAGACCGCTCGCCCGACGCGCAAGCGCAGATCAACGAGCTACGCCGCACGCTCCTCGCCTCGATGATTGCCAATGACTTCTATCGCGGGATGCCCGTGCCCGATCTCAATGCCGAACGGCTCCGGATCGGCTTTGAAGCCTTCGAGCATCCGCCCGGCTACTACCTGCTTGCGAGCATCCCCATCGCCATGCTTACCGATGCCCCGCTCGAAACCCAACTGCGGGCCGCACGCGGCATATCGCTAGGGCTGTTCCTGCTCACGATCTGGATGGTGGCGATGCTGATGCGCGACCTGACCAGCAGGGGCAACCCCTTGCGTTGGGCTGTACCGCTAGCTCTCGCGCTCCTGCCGCCCTTTGTAGATGTGATGACCGCTGTTAATAGCGATGCCGCCGCCGTCGCCTCAGGCACGTTCTGGCTGTGGGGCGCAGTGCGCCTGCTGCACGCCCCCGCCGGACAGTTCACGCGCCACCACGAATTGGCGATAGCGTGGCTGCTGCTCGCAACTGTGCTGCTCTTCCTCAGCAAAAACACTGCCGCCGTACTTGCGGTGCTGCTGCCGCCCGTGCTACTGGTTGCGCTATGGCGGTGGCAAGGCTGGCAGTGGTATTGGCTGGCTCTGCCCGTCCTGCTCGGTGGTGGTGTGGGCGCGGCGTTCCTGATGCGTTCTGGCGACACGGCCCTGTGGTATCGCTGGCTGGGCGCAAACACCCAAGCTAGCCCCACCCGGATTGCCACCCCAGCCGCCCCGCACGGCGCATACGCGCTGCTGCTCGAAGCCACCACACCGATCCAGCAACGCCGCCTGATCCACCCAATCCTATTCTCGCGCACGCCGGCCGGCGAAACTGTGACCGTCGGGGCGTGGCTCTGGGCCGATCAGCCCGTCACGATTGGCGGGCTAGGGCTAGGCGCAAGCAGTGTGCCGGGTGCGCCCTTCATGGCCGAACTGCACGAGCCACTGGAGCTTACCACCACCCCGACATTTGTTGCCTATACCTTCGCTGTCCCGCCGGAAACCCAAGCCCTGCACACGATCATCGCCCTCGATGGGCGCGGCGTGCGCCTAGAGCCGCCGGTGCAGGTCTACCTCGATGGAGTTGTATTGGCGGTGGGTACGTTCCCCACCGATAGTGCGCCCAGCTTCAGCGATGCCGATGGGCGCACGGGCCTATGGGGCGGGCAGCCATTTGAGAACCTGATCCGCAACGCCTCCGCCGAGCAAGCGTGGCTGCGCCTAAATCCCGCCTTTGAGCAAGCCCTCGATCAGCTGGTCTCGCTGGGCTGGGGGCGCACCCCCGCACTGCTGCTGGCAACCCTCCAAGATACCGAACGCAGCCGTGAGATCGCCGCTATCTATGGGGGCTGGCTGCCCTACGATGGGCTGTTCACTGGGCTGGCGTGGGGGCAGATCCGCTTCGCTCAGCCGCTGCTCACAGGCCTCTTGCGGGGCTGGCTGGGGCTTGCGCTGGTGGGTTGCCTGTGGGGGCTGTGGCGCATCCGCCACAACCGCACCCTGTTGGTGACGCTGCTCGTTGCATTCCTGCCTGCGCTGCTCCTCGTGTGGGGCGGCACGCTCCTGCGGGCTTTCCCCAAAATCAGCGAAGGAGCCGTTTATCCTGTCGCCCGCTACACCTACCCCGCCATCACTGCGACAGTGCTGGTCTTGCTGGGGGGCACTGCCGCCCTCGTGCCGCGCCGCTTGCAGACAGCCGTGCTGATCGGGCTGGTTGCAGCAATTGGACTACTCAACCTAGCTTCCCTGATCCTGATCTGGAACTACTATGCTGCTGCCTAAATATCGCTAAGGAGAACCTCACCATGACCCAACATCGTCTGGCACGTCTGCTTATGATTGGATTGGTGTTGAGCCTGCTTGGGGGGCTGGGTGCGGTGCTTCCCGCCGCCCCCCCCGCCGCCGCCCAAGTGGACGAAATCTGTTTCCCGGAACAGCCGGGCATCGCCTGCCTGCAAGACCCGTTTGCTAGCTTTTGGCAGAGCAACGGCGGCTTGGCCGTCTTTGGCTACCCGCTTTCGCCGGCCCAAAACGAACGCTCGGTAGAAGCCAACCGCACGCTGCTGACGCAATGGACCGAACGCAACCGGCTTGAGTCGCACCCCAACAACGCCCCGCCCTACAACGTCCTACTGGGGCGGATGGGCGCAGAACGGCTTGCCCAATTGGGGCGCGATCCATTTGCTGAAGGGCGCGAAGCAGGCCCCCAAGCAGGCTGTCTGTGGTTTGCGGAGACCGGCCACAACGTGTGCGACCAGTTGCCGGGGCTTGGCTTTCGGAGCTACTGGGAAGCAAACGGGCTGACCGACCCGCGTATGGATAGCTTCCAGCGCAGCCTCGCCCTGTTTGGCTTGCCCCTGACCGAAGCCAAAATGGAAGTGAACCCAACCGACGGGCGCACCTACCTGACGCAATGGTTTGAGCGGGCCCGCTTTGAATGGCATCCGAACAAACCCGATCAGTTTAAGGTGCTGCTCGGCTTGCTTGGCAATGAATTGCGCGAAGGAACTGCGATGCCAATTACCCCCCCCGCCGATCCGCTCGACCTGCCCGGTGTCACGCCCGTTGGCGTGGAGATCAACCGCAACCAAACTGGACACACGCTTGCCCCCGCGCAGCAAGCATCCGTCTCGTGGGTGCGCTACAATGGCATCCTCTGGCCTGAGGTGGAGCCAGCCCGTGGGCAGCGCAACTGGGCTGAGCTGGAGACGGTAGACCGTGAGTTGCAAGCCTTTGCCGAAGCTGGGCTAACTCCCATGATTGTCATCCGTCAAACGCCCGAATGGGCCCGCAGTGTGCCCGCTTCGGCCTGTAGTGTGCCAACCGCCGCCGCGTTTGCCGACTTTGCGGCGTTTATGGGCGATCTGGTAGCCCGCTACAGTGTACCGCCCTACAATGTGCGCTACTGGGAGATCGGCAACGAGCCGGATGTTGACCCATCCTTGATTGACTCAAGCCTCCCGTTTGGCTGTTGGGGCAATGCCGCCGATCCCTACTATGGCGGCGGCTACGTGGCTGATATGTTCAAGGCGGTGTACCCCGCGATCAAAACCGCCGATCCACAGGCAAAGGTGGTTCTAGGCGGCTTGCTGCTGGACTGCGACCCGACCAACCCACCGTTGCTTGCCGATGGCACGCGCAAGGACTGCTCGCCGGGCCTGTTCCTTGAGGGCTTCCTCCGCAACGGGGGCGGGAATTATGTAGATGTGATCGGCTACCACGCCTACACCTATTGGGGCATTGCGTTTGATCCAGACCGCGAGCATCCGGGTTGGTCGCATCGAGGCGGTGGATTGGTGGGCAAAGCCGAGTTCCTGCGCGAGGTGATGAGCCGCTATAGGGTGAACAAGCCCCTGCTCGCCAACGAGATCGGCTTGCTGTGCTACGGCGATGAGCAGGCGTGTATTCAGTATGGCTTCTACGAAGAGCAGGCGATCTACCTTGCCCGCACCTACACGCGCACCAAAGCCAATGCGATTCAAGGCGCGGCGTGGTATACCCTGAATGGCCCCAACTGGCGGCTCGGCGGCTTGGTGCCGCGCCGCGGCGATCCCGTGCCGGCTTTCACTGCACTGGTGTTTTTCGGCAACCTGTTCGATGGAGCCGAATTTGCGGGCAAAGTCAATAGCAGCACATCGCTAGAGGGCTACCGCTTCACCAAAGGCGATACGCGCTACCATGTGCTGTGGGCAACCGCGCCGGGCGCAGTGGTTTATCGGTTGCCTGATGGAACCCGCGCCGCCTACGATCTCTACGGCAACGCGCTGGAAGTATCGGGCAGCAGCATCAGCATCGGCAAGCAGCCGGTGGTACTTGAGCTGCGCTAGCGGAGGGCGCGGATCATAGCGCACAGCGTGCCGCGCCGCACTGCCGATCTGCTGATCGGGCTGTGGCTCGCGGGGGTGGCGGGGGGGCTGATGGCCGCCTTCCACACCCGTGCCTACGATGATCCCTACATCACCTACCGCTACGCCCTGAATATTGCCCACGGGCACGGCTTCGTCTACAATTTCGGCGAGCCAACCCTCAGCACGACTACCCCGCTCTACGCCCTGATTCTGGCCGGCGTGGCGTGGCTCGGGGGGGATGTGCCACTCATCAGCAACCTGATCAGCATCCTTGCGCTGGTGGGCAGTGGCGGCATATTGTGGCTATTTGGGCGGCTCTGGCACACGCCTTTGATTGGCGCGGCGGGCGCACTGCTCTACCCCACTACCGTCATCCCAGTGATGACCATCGGCTCAGAAATGCCCCTTGCGATTGGGCTGGTGCTGCTCGGTTTGTTGGCGTGTGCCCACCACCGCTACACGCTGATGGCGGTAGCCCTTGCGCTCGCGGCGTTGGTGCGCTTCGACAGCGTGCTGGCGGTGGCAGTGGTAGGGCTGGTGATTGTGATCGAGCAGGGCACGCTGCCCGCGCTCTGGCGCGAGCGGAGCCTTGCGCCGTTGCTACGCCTGCCGTGGCATGCGGCGGGCATCTTCCTGCTCATGCTCGCCCCGTGGTTTGCGTTTGCGCTGTGGTACTTCGGCGCACCGCTCCCCACGACGCTGGCTGCCAAGCAGTTGCAGGCATTGCTGCCGGGCACGCGCAGTTTCCCGGCGGCGGTCATCGCTCAATTCAGCCAATACAGCTGGAATAGCTGGGCGTGGCTCGTGGGCGGCGCGGCGTTGCTTGGCATTCCGGCGTTGCTACTGCGCTACCGGGCGTGGGCCATGCTGGTTGGCTGGAGCCTGCTCTATGGGCTGGCCTATACGCTGCTCCACGTCGCGGGCTACTTTTGGTACGTGGCCCCGCTCATCGTTGGCGTGGTGGTGCTGATCGGGTGTACGGTGCAGCTTGGGGCGGAAGGGCTGACCCGCGTGCGTGTGCCGCGTGGGATCGCGCAGGCGGGGGCCGTAGCCCTGCTGCTGGCAATCGTGGGGCAGGTGCAATCCCCTGCGCTGGCGTGGGCCCACGCCCACCCTGATGCACGCTATACACCGTACCGCGCACTGGGCGAATGGTTTGCCGCGCACACCGCGCCGGATGCCAAACTGGGCATGCTCGAAATCGGGATTGTTGGCTACTACGCCGAACATCGCCCCGTGATTGATTTTGCGGGGCTACTGCAACCAGCAACTGCCCGCCAATTCAGCCCCACTACCAGCTACGCCCATGCGGGCGTGTGGGCGATGCACCGCTACCGCCCCGATTATCTGGTGTTTCACGGGCAAGCCGATCCGCTGTTCCAAGCTGATACCCTGTTTGCCACCCACTGCCAGACGGTGCATATCCTCGAATCAGAAGCCTACCCGCCGCTTGTGATCTATCGCTGTGAGTGGTAGGATAGGGAATAGGCATAGGCGTAATGGACACCGCCGATAAGCACGGGGATCGGGAGGGCAATTGTGAACCCTGAAGTTAGCGTTGTGACCGCTGTTTACAATGGGCAAGCCTATCTACGCGCGACGATTGACTCGATCCTTACCCAGACGATGCCCAATTTTGAGTATGTGATCGTCAATGATGCCGCTACCGATACTACCGCGCAGATCCTCGCCAGCTACACCGATCCGCGCCTGCACATCCTGACCAACCCGCACAACCGCGGCCCCGCCTATAGCCGCAATCGCGGCGTGCATGCCGCTCGCGCTGCGCTCGTTGCGATCATTGATGGGGATGATATTGCCCACCCCACGCGCCTTGCCCGGCAGCTCGCCTACATGCAGAGCCACCCCGATCTGGTGTTGCTTGGCGCAGCCAAACGTGATATTGATGCAGATGCAGTATGACCCGACTGTGGTGCAGCGTATCCCGCTGTGGGAATTTGCGGGCCGCTGGCTAGGTGGCGAGCAGGTGCGACGCGCCTTCAAGCCAGCCCAAGCGTGGCTGCATCCGGTGGCGGATCGGCCTTTGGCCTTCTACATCCCCTCGCTGAACCAACGCTACGGCGGCGCGGAACGCTCAATGGTGACGCTGGCGAATGCGCTTGCCCAGCAGGGCATGGCCGTTGATCTGGTGCTGATCCGTCCGGCGGCCCACTTTCGCGCCGATCTTGATCCGGCGGTGCGGGTCGTGGATCTGGGCGGCACGCGGCGCGGCTTGCTGGCATTGCCGCGTGTGTGGTTCTACCTCCGCACCGCCCAGCCGCGCATCTGCATCGGCACGCTGCCGCCCGATAATCTCACCGTCCTGTGGGCTGCGTGGCTGGCCCGCCTTGCGGGGGCGCAGCGGATCCGCGTGGTGATGCAGTACCAGAACACGGTTGCCTATGGCACGCACCTTGCCCGCCCCTTGACGCGGCAGATCCTCCCGCTGCTGATGCGCTGGTGTTACCCCTTCGCCGATGCGATTGTGGCCGTGTCGGCGGGGCTGCGGGATGAGATCCGGCGGAGCTTGGGCCAGCCGCTACCGCGTGTGCGCGTGATCTACAACCCCACTGTGCGCCCCGAACTGCCCACGCTCGCCGCCGCTCCACTCGCTGAGGTGTGGCTGAATGACAAGCCGTTGCCGGTGTTGTTGGGTGTGGGGCGGCTCACTGCCCAAAAAGATTTCCCCAACCTGCTGCGGGCAGTGGCACTTGTGCGCCAGCAGCAGCCCGTGCGCCTGATTATTCTTGGCGAGGGCGACGAACGCCCCACACTGGAAGCCTTGATTGTGCAGCTTGGCTTGCAGGCGGTAGTCAAGCTGGCGGGCTACACCAGCAATCCGTATGCGTATATGGCGCGGGCCGATCTGTTTGTGTTATCATCCGAGTCGGAAGGCTTGCCGGGTGTGTTGCTTGAAGCAATGGCTTGTGGTACACCAGTGGTGGCGACCGACTGCGAGGCCGGCCCACGCGAAATCCTTGCCGATGGGCAATACGGGCCGCTCGTGCCGGTTGGGGATAGTGCCGCCCTCGCGCAGGCGATCATGACTACGCTGGCTGCGCCCCTGCCCGTAGCGGTGCTGCAATCGCGGGCGCAAGATTTCTCGGTGGCGGCGGCAGTGACGGGCTATCGCTTACTCTTCCGCGATCTGTTGGGGAGCTAGAGAGGACGAGCCGTGCGGATCCTGTTTCCGATCAATATAGACCGCTGGACAAATCCTATCGCCACCTTGCTGCGCGAGATTGCCGTGCCGAATACCGATCTCACCTTCTACGCTTTTAGCCGTCCCGTGAGCCGCGAAGACCGGCGGCAGGGGCAGCAGTTCTGGAGCCACCGCCACATCCGCCGCGCCACCCCGCCCGATCTCCTGCGCCGCTTCGACATCGTGCAGCATGCCTCTGCCACGCCGGCCAATGTCACCACCGCACGGCTGGTGCGCTGGCACAGCCGCCCCGCCTGCCGCCAGATCTACACGGCCAATGTGCAGCCGCACCGTGCGGATCGCTACTATACGTGGTATGCGCGGGCGGTGCTACAGGCGGATGTGCTGGTTGCCGTGAGCCGCGTTGTCGCCGATGATCTCCAGACGATCTTTGGGCGCAGGGTGCATGCGATTATTCCGAATGGAGTAGATACAGCATTTTTTGATCGGCAGGTTGCCCCCCACCTGACTATGCCACGCTTGGCATTCGTCCGCCCTATGCGCTGTTTGTGGGCGTGCTACGTCAGCGCAAACGCCCCGATCTGGTGATCCAACTGGCGCGGCGCATGCCGACGGTGCAATTTGTGCTGGTGGGGGGAGCCTACGATCCGCACGAGGGCGCACGTTTTCGCCAGCTCGCCGCCGATCTACCGAATGTGCTGTTTCTCGACCAGCAGCCGCGCCAAATGGTGCGCGACCTGATGAGCCATGCTAGTGCGCTGGTCTTCCCCTCCGAGCTAGAGGGGCTAGCCTTGACGGTGAATGAGGCGATGGCATGCGGCTTGCCTGTCCTTGCCCAGCCGCGTAGCTCGCTGCCCGAACAGGTGCAAGATGGGCTGACGGGCTGGCTGCTGCCGGTAGATGAGCGCGAGGAGATGGGCGCGTGGGCCGAGCGGCTTGGGCATATTCTGGATTGGACACCTGCCGTGCGGCAGGACTTCGCGCAGCGGGCGCGGGCGGTAGCGGTGGCACGGTATAGCTGGGCTAGCATCGCCGCGCAATATCGGCAGCTGTATATACAGACGAACGGAGCCTAACCCGCATGGCTGATCCACATACAGCCCGCTGGCTGGTGTTGGGGCACTATGGCGGGCACAATACCGGCGACGAAGCCATGCTCAGTGGCTTGGTGCAGGGCTGCCCACCGGAACTGCACTCGCGCCTGACACTGGTTGCTCGCGCTGGGCACGCCTCACTGCCGCCCAATCTCCAGCGGATCGCTGGACTCCATGCGCTGCCGGCCAGCGTCGGGGCTGTGGCGCAAGCATTGCCACCGGCGCACGGGATCATCTTGGGCGGTGGGAGCCATTTTCAGGATGATTACGCCGCTGATCGCTACCCGCGCCACCTGCGTTATATGGCTCGTTTTGTTGCGGTGTCTGCATTAGCCTATCAGCTAGGCAAGCCCGTGCTGTGGCTGGGCATGGGCTTTGGGCCTTGCTTTCGCGGCCCAACGCGCATGATCACCCGCATCGGCTTGCGCTTCTGCACGCACGTCACCGTGCGCGAGGCGGCATCCGCCCACGAGATACGCGGCTGGATTGCACGCGCCAAGCTGACGCAAGCATTTGATCTGGCGGCTCTGTTGCTCGCTGGGCACGCGGTTGAACCCGCGCCCACGCCCGCACCGGATACGCCCTATCTTGGGGTGTCGTTGCTTTCGGTGCAAAGCACGCTCACGGGTGGAGCCAGCGTGGATCAGCAGTTTTGGCAGCGCACCAGCACCGCGCTTGCCGAGCTACTGGCTACACAGCCTATGCTCCGCATCCGCATTTTCGTGATTCGTGGGGGCCAGCGTGAAGATGACTTCGCGCTGAGTGCCCAGCTCTACCGCACCTTGATCGGGGTGGATCCGGCGCGGGTGGAGATCATCCCCTACCTGCCCGATCCGATGCGAACGCTCCGCAAGATGCAGGAATGCCAGAGCATGCTAGCAACCCGCTTTCATGCGGGCGTACTGGGCTATCTCGCGGGCTGTCGGCTGGGCTTGATCGTCTATCACCGCAAGCTCACCGATCTGGCGGATGAGATCGGGCTAGATCGGGATGCGTGCCTCGCGCTAGATGCCACCGCATCTACTGCACAAATCAGAGCCTATACCCACGCCCTCGTTGCTGGCGATGCCCACTACCACGCGCACCTGCCGCGTGCCACTGCGGTAGCACGGGCCCGCCTGAGCACCGACCTGATCGTGAGGTATAGCTAAGCCATGCCGCGTGTGCTTGCCCTCGTCAATCTGCCGACTTTCGGTGGCCCCCACAACCAGATCATCCGCTTGGCTGAGCCATTGGCCCAGCACGGCTGGGACACGCTCGCGGTGATCCCCGATGAGCGTGAGCGGGGCAGTGCCTACGAACGGCTTACGGCGGCGGGTGTGCCCCTTGCTCCCGTGCGCCTGCATCGCCTGCGGGCCCAGCGCGATCTGCGCGTACAGGCAGGCTATCTGGCGGGATTAGCGGGCGATGTGGCCCGCCTGCGCGACCTGATCGAGCGTGAGCGGATTGATCTCGTGCAGATCGGCGGCTTGATGAATCCCCAAGTTGGGCTAGCGGCCTATCTGGCGGATGTGCCGATTGTCTGGCAGATTCTCGGCACAACTGCGCCGATGCCCTTGCGCCGCGTGCTGATGCCGCTCGTGGTGCGGCTAGCGGACGTGTTGATGGTGACGGGGCGCAAAGTGGCCGCCGTGCATCCCGGCGCGTTGGGCATGGGGTCCCGCATGGTCAGCTTCTTTCCGCCCGTTGCGCCGCCCTTCTTCGCACCCGCTGCGCCACGCCGGGCTGCGGCGCGGGCCGCACTCGGCATTCCCGCCGATGCCCTCGTGATCGGCACGGTGGGCAATCGCAACAAACTCAAAGGGCATGATCTGCTGGTGCAGGTGGCGGCACAGTTGCACCCCCACTACCCCCAACTCCACACGGTGATTCTTGGCGGCGAAACCACCCACGCCGCCTACTACGAGCAGGCGGTAGTGGCAGTGGCGGCTCAATCGGGCTTGCTCGCAAGTGGGCGGTTCCACATCGTTGATCCGGGTCAAGCGGTGGCAGAACTCCTGCCCGCCTTCGATCTGTTTCTGCTCACCTCGCGTCAAGAGGGTGTGCCGACAGTGATCCTTGAAGCCATGGCAAGCGGCCTGCCTGTCGTTAGTACCGATGTGGGTGCAGTCAGCGAGATTGTGCAGCACGGCACGACGGGCTATGTCGTGCCCGCCGGTGATGGGGCGATGTTCGCAACGGCTACCGCCAAGCTGCTCGACTACCCTGCATTGCGTATACAGATGAGCCATGCGGCGGCGCAGCAGGCCCACACCAGCTATACGCTAGGGCAGTGCGTTGGGCTGCACCTCCATGCGTATACTCTCGCGCAGCAGCACCACGCCCAGCGCACGCGCCACACGAAGGGATGAGCATGAACCATAAACGGCTGAATGTGTTGGGGGTGGGGGTGAGTGCGATCAACATGCCGCTTGCCCTCGCCACGCTCGATACGTGGATTGCCCAGCGCACGCCGCACTATGTGTGTGTGACGGGCGTGCATGGCGTGATGGAGAGCCAGCACGATCCGGCCTTGAGCCAGATCCACAATGCGGCGGGCATGGTGACACCGGATGGCATGCCGCTGGTGTGGCTGAACTGGCTGGCGGGGCAGCGGCACGTCGAGCGTGTGTATGGGCCTGATCTGATGCTGGCAACGCTTGCGTATGGCCTTGAGCGCGGCTATCGGCACTACTTCTACGGTGGCGCAGAAGGTGTGCCAGATCTGCTCGCCGAGCGCGTGCGGGCGCGGTTTGCAGGGGTACAGATTGTGGGCGGCTATTCGCCCCCCTTTCGGGCGATCCCGCCGGATGAGGATGAGCAGATCGTGCAGATGATCAATGCCACCCAGCCCGATATTGTCTGGATTGGCTTAGGCTCGCCCAAGCAGGAACGTTGGGCGGCGGCCCATGTGGGGCGGCTGCACGCGCCCGTGCTGGTGTGTGTGGGCGCGGCCTTCGATTTCCATGCCGGGCTAAAGCCGCAAGCCCCGCGCTGGATGCAGCACAGTGGGCTAGAGTGGGCCTTTCGGCTGGCGTGTGAGCCGCGCCGCCTGTGGCGACGCTACCTCATCAACAACCCGCTCTTTGTGTGGCGGGTGGCCCAGCAGGTGTTGGGCGTGCGCCGCTATCCGCTAGAGTAGCCAAATGTCGAACGGCATAGCCTACCCTAGTACCCTAGCATGCGCTCGGCGTAGTAGCCGTGCTGTTCGGGCGGGAGCATTGCCGCAATGCGGAGCATCAGGTCATCGGTGGCAGTGTGGATCTGTTCGGGGCTAGCCCGGTGTCCGAGTGGGGCGATCCGGTACGGCTTGCCGATCCGCATTGTGATCGGCTGACCACGCAACGCCGCCTTTGTGCCGTGCTGGGTGCCTGCGATGGCGACGGGCACAATCGGCACGTTGGTGGCAAGGGCCAAGCGGATTGCGCCACTGCGCCCCCGACTGAGCAAGCCGGTACGGCTGCGTGTGCCTTCGGGGAAGATCAGCAACACTTCGCCCGCGCGCAACGCTCGCTCGGCGGCGGCGAGGGCATTCGCATCGCCTTTGCCACGCTGCACCGGAATGACGTGCATGCCGTGAAAGAACCACGCCCAAAAGGGGTGCCTGAACAGCTCGGCTTTGCCCAGCCATGCCACGCGGTAGGCGAATGGCAGGAGCTTGCCCGCCACCAGAATATCGAGTTCATCGGTGTGGTTGGTGGCGACAATCATGCCACCCATGCTCCGCGGGGGCAGGTTCTCCCAGCCTTCGACGCGCCAGTGCAGCACGCCAATCCGATTGAGCAAGCCGAGTACAAGATAGAGCCAGCTATAGACTGTGTAGCGCACCATGCATGTTGCTCCTACGGGTACACGCCTAAGCCAAAGCGATACACCAACTGCCCACCGAGCCAACTGCCCACCACCAACAGCACCGCCCCGATCAGCAGCAGGCGCACGTAGCCGCGCCGTTGCTGGGGGTCAGCCAGTAGGTGTGGGTTGCGGCGGCGGCGCAGCAGAGCCGTGCCATACACCGCCACCACCGCCAGCCCCAAGATCGCATGCAGATTGAGCCGATTCAGCAGGCCTGCGTCACGCGGCAGATCCGCACCGTAGACCTGCCGCCACGCATCTATGCTGCCCGTCAGCACAGCCAGTACCGCCCCCAGCCAGCCGATCACAAGGCAGTGATAGGCGGTGGTTTCGAGGCTGGCGGGGGTGCCCCCACGCCGCAGATAGAGCAGCGTGAGAGCCACACTGACGAGCAGCAGCGCGATGGGGAAATGCACCGCCGCTGGATGCAGATTCATCGGCCCGATCCTCTGCTAGCCGCTATCCATCGGGTCAGACTTCCATCACCACCGGAATGACCATCGGGCGGCGGCGCGTCTCGCGGTAGAGATACTCGCTCACCGCATCTTTGATCTTACGGTTCACAAAGGCACTGTCAAGTTCGGTGCGCCCATTGCCGGAGCTTTTCTCTAGCGTACTCCGCACCGCGCCTTTCGTCGCCTCGATCAGGTCGGTGTTTTGGCGCATATGCACAAAGCCACGCGAGACAATATCAGGGCCTGCGACGAGCGTGCTCGTTGCCCGTTCAATGCCTACGACCACCATCAAGATGCCATCTTTGGCGAGCATCTGCCGATCCCGCACGACAACGTTGGTAGCCTCGCCGACCATCGTGCCATCCACGTAGATGTACCCGATGGGCAGCTTCTCGACAATCCGGGCGGTCTCAGGGGTAAACTCTATCAGCGAGCCATCTTCGGCAAGGATGATCTGATCCGTGCTGTATTTCGGCTCAGTCATATTTACCGCTAGCCGCCGATACAGCACCATATGGCGATAATCACCGTGAAATGGCACGATGTATTGTGGGCGCACCAGCGAGAGCAGCATCTTCAGCTCTTCTTGGGCGGCGTGCCCAGAGACATGCACACCGGCATCACTGCCGTAGATCACATCCGCACCGAGCCGGAACAGGTTGTTGATCACTTGGCTAACGGAAACCTCGTTGCCCGGAATGGGCGTAGCGGAAAACACGACCGTATCGCCCGGCTTGATCTTGACGTGGGGGTAGTCGCGGTTTGCCATGCGGCTGAGGGCCGCCATTGGCTCGCCTTGACTGCCGGTGCAGACAATCGCCACCTGATCGTCGGGCAGGCTGTTAGCTTCATTGATCCGCACGACTGCGCCGTCTTCAGCTTTGAGATAGCCGAGTTCAAAGGCGACCCGGCTATTGTTCTCCATGCTGCGCCCAACGAGCGCAACTTTGCGCCCGTAGGCTTCGGCCGAGTCAATCGCTTGCTGTACGCGGCTGATGTTCGAGGCAAAGGTGGCAATAATGATGCGCCCCGGCGCAGAGGCGAAGATGTTGTCGAACGCATCGCCGACGGTTGTCTCGCTGGGGGTGAAGCCCTTCGACTCGACCCGCACGCAGTCGGTAATCAGCACGAGGGGCTTGCGGGTGCCAAGCTCGGCAAGGCGGGGGATGTCGGTGGGCTTGCCATCTACGGGCGCGTGATCGAACTTCCAATCGGTGAGATAAATGACCAAGCCCACTGGAGTGGTGATCGCATAGCCGACGGCATCTGGGATCGAGTGGGCAATCGGGAATGGCTCAATGGTGAAACTACCGACTTGAAACGGGGTGTGGTCATCAATCGTGATGCGCGTAACTTTGTCGTGCAGGCGATGCTCTTTGAGCTTGCCCGCCATAATCCCTAGCGTGAGTGGGGTTCCATACACGGGTGGAAAGCCGAGATCGGCAATCAAGTGCGGGATCCCACCGATGTGATCTTCGTGCCCGTGCGTAATCAAGATGCCTTGAATCCGCTCGGTTTTGTCGCGCAGGTAGCTAATATCCGGTAGCACCAAATCCACCCCAAGCATATCTGCATCGGGGAACATTACGCCGCAGTCGAGGATGATGATCTCATTTCCATATTCGAGCACCCACATATTGCGCCCGACTTCACCTGCGCCGCCCAACGGAAGCACTCGTAGTTTTGTGTTTGTCATAAGATTCGTCTGTAGTTAAGGGGTTCCTTGTTGATAATGTGAGTATCCAGTTTGTTCTGCATGGTTGTGATGGGCTGATGTTGTTACAGTCCCATCGTATGAATTCCTATCTATCGTTAGCCAGCACAACACTGGCATACTCCCTCGTTTAATGCGGCTGCGACGATGGTTGTTCTGGGGTGGGGTTTGCCTCACCCGGTGCTTCCGGGTTCAGCCCGGCTCGCTCGCGGATGATCGCCAGTAGCTCATCACGTTCGGCTAAGCCGCTGTAGATCGGGAGGCGTTTGCTGCCGTAGGCTTGCACATGCAAGAAGCGCAGCAATGGGTTGCGGATCTGATCGGCGAAGCTGCGGCTAAGGATGACTTCATCGAAGGGGTCATCACTATCGGCATCGCGGGTGCGGATCGCTTCCATCGCGTCCCACGCATACTCCACGTTGATCCCCAATGACTCAAACACCAAGCCCTTGTCGGTGGGGGTGTAGCGGGCGGCCCATTCTTCCAGCAAGTTCCAGATCAGGAACGGCGTAGCGATAATCAGCACCAGCATCAGTAGGGCGGGAATGATCTGGCTGATCGTCAGATTACTTGGCATTGCCCGCAGCGCAAACGGGTTGGCATCTATGCCGAGCGTGCTGCGGAAGCTCCACAGTGCAAACGCCCAGATTGCCAATGCCGTGAGCAGCAGCACCAGTGTTGTGCGACGACCAGTCGGTGAAAGGGTGTAGGTGTGCATTAAAACATTCGCATTTGTTCAGGTGGTGGTTCAGGCGGTGGCATAGCGGCTGATGGTGTGGAGCCGCTACGCGGCGCAGGGTCAACAGGGTCAATACTATCAGCGCGGGCGAGAATATCGGGCAGGCGGCGGAAGTCCTCAGCAATCAATTCGCGGTTGCGCGGCTGGTGCAGGGCGGCGGCGGGGTGCATCATCGGCACGATCAGCCGCCCATTGATGCGGCGCGGTTGCCCGTGAATTTGGGTGATCTTTGCGCCCGGAATGAACAGGTTCATGGAGAACCGCCCCAGTGGGACAATCACCTTCGGATCAATCAGCTCGATCTGGCGCATCAGGTAGGTGCTGGTACACATCTCAATCTCATCTGGCAGCGGGTCGCGGTTGTCTGGCGGGCGACACTTAACCACATTGCCAATGAACACCTCGTGGCGTTGCAAGCCCGCCAGCGCGAGTAGCTCATCGAGGAACTGCCCCGATGGGCCTACAAAGGGGCGACCTTGCCGATTCTCGTGGTAGCCGGGGCCTTCGCCAATGAACATGATCTCAGCATCGGTGGGGCCTTCGCCGGGCACGCCCTGAACCCGCCCCGTATGGAGTGGGCACAGCGTACATGTTTGTACCGCTGCGGCAATTTCTTCAAGCTGGTTGAACTGCACGAATCTAACCTTCTCCCTGTTCGGTTATCTTACTCTGATCATTATACCCCATGCAGAGGCAATAGGACAATCTTTCGCTGCATACTTCAGAACTATCAGCCCAAGCTGCGCTTATCCCCTGCAAGTACGGTGCGGATTGCCGTGCGCTTACCCGCCGCTACCGACTTCGCTGGGTGGGGCGGGCGGGGCCTGTCGTTGCTGGCGTTGCTCGCGGCGGGTGTAGCCCGTCGGGGTGAGCAGGCGCACACTCCACGCGACTAGTACCAGTGTTACGATGATCGCAAAGCCAACGTAGATTAGCCATGGTGAGGGCAACGGTAGCTCAAGCGGCACGTCATTGAATCTGGTAGAGAGCATAAACCAGAGCGGACTTTCGCCTGCGGCAAGCTGCACCGCAGTGATGCCCAATGCAATAAACGGGTGCAAGCACAAGAATCCGCCGAAAATCAGCACACCCCCCAGATTGTTGGATGGATTGCCCCCGAAGAGTGCCGCAGCAATGATGTACAGGAACGGGATGCCTGCGAGCCAGAGCAACACCAAGCCCTGCGCTACCACCAGTGCGCCTTGTGTCGTTTTCATCACGCTAGACCAGAATAAGCCGACGGCGGCACACAAGATCGCCGAGACGAGCAAGCCCACCATCCCGATCAGCAATTCGACAAACGTCACGCCGCCGAACAGGAACGACAGCCCCGCCAGCGGCAGCACCGCCAGATTCAGCAGCAGCGCAAAGGCGAGGGCTGAGCCAAGTTTGCCAAGTGCAATCTGCCACGGCGAGAGCAGCGTTGTCACCAGCAAATCGTAAGATTGGCGTTCGCGTTCGCCCGCAATGCTGCCCGCCGTGAGTGCAGGCGAGATGATGCACACCTGCAACAGCGACACACACATCACGGTAATGAAAATAGATTTGCCGACACGACTGCCCAAGCCCGGATCGGGTGCGCCAAACGACATGGTATTGACCATCGCAAGGTAGACCAATAACGTCACTACCCCGATGATGCTCAGGTAGCCCGTCAGGATATACATAGCGCGGTTGCCGCGCATGCGCCCGCGTAGTTCTTTAACCAGTACTGGGTTGCTGGCTAGGTTCGTGCGTTTCATGGGATAGGTCTCGCAGAAAATCGAGCAGGTAACGGTTAACAAGTTCGGGTTGCTCCTGCTGCACCCAATGCCCGCTTTCACGGATGTAGTGCGTGCGGAGTTGGGGCGCGTAGCGTTCCGTGCCGTAGCTTAGCTCGCGGCTGAGAATTGGGTCTTGTTCGCCCCAGATCAGCATGGCAGGCACAGCCACCCGTAGCGCAGCCGCATCTTGGGTGGCAACCATGGGCAGGCTGCTTCCGAGTTGGCGATACCAGTTCAGGGCGGCGGTGAGTGCGCCCGGCTTGGCAAGCGCGGTGCGGTAGGTCTGGAGTACCTCTGGTGAGAATGCCGCTTTGTTGTAGGCGGCATTGAGGAACATCTGATCCAGTAGGGCAAAGTTGTTTGCGCCGATCACCAGCTCTGCCACAAACGGCAACTGGAAGAAGCCGATGTAGCTACTGCGGGCAAGCTGAAGCGGATTGGTCAGGGTGCCTTGGATGAAGCGGGCTGGGTGGGGCATATTCAGCACCACGAGCCGTTGCACAAGCTCTGGCGCGGTGATTGCCAGATGCCACGCCACGCCGCCGCCCCAATCGTGCCCGACCACCACGGCTTGGGTGAAGCCGAGCGCACGGATTAGCTCAGCCACATCGCTACTTAGCACATCCACCGTGTAGCCCCAGTCGGGCTTGTCGGTGTCGTTGTAGCCACGTAAATCAGGCGCGACAACGGTGAAGTAGGGGCTGAGTGCAGCGAGTTGGGAACGCCAGCTAAACCAGAATTCGGGGAAGCCGTGCAGCAACAGCACCAGTGTATCGCCGGTGCCGGCTTGGACGTAGTGCATGCGGATGCCATTTACCTGCACCTCGTGGTGGGTCAATTCACTCATAGTTCCTCGCACTGAAAGCCATCATCATACTAGCAGTGTACCATAGATAGCATAGATAGCATAGATAGACGGCGTGGGTCTGGGCAAGCTGAGGCGCGGGGCAACTGTCCGGCGCGACGGCGTTGCGGTGGTTCTGCCTGCAAGAGCCTCTCAGCAACAATAATACGTTACAGCATCGTGAGCATGATCT
>JAAUTZ010000114.1 GCA_012031225.1 Chloroflexaceae bacterium
CATATGGCCCTCAATCTCTTGCGCCAGGAACCGAGCAAAAGGAGCCTCAACATGAAGCGCTTCCGCGCTGCGCTTGATGATGGCTACCTTGCACAAGTGCTAGGATTGTAAGATGCGATTGCCCTAGGGTGCTAGGTGTCAGGGAACGCACACCACGAAGAACGCGAAGGGCACGAAGGGGGGTAGGGGATGGGTGGGGTCAGCCACGCCCCATCGCCCCGCCGTGTACCCCCTGTACCCGCCGTGTGCGCTGCCTGTGTATGCGGTGTATTCCTTGTACCCATCAGGAATACACCGCATACACCCTGCCGCGCATACAGCCCAATCCACGCCGCTGTGTCGGTGGATTGATCCGGCGGCTAGGGCTGGAAGCCGGCGCGTGCCTACCCCTGACCCCTCGCCCCCGATACCTGACCCCCTTCTGCATCTCCCTCGTGCTCTGTGTGGTGTGCCCGCTCTCCGCAGCAGCGGCAAGGTGGACACGAGACAAACGAGCAGTCGCGCACCTCCTCCTCACAGCACTCCCTCTGGTATAATACCTGTACATCGCTCGCAGCCTGCCGGTTGACAGAATGACCCCTTACTGGTATACTTCCAACTGCACTTGTTTGTTTCTTTTTGCTTGTTGTTTGTCACATTACTTCATGGCGAGGCATCTATGGAAGAGTTCAACTACCAGTTTACCGCCCTGCGCGGCATGCAAGCTGGGCGTGAATACTATCTGGTGATGTGCCCGCTCAAACTTATCCCGAAGATCTTTCTCTTTGATGAGGATGAACTCCCCGCTGAACTCCGCGCCCAGCGGGTCCTCAATCGTGCCCGCGTGCCGGAAATCGCTCGTTATGTGGTAGATAATCCCACCGAGTATGTCTTCTCAGCCATCACCGCTTCGATTGACGGTGACGTGCGCTTTGAGCCGATTGGCAACGAAGGGCATCGCCGCAACGTGGGCCTGCTCACCGTTCCCATGACCGCACGCTTTCTGATCAACGATGGCCAGCACCGCCGTGCCGCCATCGAAGAAGCCCTCAAGGAGAACCACCGGCTGGGTGATGAAACCATTTCGGTGGTCTTTTTCATTGATGCCGGGCTCACGCGGAGCCAGCAAATGTTTGCCGATCTGAACAAGCATGCCGTGCGCCCTACCCGCTCGATTGGTATCCTCTATGACCACCGCGACGACACGGCCCAGCTTGCCCGCGAACTGGCAGAGCATGTGCCCATCTTTCGCGGCTTGACCGATATGGAACATACCACGATCTCGAATCGCAGCACCAAGCTATTTACCCTGAGTGCGATCCATCAGGCAACACAGGCACTGCTCGGCATCACCACCAAGAAGCAACCGATTGCAGCCGCCGAACGCCACCGGGCCGAGCAGTATTGGAGCCGCCTCTGCGAGGTGTTTCCCGAATGGCGGCTCGCCATTGCCCGCGAAGCCAGCCCGTCAAGCCTGCGAAATCAGTATGTGCATACGCATGGCGTTGTCCTCCACGCGCTGGGCATTGCTGGTCACGATCTGCTGGCGGCCTACCCAGATGCGTGGGCGCAGCGGCTGGAGGCGTTGCCCACCCTCGATTGGCGGCGCGCCAACCGGTTCTGGGAAGGGCGGGCCATGCACAATGGCAAGATGAGCAAAGCCGCCCAGAACCTCGCGCTCACTGCCAACGTCATCAAACAGACACTGGGGCTGCCCCTCACGGCAACCGAAGCCACCCTTGAAGCAAGCCTATCACCGCAACCAGCACCACGGAGATCCGCATGAGCAACCGCCACGGCTTACCCGCCGAACATCATTCAGTCTTCGCAACCCGCACCCTCGACGACATCTACCAAGAGGTGCGTGAGGTCTATGCCTCCACCCCGATGCCATGGGTAATTGGCTACAGTGGTGGCAAAGACTCCACCACCACCGTGCAGATCATCTGGTATGCACTGGCGGGGTTGCCTGCCGAGCAACGCACCAAGCCGATCTACGTAATCGCATCCGACACGCTCGTTGAAACCCCCGTGATCGTGGATCATCTCGATGGCACGCTCCGCCGTATCAATGAGGCGGCGGCGGAGCAGAGCCTGCCCTTCTCTGCCCAGAAGGTCTCGCCCCAACTCACCGACACCTTCTGGGTGAACCTGATCGGACGTGGCTATCCCGCCCCCACCCAACGCTTTCGGTGGTGTACCGAGCGCATGAAGATCCAGCCCGCCAACCGCTTTATTCTTGATCGGGCAGCAGAATTCGGCGAAGTGGTGATGGTGTTGGGTGGACGCAAATCCGAGAGTTCCAGCCGCGCACAGGTGATGACCAAGAAGCACGGCAAGATTACGGGGAGTCGCCTCAACCGCCATCACATCCTGACCCGCGCCTACGTCTATACTCCGATTGAGGACTTCACCACCGACGATGTGTGGACGTATCTGTTGCAGGTGCCGTCGCCGTGGGGCAGCAACAACCGCGATCTCGCCGCCCTCTACCGCAGTGCCCAGTCTGGTGAGTGTCCGCTGGTCGTGGATGAGACCACCCCCTCGTGTGGCAATAGTCGCTTTGGTTGCTGGACGTGTACCGTTGTTACTCGTGACAAATCAATGGAAGCGATGATTGACTCCGGTGAGGAGTGGATGATCCCGTTGCTTGAATTCCGCGACTGGCTGGCCCAAACGCAAGACCCCCAAAAGAAGCATCTGTATCGCGGGCACAAGCGTCGCACGGGGCAGGTGGTGGTGAAGGAAGGCAAGTTGATCCGTGGTCCCTACTATCTCGACTTCTGTAAGGAGATCCTGCGTCGGCTGCTGGACACCCAGAAGCAGGTGCGCGAACTGGGGCCTGATCCGCATCAAGAACTGATCAGCGAAGCCGAATTGCACGAGATCCGCCGCATCTGGCGCACCGAGCGCAACGACTGGGACGACAGCGTGCCCCAGATTTATGCCGAGCTGACAGGACACACCCTGAACTGGCTGCAAGATGACATTGGTGCCTTTTCCGCGCAGGAGTATCGTACCCTGCACGAGATCTGTGTCGAGCAGGGTGTGCCCACCGATCTCGTAGCCAAGCTGTTGGAGCAGGAACGCCAGCAGCAGGGCATGCACCGGCGGGCGGGAATCTTCCAGCGCATTGATGCCGTGCTGGGTGAGGATTGGCGCGACGAAGCAAGCGTGCGTGCGGAGCATCAGCTTGCCCCGCTGGATGGTGGCGTTGCGGAGGAGGTCGCATGATTTTTACCCGGCTGACGCTCACCAACTTTGGGGTCTATCGGGGTCGCCACGAATTTGCGTTGCGCCCGCAGCGTGATCCCACCCATCCCCGCCCGATTATTCTGTTCGGGGGCAAAAACGGGGCCGGCAAGACGACCATCCTCGAAGCCCTGCGGCTGTGCCTGTATGGACGCTTGGCACTGGGCACCCGCACCCGCAAGACCGACTACGCGACCTTCATCCGTCAACGGCTGCATCGCCATCCCGCGCAGCAGGTGCCGCTCCAGTCGGCACAGGTGGGAATCCTGTTTGAGCACGTCCACGCGGGGGTCCTGAGTACCTACGATGCCGTGCGAATGTGGCGGTTTGAAGGTGAGGCCTTGCATGAAACCGTGTCGCTCTACCAGAATGGCACGCCGCTGCAAACGATTGCACCGGAACACTGGGGCGACTTCCTGCGCGACCTCATCCCGCCCGGATTGGCCGACCTCTTCTTCTTCGATGGCGAGCAGGTGCAGGCCCTCGCCGACGATGACCGCGAAGCCGAAACGCTGGCGGCTGCGGTGCGGGGCTTGCTCAATCTGGATGTGATTGATCGCCTGCACGCCGATCTGGGGGTGTATCTCCGTCAGCAAGAACGGCAGGATCAAACGCAGGCAGAGCGTGATGTCGAAGCTGCTGAGCAGGAGCTTGCCCGCGTTCGTGCGCAGTATCAGACCAGCGTGCAGGATCGTGCCCAGCTTCAGGCCCGCCACGATGGTGTGGTTCATCGGCTGGAGCAGGCCCGGCAAGCCCTCATTCAGGAGGGTGGCGGATTCGTCCAAGATCGAGATGTCCTGTTGCACCGCCAGCAGACGGTGCAAAGCGAGATCGAGCGGGTCACGGCGGCACTGCGGGAACTGGCTGCCGGGTTGCTGCCCGTTGCGTTCGCACCGCAGTGGTGTCTACGGCTTCAGGAGCGGCTGCATACTGAAGCCGCTCTGGAAGCTGCTGGGCATCGCACGGCAGCACTGCGCGATCAGGCGGCGCAGGTTGCCCTGACGTTGTGCGATGGCGCATTCCAGACGCAGGTTGCCCCAGCTGTGACCCCGCAGGACTGGGCGCGGATTGTCGCAGCGGTGCAAGCTGTGCTCACGCCACCGGAGGCAGCAGCCACCACCGAGCCGCTGCGCCACCCGTTGGCAGCCCGTGATCGCCAGCACCTGCTGGGCTGGATCGCCGAGGCAACGACAACGGTGCCAGAACGCCTGCACACGTTGACGCGCCAGCTTGAGCAGCTTGAACAAGCGCAGCAGAACCTCGAACAGGCACTCAGCCAGATCCCCTCTGATGGCGTTGCAACACCCTATCTCGATACATTCCGCCACCTTGCCGCAGAACAAGGGCGGCTTGATGAGCAGCTTGCACGGGCGCACCAAGCGGTTGCCCATCTCGAACGGCACATGGCACAGGTGCAACGCACCTCTGATGCGGCAGTTGCGCGGTTGGCAGCGATGGGGGCGGCTGATGCCCGCACCACGCAGGCGGCAACGATACAGGTTGTGTTGCGCCACTATCGGGAGGAGCTACTGACGCAGAAGCTCGCTGAGTTGGAGCAGGCCATTGCTGACTATTTCAACCTGCTCTGTCGCAAGCAGACACTGGTCAAAGAAGTCCATATTGACCGGCAACGCTTCACCGTGACGCTCTACGGGCCGAACCGCATGCTGCTGCCCAAATCCGATCTCTCGGCAGGTGAGAAGCAGTTGTATGCCACCGCCCTGCTGTGGGCCCTGCGGTCGGTCTCGGGGCGGTCCCTGCCGATTATTGTGGACACCCCGATGGGGCGGCTTGACCGCACCCACCGCGAGACGCTCTTGACCCACTTCCTGCCGCACGCGGCCCAGCAGGTCATTATCCTCTCGACGGACACCGAGATTGATGCCCACGCCTACGCCCACCTGCGTCCGGCCATTGCACAGACCTTCCGCCTGTCGTTCGATGAGGAGCAGGGCTGCACGGTGGTAGATCAGGGCTATCTGACCGACCCCGCTCCCACGGTGGAGGTGGCAGCATGAACGTGACCCGGCTGCGCGTGTGCGCGGAAGCGGATCAACGCTTGATCCACCTGAAGGCCCGCACCGGATTGACCCCCAACCTGCTCTGCCGGATCGGGTTCTGCCTCTCGCTGAACGACCCGATGGTGCCCGACCCGGACAAGTATCCCGCAGATAGCCAGCGCGAACTGAACCGCTATACCCTCATGGGGGAGTGGGATGCCATATTTGTGGCCCTGCTGCGTGAACGCTGCGCCCACGATGGGCTGGATCTGGAGCACGATCTGGAGGATCAGTTCCGTGCCCACGTCAATCGGGGGGTGTTGATGCTCTACC
Organism: Chloroflexaceae bacterium; assembly: GCA_012031225.1. GTDB lineage: Bacteria > Chloroflexota > Chloroflexia > Chloroflexales > Chloroflexaceae > JAAUTZ01. Next base: position 5,565 of record JAAUTZ010000114.1, read on the forward strand.
ACCGAATGAAGCATCTCGGTGATCTGGATCGGTTGGTGCAGGAACAGATGCGCCTGCTGCCCACTGCTGGAGGCGGGCAGGCATGAAGACGGAGCGCATCATCTACCTTGACCACAATGCAACCACCCCAGTTGACCCACGGGTACTGGAGGCGATGCTGCCTTACTTCACCGAGATCTATGGCAATGCTGCGAGTATTGACCACGAGGCGGGCAATCTGGCGAAGCAGGCCGTAGAACGTGCCCGTGAGCAGTGTGCAACCGCGATCAATGCCCGCCCAGAAGAAATCATCTTTACGAGCGGTGCTACGGAATCTGATAATATCGCCTTGTTCGGGGTGGCTGAGAAGTATGCTAGCAAAGGCGACCACATCATCACCTGCGTCACCGAGCATAAGGCGGTGCTGGATTGCTGTACACGGTTGGCGCATCAGGGCAAGCACATCACCTATCTGCCGGTTGACCAGTATGGACTGGTTGACCCAGATGCGGTGCGGCAGGCGATCACGCCGCGCACGATCCTGATCTCGATCATGGCGGCCAATAACGAGATTGGCACGCTTGCGCCGCTGCGCGAGATCGGGGCGGTGGCACGGGAACACGGCGTGCTGTTCCACACCGATGCCGCCCAAGCGGTGGGGCACATCCCGCTGGATGTGCAGGCGATGCACATTGACTTGCTCTCGTTCTCGGCGCACAAGATCTATGGGCCGAAAGGCGTGGGCGGGCTGTATGTGCGTCGCCGCAATCCGTTTGTGCGGGTTGCGCCCGTGCTGTATGGGGGCGGGCACGAGCGCGGCATTCGTTCGGGTACACTGAATGTACCGGGGATCGTGGGGATGGGCAAGGCAATCGAGATTGGCGTACAGGAGATGGATGCTGATGCACGCCGCGAGCGAGCGTGGACGCAGCAACTGCTGGATTACCTGCGTGAACACCTCGGTGAGGAGCAGGTTGCGCTGAATGGGCACCCCACGCAGCGGCTGCCCAACAATCTGAATGTGTCGCTGCGTGGGGTTGAGAGTAAGTCGCTGGTGGTGCAACTCAAGGGCATCGCTATCGCAACTGGCTCGGCCTGCACCACCGCGACGGTGGAACCGTCGCACGTCATTCTGGCACTGGGCTTCGGCGAGGAGCGTGCGCACAGTGCCATCCGCATTGGCGTGGGGCGGGGGAATGCGGAGGGGGAGATATCTTTCGCTATAGGGATTGTTGCGACGGCAATCGGACGACTACAGCGGTTAGTTGTTTAAGATCAATGGATCGCGAGCATACCTCCTTGCGCTTACTTTATGCAGTGAAAATTTTCTGCGCCATTTTCAGTAATTCAGACTGTCTTGTTTCCAACGTGCTAATATCCCATTTTGTAAGTTTTGCCAATTCCCGATTCAACGCAACGCTCGATGTTTCGTATTGATGTTTTTTTGCCGCAAATGCATTGTTGCTTGCCTTTCCATTTTCATCTTCGCTCCAAAATGACAAGTTGCCGACAGTATGTTTGTACGGTTCAAGCACTTGATCCGATGCGCCGGGAGCAGGATTTTGCGGGTAGATGTGCTCTATCGTAAGCGAATTAAGATCGAAAACACGGATTTTATCAGGTTCTGGATCTCCAGACGCACCATGGAAATACCACTGGTAATAATCCTCTATAGTTGAGAGGAAATAGCGAATAATCTGCCTTATTGAAGATGTTCGGTATGTGAGCTTGTCTGTCAAGGCGTTGGCAAATGAGGAGTCGCGCGCGCTTGATTCTTGTAATTCTTGCAATTTATATCGAAAATTGCCTAGGTTATATCCCGTAGGATTATCACGTATATCCTTAGCTTGTTTATTATATAAATCCCCTAATCCGCCAGCATGAACGCCAACTATTGTAATGTAGCGGAAGGAAAAACGTTCAAGTAGATTGACGAGATCAGCGAAATCCTCCTCTTTTAAATGATTATAGGCACTTAACAGCAGTGGAATACAAATAGTGTGCTTGAGTACTTTAATAAGCCTGTGTAATCGGACGATATCCCATTGACGTACTGATGGAGAAGGGTAAGGCCAGTCGCCTTCCACTATATTAAAAAAAGCCTCTGCCTCTCTTTGCATCGTAAGCAGATTATCCCGAATAGTATCAGCGTCTGAGTCCTTTCCTTTTTCCAGAGGCCTAGGATACTCAAAAAAAGTTGCACGATATGTTGCAGCCAAATCTTTTCGAGGTGCACGTTTACCTTGATGTGATGGATAATATGCTCTTAGGAATTCATCTATCTGAACTTCGGTATGACCGAGAATTCTATCCCAAACTTCCGCTACCTGTTTTTGATGGTCTTCGTAATATTCCAGATTTTCCAGAGTGTAGGAGCGCAATAAATCGCCATCGCTGAGGGTTTTACCACGATCATTCAATATCGAAAACAGTCGATATGCTTCTTGGTGGTTATCACTTACTATATGTATAATATAACAATCTTCAGTCATACTTGACCTTAGTTGTAACAGGCGATCTATTTTTTCACCATACGTAAGTGATGTGTCATTGAGGATTGGAGATTCGACAAGTTTCTTGAAAATCTGTTTCCATGCACTTTGTATTCGACGGTGTGAATCACGTTCAAAGGTTTTTTTTTGTTCGAGCATCACCAATATTTCGCATCAAGTCTTCAAAATACTTATTATCCGCTTTGGATAGGCTTAGTCGAAGACGTTTTTGGGTTTGTCTTCCCACTCCTTCCAGATAGAAGAAATAGTTTGTCTCCGTTTTTTCTCGCTCGATTTTAGCGTCGTCGGTCGCTCCCGCATCACCACTCGCCGTTGCTTTCTGTTCAATTATTTTGAGCCCTTCAAGGATGGCACATATTGTGATCATAAAAGTTGCAAGACGTTGTTGGCCATCTACTACGTCATGAATATAGCCGTGGGGTGTTCCCGAAGCAAAGCGTCTTACACTTACTAACCCGCCGAAGAAATGTGGCATCCTATTTTCCGAAGAATTAACTCTATCGCGGTACAGCCTCTCCATATCATCCAAGTATTCTGTAACTTCATCTTCATCCCATGCATAAGCACGTTGATATTTTGGTACCGAAAAGGGACTGTGTCCTGTAATTAACCTGCCAAAATCGATGCTTTCTGTTGTCTGTATCATGCTCGTCTCCTTGCATTATATGTAGAACTACCCTCTCACCAAATCCACCAACCCCCACAGCGGCTCACCGCTGTAGTCCGCCACCTTTGTCCGTACCTCGTGGATGCCAGCATTGGCATACTCCTCAGCAAGCTCCACGACCTTCCCAAAATCGCTCAGCACCAGCACATCACCAGTGACTGCAATGGCGATAGCCTTCAAGATAGGCACGTCCACCTGATCCGAGAACTGTGCCCAGTGGAAAATCTGCTGCTGCTTGCCCGCAATCGGCTTGCGTTGTCCGCGACGGTAGCCGAGGCACACTGCGAGCATAAACACATCTTTCATCGTAAGAAACGGGGCTTTCTCAATGTCTTTGCCTTCGGTCAGTTCTTTGTAGAGATCGTGCAGGCTTGCATCAATCGCAACGCGCCCTCCTGATCGGCTGACAGGATTACTCACGCTCACACCTCCTCAATCGTTGTGCAGCTTGTGGCTGGGTCAAAATTGAGCCGATACTCCTTGCCAATACGCGGCTGGAGATTGATGAGGGCCTGATCGTGCAACTCCTCATCCGTCACGAACAGCACCAGTTGGTTTGCCAGTGCCGGCAAGTTCGCCGTGATCTTCTCACGGTGGTTCGCGGAAAGCCGCCCAAAGGGGGTATCCATCACCAGTGGTGCTTCGCGCCCAGATACCTGCGCCATCGCCGTAATGAAAGACAAGCTCAGCACTTGCCGTTCCCCAGCGGACAGCTCCGAACGGGCGGGTTGCCCATAGCGATCCGTGACCTCAAGCTGATAATCGGCGGAGAGGCTCAGATCGCGGAAATGGTCGCCCTTCCACGCCAGTCGCTGGAAAATCGCACGGGCCTGCGCCTCAATCTGTTGCCGCTTTTCATCGGCAAAGATAGCAAACATCTGGTCAATTGCGTCGGCAGCCTGCTGGGCAAGTTCAGCTTTCCGGCTCAACAGCTTCTCGCGGTATTCTTCCTTCTCTGCCTTTGCAATCTGCTGCTTGAGGTCTGCGAGCATTGGCTCAAGCTGCTCCAGTTCCATCGTGGTGCGTGACACCTGATCTTGGTATCGTTCGAGATCGGCTTGATACTCATCGCGCCGCTTTGCGAGGGTACTCACTTCATCCTGTTGCGAGGCTCCCATCTGGCGCCCTATATCATCGCGCTGCCGGAACAGATCCTCTAAACGGCTTTGGAGCCGCACTCGTTCCTGCATTGCGGTGGCAAGGTCATGCCGCATGCCTGCTGCACGATCTGGCAAGGTGCGAAGGATGCCACTCGTGGTCTGCACATCGTCCTCCACCGCCCCCGGCAGTGAGCTTCGGAGGAGCGCAGTAAGCCGCTGATGCACGTCATCCTGCTCGGCAAACGGGCGACCACAGAGGCACTCGCGGCGGTCAAGCAGATCCTGCACAAACTGCTGGCGGATGTTGCCGGGGATCTCGCCCCGCTGCCGTTTCGCGTCCAGCACCCGCTGCGCCTGCGCTACCGCATCGCCAATCAGCAGCACATAGCCCTGCGTTGCAATCTGCTGGATACGTTCGGTTAGCCCCTGCAACTCCTTCTCACGCTCGTTCATCTCAGCGGTAAACTGATCGTAGCGTTGCTGTAATGCCTGACTCTCTTGGAGTTCACCGAGCCGCCGATTGATGTCGTGAATATGCTGTTTGGCAGCCGCCATTTCCTCCCGCACGTGATCCTGCCGCGTTTGCAGATCGGCTTTGCGCTTGAGGTCAGCTTCCTGTTTGTCCAGCAGCACCTGTAGTTCCCGCCCCGCGATGGCCTTCAACTCGCGGCGCAGTTCGCGGGCTTCTTTCTTCAGATGGTCACGGGCACGGGTTAGCACTTCCAGATTGAGCACCTGAAAGATCGCGGTCTGCACTTCGCTTGCCGCTTCTGGGCGTGCAAAGTTGTCAATCTTCTCTCCATCGAAGAAGAAGTACGAGCGAACGTTGGCGGGCAGAATGGCGTTTA